>JBGCER010000439.1:0-4600 GCA_045106515.1 Myxococcota bacterium
CTGCACCGTCATGTCGATGCCGCCCTGAAGGTCGAGACCCAGGGGCATACGCGTGTCGGGCAGAATCGCGAGCAACCAATCGGGCAGGCCGCGTTCATCGGCAGACGCGTCGGTGTCGTCTTCGTCGTCCTCGGTCACCGCGCCGACGATCTCGGAGAGCACACCGGGCAAGGGCTCGACGGCGAGGTCAGCAGCGAGTTGGCTGTAGCCACCCAATGGTGCGTACGAGCCCGCAGCCTCTGCGGGCACCAGAGGGTCTTCGGAGGTGGCTGGCACGATCAAGCCGCGAACCGCATCGTTGACAACCACAAGGAGGGGCTCGGCGGAGGTTGCCGGGGCGGACAAGGTCGCCGTGGGGCCGGACACGGCGCTGACCCGAAGGTCCGAAGCGGGCTGGGCTGGAGGCCCACCTGCCAAGCCAGAAATCATGGGCAATCCAGCGAGGCCAGCGGCGCTCGTGGGCGCGTCTGGAGGCAGCTCTAGGCCCAAGGCGTGCAGCGCAATGCCGGGTGCGGGCTCGATCTGCGCCAGGATGTCGCGAGCCTTGGTGGTCAGCGACCGGCGCACGACCACCTTTCCGCCCTTGGTCACAACGCCGTCGATACCGACGTTGTTCGCCCGGAGGCGCTTCTCCAAGGCTTCTGCCAAAGCTTGAGGTTCACCCTCTACAACCGCGATCTCATACTCGCGGTTGAAGCTGTCGAGCGAACCAGCCTGGTCGCTGATGGCTTCGATGCCTTCCTGGGCCGGATCGACCTGGAACAGCGTTGGGAGCAGCACGTAAAAGCTGCCGAGGAAGAGCGCGACGATCACACTCAGGCGAAACCACTGGGAGCCTTCCATGGCTGCCCCCTACTTCTTGGAGTCGTCGGTCGGCTCGTCGCCAACCTTTCGCGTGATGGCCGTCTTTTCGACCGTGACGACCGTCTTGGGGCCGAGCTCAACTTTCACCAGTTCACCGTCGACGCTGGCCACCCGCCCATGCAGGCCGCCATTCGTCACGACTTCATCACCCTTGGAGAGCGAAGAAAGCAGCTCTTCACGAGCCTTTTTCTCTTTCTGCTGGGGGCGGATGAACAGGAAATACATAATCGCGGCCATGCCCCCGAACAGAAGCAGGGTGCCAACCCAGCCACCGCCGCCCGCAGGCGCGGCCTGGGCGAGGACAGGGATCAGAGCGGGCGCGATGGTCATCCAGTCTCCAGGGGAGGTCACGCGAAGGGAAGCACGAGAGGCCCGCCGGTCAAGAGGCGAGGTCCAGGTGCATCGCAACGCCGTGAGGGCTCTGCGATGCTTCGGCGACGAATACGCCCTTCACGAGGCTCATCTATGAGCCCGCGCGGGGTTATCCGACGCCGTTGTTACTCGCCACCTCGGCCTCGACTTGCAGTGCATCCAAGCCCGAAACATCGCCTCGCAGGATCGCGTCCCGGGTTCGTCCCACCAAGCCTGCCAGATAGGCCAAATTGTGCTGACTCACGAGGCGTTTCATAAGTAATTCCTTGGCTTTAGCTAGGTGCCTCAAGTATGCGCGGCTATACGTCGTACAGGTGGCGCAGGTGCAGTTAGGATCCAATGGCCCTGGATCTTCGGCGAAGCGAGCTGCTTTTACGGTCAGCTTGCCCACGCTCGTAAAGGCGGTCCCATGTCGACCAGCGCGGGTGGGGATCACGCAGTCGAATAGGTCGATTCCCTGCCGGATCGAGGCCACCAGATCTCGCGGCATGCCCACACCCATCAAGTAGCGAACCTTGTCGACAGGGAGTTCAGCCACGCTCACATCCACCATGGCGCGCATCGCCGACGTCCCCTCTCCGACCGAGAGGCCGCCGACGGCATAGCCGTCCAAGTCGAGCTCACGGAGCTCTTGGGCGTGTGCGCGGCGCAGGTCCGGGTACATCCCCCCCTGTACAATCCCAAAAAGAGCGGTTCGGTCCAACTTGGTTCTCGCAGCCAGGCATCGTTTGAGCCAGCGAGTGGTTCGCTCCGTGCTTCTGGCCGCCCGATCGAGGTCTGCATCGGGAACCAGGCACTCGTCGAGCTGCATGGCCACATCGACCCCCAGCGCCTCCTGGATCTCAACCACCAGCTCTGGGGTGAGCATACGCAGGGTTCCATCATCGGGATCCTTAAATCGCACCCCTTCTTCGCTAATCTTCACATGGGCCCGCATGCTGAAGACCTGGTAGCCGCCGCTGTCCGTCAGGATGGGCCCCGGCCACGCCATAAAGCTGTGCAAACCTCCTAATCTCTCGATCAGCTTGTGCCCAGGCCGGACCCACAAGTGGTAGGTGTTGGCCAGCACCATGCTCGCCCCCGTGTCCGCCACTTCGGCAGACGTCAGACCCCGCACGCTGGCACGTGTGCCCACCGGCATGAACGCCGGCGTGGGAACCGGACCATGGGGCAAATGTAGAACACCGGCCCGAGCGGCCCCGCACTGGGCCTTCAGCTCATAGGAGGAGCATCGCGTCGCCATAGCTGTAAAACCGATAGCCCTGCTTGATGGCATGGGCGTATGCGTCTCGAAGGCGAGAGTGTCCGCACAGGCTCGCGACGAGCATGAGCAGGCTGCTCCGAGGCAGGTGGAAGTTGGTGATCATCCCATCTACGGCTTTGAACGCGTAGGGTGGGCGAATGAAAAGAGTGGTTGTACCCGCGCCAGGTGCTGGGCACTCGGCGCCGTCGGGAGTGGCGCTCTCTAAGGTACGCGCGGTGGTGGTGCCAACCGCAACCACTCTCCCGCCGGATCTCCGTGTGTCTCGCACCGCCAAAGACGTGGACTCCGGAACGTCGTAGACCTCGTGGTGCAGGGAGCCGCGCTCCACGTCCTCGTCCGTCAGGGGACGAAACGTGCCGAGCCCCACATGCAGCGTCACCTCGGCCACGCCGACGCCCCGCTCCTTTAAGGCGGCGAACACCTCGGGCGTAAAATGCAGGCCGGCGGTTGGCGCCGCCGCGGATCCGGCATGGGCGGCGTAAATCGTCTGATATCGATCTCGATCCGCCTGCTCACTATCACGCCTCAAATAGGGAGGAAGCGGCATTTCCCCGATCTCATTGAGCACGTCTTGGGTCGGCCGGCCAAACTCGACCAGCACCTCACCGGGTGCATGTCCACGGCCCACAACTCGCGCCTGGCCTCCCCCATCCAGCTCGAGGATGGTGCCGGGCACGAGCTTCTTGGCCGGGCGAGCGAGCGCGCGAGCCGGAGAACTCTCAGCATCGAGCACCAAGAGCTCGGCCTTTCCGCCCGTCGGGCGCCTGCAGAACACCCTGGATGGCAGCACCTTAGTGTTGTTCACAACAAGGAGGTCGCCGGGGGCGAGCCGGGAAGCCAGCGCATCAAAGCGGCGATCGACGAGGGGACCCCCGTTAATCGGCAACTCCATCAGCCGAGAATGATCTCGTCGCGAGGTTGGATACCTTGCGATGAGGTCGTCCGGCAGCTCATAGTCCCAGGCATCCAGAAATGACATCGCCGCCCCCTATCGCCAACCGCGTTACCCGGCCCCCCTTCCATGAGGTCCCCGTGACGCGCAAGACGCCTATCCGCCGTCGTCCCTCCGACACCGATGATTCTTCCCGCACGCCTGTCGCCCATCAGGCGGCCCCGGAGAGCTCAGGCTCTGTCGAGGATCGAAAGGGTGCGGTGCAAGCGGTTCGACGCGTCGACCGCCCCGATCCCAACGCGGTGCGCAGCAGCTCCACCCCTAAGGTGTCGGTGAACCTGGACGGCCTAGAAGCCCTGGCCAGCATGGACATGTCGGAGATCGCCGCGCTGATGGATGCTCAGCCGCAGCGCAAACGGCTGCAAGAAGGCCAAAAGATCAGCGGCGTCGTCACTCGAGTCACGAACCAAGAGGTGTACCTCGACGTTCAGCTCAAGTCCGAAGCCATTCTGGACCGTGAAGAAGTGCCTCACGTTCAAGAGGGCGAGACCCTGGAGGTCTGGATCGTCTGGACGAATGGTCAGGACATCGACGTGTCGACCCGCCTCACCGGCGCCCTCGCGGCTGGCTTCCTCGACGAAGCCATGGCCTCCAAGATCCCGGTCGAAGGCGTGGTTGGCAGTCGGAACACCGGCGGTTTCACCGTGCAAGTAGGCGATCAAACTGGCTTTGTCCCGGCCAGCCATATGGACCGATTGCGCTCGGCTGATCTGGACAGCTTTGTCGGAAAGACGCTTCGATTCTTGGTCATCGAGACTGGGGATCGTGCCGTGTTCTCCCGGCGCCGCCTCCAAGAGATGGAGCTCGCGGACCGGACGGCCTCGCTGTGGAACTCCCTGCAACCCGGGGACCTCCATGAAGGCATCATCACCTCCATCCAAGACTTTGGGCTGTTCGTAGACATCGACGGGGTCGAAGGCCTCGTCCCACGCTCGCAGCTGACGTCTGACCGTGAAGCGAGTTTGGCCGAAACCTATACGCCAGGCGCCACCATGGCGGTGCGCGTCCTGCGCGTCGATCTAGAGCAGAAGCGCGTGAGCTTCAGCGCCGATGGCGTCAAAGCCCCGTCGCGCCCGGGTCGAGAGCGTGCTCCCGCTGCCAGCGCCGGAGAGGCGACATTCGGCACCATGGCGAACCTACTGGGCGCC
>JBGCER010000440.1:0-9683 GCA_045106515.1 Myxococcota bacterium
CGTAACGTTGCGCCGTGCAGCCAGTCATCTTCATCACCACAGACCGCCGAGATGGGGGACCACCGACCGCTGGGAGTCGAAGGGTCCGGCCCAAACGGTCCGAGGTCTGGATCGGAGAGCTCTACGTCGAAGCCGTCCGCACTGCTGGCGGCATTCCGCTCCTGGTTCCTCCCGGCGCGTCCAACACCGATGAGCTGCTCGAAATGTGTGATGGCGTATTGCTCACCGGAGGGCACTTCGACATCCACCCCGAATGGTATGGCCAAGCGGTCGTGGCGAGGTTGGATCGCGTGGAAAAGGCCAGGACCGCCGTTGAGATCGCACTCGCGAAAGGCTGCCTGTCAAGAGGGATCCCTGTACTGGGCGTGTGCGGAGGCATGCAGGCGCTCGCGGTGGCTGCCGGCGGCCAGCTCATCCAAGACATCGGGACCCAGGTGGGCAGTCGCATCGATCACGAGCAGCTGTCCGACCCCGCAGAACCCTGGCACAAAGTCCGCTTCACCGAGGCCGCCCACTCGATCTTCGGTCCGGTGGCCCACGTGAACAGCACCCACCACCAGGCCGTGGCGGACCCAGGTTCGCTCATGGTTGTGGGACGATCGGATGATGGGCTCATCGAAGCCATCATGGGTGAGCCCGATGAAGCCTTCGCGCTGGGCGTGCAGTGGCATCCAGAGCTACTGGGCGACATTCGCCCCTATCAGGCGCTGATCGACGCGACGCACTCCGAGCCCCACCGGCCGTAGGGCCGCCGCAGTCGGGTCACCGCGCCCAGGTCCCCGCCGCGCCATGCTCGGACACCAAGCGCACATCCACCGTCTGTCGGGGGCCGAAGCAACGTAGGGGAGACCAGCGCAGAGGCACCTCGAGCGAGCGAAAGTTCGTGGCACTCACGGTGACAACTTTAGCGCGAAATGTAGGTTTAAGCTTAATTTCTGTCGGAACCGGAAGTTCAGCGCCAGACGGGAACGCCACAGAGGCGGACAGCGGCTCAGCGGTCAGAACCACCCGGTAGCACCCAGAGGAAACGCCACAGATCACCGCCAGAATCGCAAGCCGAACCGGGCTCAACGCCACACCCGAGCCGGGTCGACGAATCGAATGTGCAGCGCCCCATTCTCGACGTGCAGGTGCTCGACATTGCCCAACAACTCCGAGAGTCGGGGTTCCGAGATGTCTTCAGGCGCGACCGCCCGCTTAGTTCCGCCGAGGACGCCGGACAAAGCGGCAACCTCCGTCAGATCACGGCCACCGATGGAGAGAGACTCGACGTCCAAAATCGCCAGGCCCTCGTTCACCTGAACACCGCCTTGGAACTCCACATTATAGCAGCCCGTCTCGACCGGAGCGGTGAGCTGCGCCAGGAGCACCGCATCTTTAGCGGTGAGAAAGACGGTCAGATCCGACTCGGCACTCAACAAAAAGCTGGCTTCACGAGGACTTATCACCAAGTGTGCCGGGCCGATCGTGCGGGCGTAGTTTTTCCATCGGCGCTTTAAGTCGACGATCTCCGCGACCGACAAGTCCATCTCGGCCAGCTCATCGCAGCGATCGGCGATGAGCGTATAGGACGTGGCCGCACGCCACCCCGCGACGCCCCCGACCAAGGCTCCCGCCCCCAATAGCCCCAGCCCGAGCACCACCCAAAAGAGCGGTCGCCGATAAAGCCGGGGCGAACTTGGAGGCATAGCCAGTCCCTAGAACGGGATGTCGTCGTCACTGCCGCCGTCGTAGCCGCCGCCAGCATTGCCGCCACCGCCAGCATTGCCGCCGCCGCCAGCATTGCCACCGCCGCCAGCGTTGCCACCACCGTAGTTGCCGCCGCCGCCGCCGCCGCCGCCGCCGTAGTTGCCGCCACCGCCGCCGTAGTTGCCGCCGCCGCCGCCGCCGCCGCCGCCGCCGCCGGAACCGCCGCTCAAGAAGCGGATGTTGTCAGCGATAACCTCGGTGCTCCATCGACGATTGCCGTCTTTGTCGGTGTATTCGCGGGTAGAAAGCCGACCTTCAACATAGATCTGCTTGCCCTTGGACACGTATTTCCCGACGTTCTCGGCCGTGCGGCCGAAGCAGGCCACCCGGTGCCACTCGGTGTGATCGTTCCAATTTCCGTCTCGATCCTTGCGACGCTCAGTGGTCGCCAGGTTGATATTGGCCACCGTCGTGCCGCTTTGCGTGGTGCGCAGCTCGGGGTCACGCCCCAGGTTGCCTACCAGAATCACCTTGTTCACCGTCATCCGTAGCTCCCGTCGCGGCCCATCCGACCGCCCTGATCTGCAACATGCTACCCCGGCCAAGCTCTCGGGCCGGGGACGGGCCCCTAACCGCCGACTCCATCCCGGCGAATCAGACCTCGCTTCGATTTCCGAAGAGAGATAGGCAATGCCCATGAGACTGACCTGCCCACGCTGCAAAGGCCCCTCCGCCCTCGACACCTCCAATGAGTGGCGACCGTTCTGCTCGGAGCGATGCCGCCTCCTCGATCTTGGAGGCTGGCTAGATGGCGACTACGCCATCGCTGGCGAACCCACCTCGCCCACGTCATTCGATGGGCGCTTAGACGCTCCGGGCGGTCTACGGCGGCGGCAAGACAGCGACGATCTTCCGTCCTGAGCGCTCGAGCTGTACCAGTCGGGCCCCGAGCGACGCTTGGCCCAGCATCTCGTTGAAGTCCTCCATCGACAGGACCGGAGACTCGCCGATCTGAACCACCCGGTCGCCGGCCATGACGCCGAGCCGGGCCGCCGGGCTTCCGCGATCGACGCGAGCGACCAGCGGAGAACGCCCATCCGCCACGCCGAGCTTGGCCCGGACCTCCCCTTCGGTATCGTCGGTGGCCCACATACCCGCCCACCCTTTGGCGTCGGCAGGCACGTCATCGAGGCCCGTCCCTACGTCGTTCTCGTCCGCCACAACCACCTCGACCGAAGTGCGTTGTTCCCCGCGGACGATGGTGAGCACCAACGTGGAGCCGACAGCCCGAGACCTCACCAAGTCTCCCAGCGCACCCGCCGATGGCACCGGCTCACCGTCGATCGCCACGATGACGTCGCCTCGCCGAACACCGCCCAGAGCCGCTGGACCGGCTGGGATCACCCAAAAGACCGACGCGCCTCTCTGGCTGTCATCGCCCCCCACGTCGAACGCCGTCCGGGCATCGAGCCCGATCCGGGCCCGCGGCACCGACGCGCCGGTCGCCAAAGACTCGATCACACGGGAGGCCATGGGCGCAGGAATTGCGAACGAAACGCCAGAGTTCTGATCCGCGCCCTGGCTGTAGATCGCGGTGTTGATCCCCACGATCTTCCCCTGCATATTCAGCAGGGGACCTCCGGAATTCCCAGGATTGACCGCCGCATCCGTCTGAATAAAGTCTTGGATCTCACCCTTCTCCAAGCCTCGACGGCCCGTCGCGGACACGATCCCCAGCGTGATGGTCGACTGGAAATCGAAGGGACTGCCGACCGCGATGACCGGCTCGCCGACCTGCACCGGTCGGTTTGACCAAGGAAGCCAGGGAAAAGGCCCAGGATTATCCAGTTGCAGCAACGCCAGATCCGAGCGCGGATCGGTGCCGACCACCGTAGCGCTAAACCGACGTTGATCGTGCAAAACCACGGTGACCGAAATGGCGGCGTCGACCACGTGGTGGTTGGTCACCACCCACCCGTCCTCGCTCACCAGCACCGCGGAGCCCGTAGCCCGGCCCACCGCCTCTCCCCGAGGCGGGGCATCGAGGCCGTTCGCACGCATCAGTTCGAGCAATCCCCGAGCCCACGGCGTGCCCTTCTCCACCTCGACATACGCCACCGCAGGGCTGACCCGTCGGGCCACGCGAACCACAGGTTCATCGAGTGGACCCGCCGCAAATGAGGGCATGAGCAAGCACCAAAACACCGCGCCTCCTGGAACTGCAATAGCCTAGTGGGGGTCTACGTATGGGACTGTACCTGCCCCCCTCCCTAGGATGGCCATGCCGATTCGCCGCCAAGACGTTGTGGACAGCCTCGCTGCTTGCGACGAGGCGGAGCTCCGGCTCATCCTTGATGCCGCGGGAAAATCGACCCGGGGAGCCGAATCTCCGCGCCAGCTCGCCGAGCGCGTCACCGCGGCGTTGTGGTGGGCGTACTGCACCCCCGCCGCCTATGCGAGCGGTCAGATCGATCTCGATCAGATGGTCAACCGCACGGCCCGGCGGCTCCGAGTCCAGGGCAGCATCGTAGGAGACGACGCTTGGGAACGGCTCGCCAGCTTGAATCTAGCCCTAAGCGAGCAGACGGGCCCGGTGCGCTTCGACAGCCTCCGCCCCGACCATCAAGCCCGAGCGAAGGGCTCAGTCTTCCCCACGCTGGCTTGGAGTGGCGGGTCGGTCAGCGCGTTCAGCGCCGGCGCGGCCGGACGCGTATTCCTGCGGCTGGCCGGCACCCCCGTCGGGCGGCTCATCCCATGGATTCCACAGGTAGGCCCCTGGTTCAGCGCCATCAGGAAGGCGAGCGCTATCACCGCGGTGGTCGGCACCCCGCTCGCCGTGGCCCTCGCGGTCGTCGCCGCCAACCAGACGCTGTCTACGCGATGGAAAACAGTGCTTCCCCTTCTGCTTTCCATCGGAGCATTGGGCGTGCAAGGCCGCGTCCAAGTCGCCATCGAGGTCTAGCCTCTACACACCCTCGCCACGGCGCGCTGCGGGTACACCGTGCTCCAGCGCCACGCGGTCATAGTAGTCGATGACCTGGCGCACGTAGGCCCGCTTCTCGCGGTAGGTTCCGTTGAAGAAGCTACGCTTGAACCCGTGCAAAATCACGTTTCGCAACCTGGAGGGCGTAAACTTGAACGCATCGGTCGCCAGGCGAAGCTCCCGGCTCACCGTAGTGTTCGACACCAGGCGATTGTCGGTGCACAGGGTCACCGACAGCCGCTCATCGATCATGCGTCCCAGAGGGTGATCTTCGACTCGCCGTAGCTCCGGAAGGGTCTGGAGGTTGGAGGTGATGCACACCTCCAACGTGATGCGCCGATCGGCGATATACTCAGCGAGCTGGCGCACATAGGCCGACGAGCTGTCGCTCTGAACCATGTCGCCCCGAAACAGGTGCGTGCCGTGACCAATCCGGTCGGCGTGCAGCAATGTAATGGCCTGAAAAATGCTCTCGGGACCATAGGCTTCGCCGGCATGAACCGTCTTCTTCAAGAAGTGGTGCTGCGCGAGGGCGTACGCCTTGACGTGATCGCTGGCCGGGTGTCCGGCCTCGGCTCCGGCCAAGTCGAACCCAACCACCGGCACGCCCAGTCGGTCTCTGGCGTCGACCACCTCTCGAACGAGGGTCTCCGAGGCGATGCCGTACACATTCTTCATGGGCCAATGCTGGCCTAGAGCGTTCAGCAACCCCTTGTAGTAGGGCGAAAATCCAGCGCTGAAGTTGCGCATTGCGCAGGCGATGAGCCCATACCGAAACGGCGGCTGCCCCTGCTCGGTCACAGCCGCACTCTGCTCGTGCTCTCGGCGAACGCGGTCGAGGCCCTGGTCGACGGCCTGGAGCACATCGCTCACGCTCAGGCCTTCTCTGACGAAAAGCTGAGGAGCAAAGCGAACTTCCAGATAGCACACGCCCTCAGCCAGGCAGTCTTGGCCAAGCTCGTAGGACACCCGCTCGATGGCCTCGAGGTCCGTCATCACGCCGCAGGTGTAGGCGAAGCCGTGCAGATACTCGGGAAGGTCCCGGTAGGTGTCCTTGAACACAAGCTCGCGCAGACCCTCCGGCGTGTCGGAGGGCAACTTCACACCCCTCTCACGCGCTAACTCGATGAGTGTTTCCAACCGGAGCGAACCATCGAGATGGCAGTGCAGGTCGGACTTAGGGAGGGCTTGCAACAGTTCATTCGTAAACATGGAGGCAGCCTAGCCCAATGGAACGTTGATCGCCCGGGTGCAGGGTGCTAGCCCCGGTCCTTGCACGCTCTGCAGAGTAGGGAGGCCCAATGCACTTGGCCACGGAATTCCGGGAAACACTGGTCGATGAGCTCGACACCATGCTCGACGCCTACGGCAAGAACCCCGATCCTGAGCCGATCGCGACGTTCCTCATCGACCAGCTCGAGCAGTATGCCGACGAGTACGGCATCGACGACATCGTCCAAGGCCTAGAAGAGTCGGGCGAGCTCGAAGCGGCCCTGCAAGAGGCCCTCGAAGCAGAGATGTCGTCCAACGACGAGTTCGAGTACACCGGCGAAGAGCTGGTGAGCCTTCTCGAGAGACTGTGCAACGTGGAATGGTCCGACGATGAAAACATGACGGCGGAAGACGAAGACGACTTCGACGACGACGCTTAGTCTCAGCGAAGCCGCCGTAGGCCAGAGCCGCACGACGTGCGATCTCTGAACACCACGTCGCCGCACACGCCCGCCGCGCCCCGTCCTGCGCCGATTCTCACACCCGGCTGCTAGATTAGCTTTCTGTGGCCGACCCAGTCCTAAAGCCCGTTTGGCATGAACTTGACGTGCGAAAGCGCCCTGGGGGATTCCCTGGGGGACTGCGGCAGATATGCTCCGGGCTCATGGCCCCCCCCCAACCAGCGAGCAACCGTTGCAGCATGTGCAGACCACGTGGACACCCGATGGAACCATCTTCGTGTGGTCCTCGGAAGATCCGCTCGATGAGGCTGTGCAGCGCGAGCTGCCTGGGCTTGCGGTATTGCCCGGCGAGGCCACCGTTCGAGCCTTGGCCCAACCCGGGGAGCGACTCAAACGCGTCCGCACCCCGGGCGTCGATATCCCCTTTTCCCGGTTGGTCTCGGTGCTGGGCCGCGTCGATCGGGACACCCAAGTCAGCGACAGCGTTCGATGCATTTCGGCAGCAATTAAGCTAGGTTTGCACTTGGCTGTGCGCCAAAGGGCCGTGCCCACTGCGGAACGTGGTGAGGCCCGATGGCGGGCGCTCATCGTTCACGCCGATGACCGAGCCTCTCTCGCGGCATTGGTGCGAAGTCTACCCACGTGGGCCCGCTGCGCCCCCACCGATGACCGCGGCGCTGTGCGCCTTCCCACCGCTGAGCGTGTGGTCCGGTGGATCGTAGACCGCACGATCGACACCGTGTACCGAACCCAAGCCTGGCCCAACTCGGCCCGCGGATGGGCCCGCGACCTCGCCGAGGCTTTGCGGGACGAACCCGCCCAATTCCTTCCTAGAGAGGCTCGTTACCAGGCGATCCCGGACCTGGTGCGGAGCTGGTCCTACGAAGCGGAGTCCGGCGCGCTGGCCGTCATGTTGCGCATGGGACTCCCCAAGGGCGGAGCAGACTACTTCCCACTCAGCCTGCACATGAGCTCCAGCCATCACCCCACGGCGTCCGTCCCCATGGCCGACGCTTGGATTGCCGGAGCCGAGGTGGACATCGGCGATCACAGTCACGAGCACCCCGCCCATCACGCTTTACGTGGACTGGCCCGCGCCAGTGACCTGTGGACCGGCTTGCGACCAGCCCTGCAAGGCCGACACCCACAAAACTTGGAACTAGACGCCACCGAGGCATGGGACTTCCTGGCCAATGGCGTGGACGCGCTTCGCGAGGCTGGTTTCCGTGTCCGAATCCCCAAGGAGTTTGAGGCGGCAGGTTCGAGGCGACTTCGCGCACAAATGCGGATCGAAGCCCCCGAACCCGATGGAGAGCACGCTTCACTCGGAGGCCTACTCACCTTCCGCTGGGAGGTGACCATCGGTGGGCAACACGTCGATGGAATTACCTTCCAACGACTCGTTTCCCTAGGTAGCCCCATCGTGCAACACGAGGGGCAATGGGTGCTACTCGACCCGGCCGAGGTCCAGCGCCTCCCCGAAGATCTCACTGGCGAAGGCACACTACCCGCTGCAGTGGCCCTTAAGTCCGTGCTCGTCGGCTCCTATGAGGGGGTGCCGGTCGTCGCGGACCAACGCCTCGACATGGTGGTGGATGCCCTTCGAAACCCGCCTGAGATCGACGTTCCCGAGACCTTCCAGGGGGTTCTGCGGCCCTATCAGCTCAAGGGCCTCTACTGGTTGGCCACGCTCGGGCGCCTGGGACTTGGCGCATGCCTCGCCGATGATATGGGCCTTGGTAAGACGATTCAGCTCATCGCCCACATCTTGGACCGCCGAAGTGGCCCGCACCTCATCGTATGTCCCACCTCGGTCCTCGGAAACTGGGCACGCGAGCTCCAGCGGTTCGCCCCATCGCTGACCGTGCTCCGACATCATGGCTTACACCGCGATCCTGGGCAGTTTCACACCCACGATGTCGTACTGACCACCTACGGCCTCGTGACCCGAGACCAAGAGGCGCTGTCCAGTGTGATGTGGGACGTGGTGGCGCTGGACGAGGCACAAGCCATCAAGAACCCCGACTCCAAGCGGGCCCGAGCCGCTCGAACGCTCCCCGCACGGCATCGAGTCGCCATGTCTGGCACACCCGTCGAAAACCGACTCGATGAGCTGTGGTCGCTCATGGAGTTCCTGGTGCCCGGCTTGCTTGGGCCTCGGCGGACCTTCCACCGAAACGTCGCGGTGCCCATCGAGCGCTTCGGAGACGAAGACCTGGCGCTGCAGCTCAAAAAGGGTGTGTCCCCCTTCCTGTTGCGCCGACTCAAGACAGACCCCAACGTCATCGACGATCTGCCCGACAAGGTGGAACGCAAGGAGTACACCGCGCTCACCGTTGAGCAAGGTCACCTCTACGAACAGGTCGTCAATGACGCGATGGAGCGGATCGGCGACGCCGACAGCTTCGAGCGACGGGGCCATGTTCTGGCGATGCTCACCGCGCTCAAGCAGGTGTGCAACCACCCCGACCACTACCTTAAGGAAGACGGCATCTTGGTCGGTCGCTCGGGCAAGTTGGACCGCTTCTCGGACCTGATCGGCGCCATCGTCGAGATCGAGGACCGAGCGCTGGTGTTCACTCAATACAAAGAAATGGGCGTGCGCCTTCAGCGCTTCTTGCGCGAAGAGCATGGCTTGGACGCACCATTTCTTCATGGCGGTACCCCAGCCGACCACCGAGAACACATGGTCGACGCGTTCCAGACCGACGATGATGCGTGCCCCATCCTCCTGATCTCGCTCCGGGCGGGCGGCACAGGCCTCAACCTCACCCGAGCGACCCACGTCATTCACTACGATCGATGGTGGAATCCAGCCGTCGAGGATCAAGCGACCGACCGGGCATACAGAATCGGCCAACACCGAAACGTCCAGGTGCACAAGATGGTCACCCAAGGCACCCTCGAAGAGCGCATCGACGCCTTGCTCGAAGAGAAGCGTGCCCTCGCCGAACAGGTGGTGGGTTCCGGTGAACGTTGGGTGGCCGAGCTCGACAATGACGCGCTGCGCGCGCTGGTCGCTCTGGGCGATGACGCCCTGGTGGAGGCTGAGGCATGAGCCGGCGAAACCAAGCCCCATCCGATGGAATCGTAGCATCTAGCCGTCCGAAGGGATGGGCAGCGATGCGCTGGATGAGCACATTCGAGGGCCTGTCGGAGTCCCACCAGGCCGCCCTCGCGCGCGGTCGAACCCTGGCGCGCAGCGGTCGCGTTCGAGACTTGTGGTTCAGTCCCGGACTCGGCAGCGCAGAAGTGGTGACAAACCGGGAGTCCCACCGGGTGACCGTGCGCGTACGGGTGTTCGAGGAGCTGGAGTGGACGCGGGTGGTGCGCAAGCT
>JBGCER010000441.1:0-3250 GCA_045106515.1 Myxococcota bacterium
CGCAAACCCGGACTGGCCCGACTACGAGGAGAGCCTGGGCGCCTACGAGGACTTCGTGCACGGCTGTGACGTCGAGGACGAACACGTCAACATTGGCTGCGTCCTCGCCCAGTTCGGCTCGCTACAGACCGACATCGACGATTGTGCTCGTTCCAAGGGCCTCGACGAAGAGCTCATCCAAGAGTACCGCTCGAAGAGCCACATTCACGCGGTCGACGAGGCCATGCCCCCCGCCGAGGCCGAACACCTTCGTCGAAGCCAAGAGCTGCGGGAGCTGCGGCTCGACGCCCAGTCCGTGCTGCCGTGCCGCGTCGAGACCACCACGGCCAAGGACGTCTGGCCCTACCTGGGCGACGCCTGGCACATGGGCGGCTGCGAAATCTAGTCGGCGAGGCTGATTCTTCCCCGCGACGTTACCCGTCGGGGCGCCCGCCCCGAGGTTTCTGTGTCCGACCCCTTCGAAAGCCCACGTACCCCACCGCCTTTGCCGACTCCCAGCGATAGCGTAGACGACGAGGTCACCCCGCGGGCCAACGCCTGGGTCTACCTAGCCGGCATCAGCGCGCTGCTCTGTGGGCTCTTTGGCGCGGGCTACGCCTTGCAGCTCTTCTTGGTGCGCTTCTACGACTGGGGCTGGATGGCGCCCTATGTGATCGGAGCCCTGTCGATCGCCATGCTCGGCAGCGGCGGGCTCGTACTACAAGCCAGGTTGGTCGCCAACTATGTGTTGATCGCCACCGCGGCCCTGAGCGAGCTCTTCGCCGTGGGCTGGTTCGTCTACTCGATCCTAAACACCCTGTTCTCACCCATTGGGCTCATCTGGCATCTGCTCGTTTTACCGACCTTCATCCTGTCGATTGCAGGACTGTGGCGAGTGCGTCAGATCAGCAGCTACCGGCGCCGACTTTTGGAAGACTTGTAGGCCGGCGCCCCTCAGTCTCCCGCACCACCCGCTGGCAGCACCTGCACCTCCACCCGTTGGTCGCTGCAGAAGGTCTCGCTCGCCAGGCACACGCTCAAGCTCGCCACGCGAGGTCCGGGGCGCGGCGCCACCGTGGTGAAGGTGATGGTCTCATCGACCCCGGCTCCCACCTTCAGGTCGTAGCGCCACACCTTGCGGCCCAGCGAGCTGCCCGGCCCCTGATGCGGCGGCACCGACGCGTCGAGCTTGAGCCACTCGCTCGTCGCGGTGGACACCCCCACGGACTTGACCAGGTCTCGGCCTCCGCTCTGGTTTTTCAGGGTCAGCACCACATCGAAGGTCTCCCCTTCGACCACGGTCTCGGGCAGCGTCCACGTGGCCAGAATCGCCCGGTCGGGCCCGCCTTGCACCGTCGATGAGACGCGGTCGCTAAAGCACTGGCCTTGGGCGTCACACAGCTCGACCCGGCCTCCCTGGCGACCGTTCAGGAACGCCGTTCCCGAGATGGGAACGCGCGCGGTGCCCCCCGCCGGGACCGTCAGCGGCGGGATGGTGATCCGCGTCCCCTCGCCGTAGTCCACCTCGTCGGTGCTAGAGGTGACGACCAGCGCAAAAGCGCGGTCCAAATCCCCATCTACGTCGACGGTCTGCACCACGAAGTCCGTCTCCCCGTCGTTGCTGACTTCGATCTCGGCCAAGAAGCCTTCTCCAGCCAACAAGGTCGCGGGCCCTTTCCACTGCATCTGCACGGCCGCCGGCTCCCCTTCGGACGAGCCGAACGCCAACGCCGTGAGCACCCCCGCCGCAAGAATCGAGATCCTGTGTCGCACGCGCACCTCCGCGCCTGTTTTACTCCACCCAGAACACGAGGTCTCAGTGAACGCGCTCGCCCACACCCGCTTCTTCCTGGACCCCACCACGGTGCACCTGAACCACGGCTCCTTCGGTGCCGCCCCCCGCGTCGTCATCGAGGCGCGCCGGGCCTGGGAGGATCGAATCGAAGCTGATCCCGTCGGGTTTTTGTGGGACGAGGTCGAGGCGGAGCTGACGGCGGTGGCCCACACGATCGCCTCCTTCGTCGGGGCAAACGGCCAGGACGTGGCCCTGGTCGAAAACGCCACAACGGGGGTCAACACGGTCCTACGAAGCCTTCAGTGGCAACCCGGCGACCGCGTCGTCTTGCTCTCTCACCGCTACGACGCCGTCTACAACTCGGTCCAGTTCCTCGCCGAACGCTTTGGCGTGCAGATCGACATCGCGGAGCTGCCCTTCCCCTACCCTGGCGATGACGCTGCTCTGGACGCCCTCAACGCGGTGCTACCCGGAGCGAGGTTCGCGGTGCTCGACCACATCACCAGTCCCACAGGCCTGGTGCTGCCCATCGAACGCATGGTTCAGGCCTGCCAGACACACGGCGTGCCTGTGCTGGTGGACGGCGCCCACGCACCCGGCCAAGTTCCGCTGAACCTCACGGACCTAGACTGCGACTATTATACGGGAAACCTTCATAAGTGGGCGTTCGCGGCACGCGGAACTGCGCTGCTCTGGGTCAACCCCAAGGCACCGGAGCTGAACCCCCTCGTCGTCTCTCATGGATGGAAAGGCAGCCTGCACCAACGTCTTCACTGGCCCGGCACCCGCGACTTCTCAGGCTGGCTCGCAGCGCCCACGGCCTTGCAGTTCTGGCAGTCCCTGGGCGGCGCCGATCTGATGGCCCGAAATCGGCAGCTGGCCCGGGAGTGCGGCGATGCCCTCGCCTCTCGCTGGCGCTGCGAACTGCCCAGCCCCCCTCACAACCGAGCGGCCCTGTGCGCCGTACCCCTGCCATCCCCCGTTCCCCTCGATGCCTGCCGCGCCTTCTCCCGCACGCTCTACCAAGAGCACCGCATCGAAGTACCGATCATCCCCTTTGCCGGCCGATCCTGGGTTCGTTTCAGCATCCAGGCCTACAATGATGCTCACGACGTACAAAGGGTAGCGGAGGCCATCGAAGCCTGCCTTCGTTGACAGGTTTCTGGCGGATGCGCCTCTGCGGAGGTAACAATGTGGCCTCGTGTTGGAGGAACCATGCGTCACATCCTGCCTTTGATTGCGCTTACCGCCCTGGTCGGTTGCAACAAGACCATCCCCGTCGCTGAAGGCGACTGCCCCGATCTTATGAAGCAAGCCTTCAGGGACGCCTCCTTCGAGACCGAAGAAGAAGAGGAAGCCCTGCAGTCCGTCCTTTTGGGCCTGCATGAGCGGTGCATCAAGGATCAGGTCAAGATCGAAAAAGACAAGGACCGGGCCGTCAACCCCGGCATCTTGACCGCCGACTTCCTCGACGGC
>JBGCER010000442.1:0-9268 GCA_045106515.1 Myxococcota bacterium
CGGCTTGGTCCTCTACATCTTCGTCAACATGCTGCTGACCATTCTTCAGCAGCTCTACATCAAACGCAGGTTTGGCAAGACACCTGCGAGTCCGGCCCCAGCGAGTGGCCCCTAGGAGTGAGATTATGAGCAAGATCCCAGAAGGCGCAGAAACCGCCACCGGAGAAGGAAGAGACATGCAGTCTGCGGTGAGCGCAGCTGCCGAGAGCCTGGGTGTGAAGAAGCACCAGGTCCACCACACACTGGACATGTCCCACTTCCGGAACGCCGAAGGACGCTCTACATCTCGTGACACCGTCAAGGTTATCGCTTGGGTCAACGCCGACGCTCCCGAAGAGGCTCCAGCGGAGCCTGTCCGTGCCCCTCGGCCGGAGCGCGCCGAGCGTGATGAGGGCGAGCGTCGCCCCCGTCGGGACCGCGATGAGGGCCGTGGACGTGAGCGTGGCGGCCGTGATCGCGGCCAGCGTGAGGACCGTGGCCGGGACCGCGGCGACCGTGAAGATCGTGGCCGTGGACGTGAGCGTGGGGGTCGTGACCGCGACGATCGCGGCCGTGGCCGTGAGCGTGGTGGCCGTGACCGCGACGATCGGGGTCCCGAGCGTGAGGAGCGCAAGGCCCGTTCGTCCGAGCCCATGGGCGAGCCCACCGAGGCTTCCGAGTTTGCCAAGGGCTGGTTCGAGACGCTCATCGCAGCTCTTCGCGTTGAAGGCACCGTCGAGGCCGCTGGCACCGACGATCGCGTTCACATCCGCATCAAGCCCACGAGCAAGGCCGGTCGCCTGATCGGTCGCCGCGGCTCGACCCTGGCCGCTATTCGCCACCTGCTGAGCCTGTCCGTCGACAAGTTCGGCGAGTTCGTCATCGACGTCGATGTCGACGATGATCGCGAAGACCGCAAGCCCCGCGAGCGGAACGACGACCGTGGCGAAGGCCGTGGACGTGGCCGTGACCGCGATCGCGGAGATGGTCGTGGACGTGGCCGTGGACGCGGGCGTCGCGACGACGACCGTGGAGAGCGCGAGCAGAGCGCCTACCCCGAAGACAAGCTCAAGGCTCTGGCTCGTCGTGCTGCCGAAAAGGCCGTCGAAACCCAGAAGACCATCACCATCAACTTGGACTTGAACAGCTACGATCGCCGCATCGTACACCTCGAAGTCTCCGAGTGTGATGGCGTCGCGACCCAGTCCGTCGAGAAAGACGGCAAGAAGGTCGTGCAGGTCATTCCCGAATAGGGATCTCGTGCCTCAACGCCCCGTCGAAACCGACGTGATCGTGGCCGCCGCGACCCCTTGGGGGCGGGCGGCTTTGGCCGTTGTGCGGCTGTCTGGCCCCGGCCTCGCGAACGTTCTTGATGCCTGGGTGCGTCCCCACCGGGACGGTCCGAGGGTGTCGGGTCGGACGCGGCGAGTGGATGTGTTGGCCGAGGGGCAGGTCATCGATGATGGCGTGCTGGTGGTGGGTCTGGCCCCAGCCACGTTTACCGGCGAACCTACGGCCGAGCTCACCGTGCACGGAAATCCGGTGCTCCTGGAGCGCGTGCTGGCGGCCGCGGTGGCGGCGGGGGCGCGCATGGCTCGGCCCGGCGAGTTCACCCGCCGAGCGGTCCTTCACGGAAAGCTGGATCTGGTGCAAGCAGAGGCGGTGCATCAGGTGATCGAAGCCCCTACGGCCGTAGGGGCCCGCCTCGCGAGACAGGGCTTGGAAGGCGCTTTAAGTAAGGAATACGAGGGGTTGCGTTCCCGGCTTGTGCAGGTCGCTGCCGAGCTGGAGGCCCGCCTGGACTACCCCGGCGATGACCTGGCTCTCGAAGATGACGAGACGGTGCTGCGCGAGCTGGATGAGGTGCGGAAACGGGCGGGCGCGCTCGCGGGCACTGCCTCGGCGGGTTCGGTGCTGGTGCACGGCGCTCGCGTCGCGCTCGTGGGCGCTGTAAATGCAGGTAAATCCTCACTCTTCAACGCATTGTTGGGGCGACGTCGGGCCCTGGTACACGATGTGCCGGGCACGACCCGCGACGTGCTGGAAGTGCAGACGCAGATCGCGGGCTTGGCGGTGACGCTGCTGGACACGGCGGGCGAGCGGGCGACGGAAGACCCTGTCGAGGCCGCTGGGCTCGCGTTGGCCCAGGAGCTGATCGCGGATGTGGACGCGTTGATCGTGGTGGTGCGCGCTCGTCCGGAAGGTCCGAGCGAAGCGGAGCAGCAGATCTTGGCCCGCACATCGGGCCAACCGCGAGTGGTGGCGCTCAATGGGGTCGATCGGGCTGGCGTTCGGTTGCACGTACCTGGCGTTACCACGGTGGTTCCTACGGTAGCGCTGACCGGTGACGGGGTCGATGCGCTGGGCGCCTCCCTTCGGCGGGTGCTGGTGCGCAGTGAGCCTGCGGCGGGGGATCTGGTGGTCGCGTCCGCCCGCCAGCGCGACTGCCTCCGAGCGGTCCATCATGCGTGCGAACAGGCGGCCGAGGCGATGCCGTTCGCCGGGGTCGCCGCGGCGGCTGAGTGCGTGCTCGGTGCCCTCGATGAGCTCGACGCGATGACCGGTGCAGACACCCGCGAAGACGTGCTCGACGCGCTGTTTAGCCGGTTTTGTATCGGGAAATAAGTCGCTGTAAACGCCGACTAGTCGTCGGAGGGGGGCACGGGGTGGGGCCCGTCCGCCAGGCGCTGCTCGAAGCCGACATCCGATGAGGCGGCGTCGGCCGCTGGGGTGAGGAAGCGCAGGTCGTCCCCCTCTAGTCGGGCCAACCACACGGTGGCAGAGGCGTCTCCGGTGACGTTGACCATGGTACGGAACATGTCGAGTAATCGGTCAATACCCAGAACCAACGCCAGGCCTTCTGCGGGCACGCCCACCGCCGTCAGGACCATCACGAGCGTGATCATGCCCGCGCCCGGTACGCCGGCCGCACCCACTGAGGCCAACGTGGCGGAGCCCACGATGGTGAGCTGCTGGGTCAGGTCGAGTCCGTCGGTGTAGATCTGGGCGATAAAGAGGGCGGCGACCCCCTGATAGAGGGCGGTGCCGTCCATGTTGACCGTCGCACCAAGAGGCAGCACAAAGCTGGAGATCCTGGGGCTCACGTTCATATTCTCTTCCACGCACTCCTTGGTCACCGGAAGGGTGGCAGACGAGGAGCTGGTGGAGAACGCCACCAGCAAGGCTTCACGCAGGGCGAGCATGAACTTGAACGGGTTGAGGCGGGCGCCGAAGGTCACCACAAGGCCGTAGGTGAGCACCATATGTAGGAGCAGGCCCACGACCACGACCAAGGCGTAGCCGAGCAAGGCGAGCAGAACGGTGAGCCCCGTGGTGCCAGCGACTTTAAAGAGCAAGGCGGCGACGCCGTACGGGGCCAAGGTCATGGCCATGTGCACCAGCATGATCATGGCGTCGTTCAGGCGGTCGAAGAGGTCCACGACGGGGGCCGCTCGATCGGTCTTCATGAACGTGAGCGCGATGCCGAAGAGGGCGGCGAACACGATGATCTGCAGCATGTCTCCCTCGGCCATCGCTGCAATCGGATTGGTCGGGATAACTTGGACAATCTGATCCAAGAACCCGGGAGCGTCGGCGGCCTTTGAGAGCTTTGCCCCAGCGTCATCGGCGAAGCTGCGCAGGAGTCGTTCCTTGTCCGCGTCCGATAGCAGCGCCCCGGGTTGGGCCAGGTTGGCCAGTCCCACACCGATGGTGAGCGCGATCAGGGTGCTGACGAAGAAGAAGCCCAAGGTGCGCGACCCTAGGCGACCCAGGCTTCGCAGGTCTCCGAGGCTGGCGACGCCGACAACCAGCGAGAGGAAGACGAGCGGGATGACCACCATGCGGATCAGGCGTAGGAATACCTGCCCCACCACCTCGGCCACGCCCACGATGGCCGCCCCCCACGTGCTGTAGCGCTCTGAGACGGCGGGGTCATTGGGGACAAAACCGGTTAAAACTTGGCCGGGAATGGCGGTTTTGGAGCCGGCGGCGCCATCGTTTCGCAGCCGGACCAGCTCGGGTGCGGACAGGGCCCACTGGACCTCGATCCACTCCGGTGTCTCGCCAATGACGACCGCTTTGCGGGTGCGTTCAGACAAGGGGGCTGGATCTGCGGTGTCGCTAGCGGATTCGCGGATCAACACGCCCGCGTCGACGATCTGAACGCCGTCATGAGGCAGAACGAAGCCGTTCGGTCCGAATAATAGACCTAGAAGCACGCCAATAAACATGCCGATCAAGATCTTCGTGTGCAGCTTCACCGAGCCTCCGTCCCGTCGAGCCTAGTCCATGACGCACCCGAGCGCGTGCCGGTCCTCGTTCATCGAGGTACGCGAACTGGGCCCCATCGAGGGTGCATAGGAGCTGAATGCGCCACTTGTTCGTCATGGACCCGCTGTCTCGCATCAACGTCGCAGGCGACAGCACCTATGTGGTGATGCGTGCGTGCTGCGACCGCGGCCACTCGGTCTTGATGTGCGAGCCGTCTCACTTGTACGCCTTGGCGGGGCGCGCGAGGGCGCGGGCCCAGCCCGTCAACGTCACCGCGGCTCCGCCTCATTTCGCACCGAGCCCGGCGGTGGACATCGATCTGTCCGAGGTCGACGTGGTGTGGATGCGCAAGGACCCACCCTTCGACATGCGATACGTATTCTGTACGTACCTCCTGGATTTAGCGCCGCCTGAGACGCTGGTGGTGAACAACCCCATCGGCCTCAAGGTGTTCAATGAGAAGATCTGGGCCATGCAGTTCGCGGACCTGCACCCCCCGACGTTGCTGTCCAGCGACCCGGCGAAGGTCTTGGAGTTCATTCGGGCTCAACCGGGCCGTACCGTGCTCAAACCCTGGGACGGCAACGGCGGCCGAGGCATCTTGGTGACCGAGGGGACCGACCCGAACGTCCGCTCCATGATCGAGCTTCTAACCCTAGATGGGGCCGAGGCCGTGATCGCCCAGCCGTACCTGGCCGCCATTCGCGAAGGGGACAAACGCATCATGCTCTTCGATGGTGAGCCCGTGGGGGCCATGCTCCGGATCCCGGCCCCGGACGACAACCGCGGTAATATGCATGTGGGAGCCAGCACTGTGGCTTGTGACCTGACACCGCGGGATTTGCAGATCTGTGCTCGCTTGGCCCCGGCTCTCGTCGAACATGGCCAAGTCTGGGTCGGTATCGACGTCATCGGCGACTACCTCACAGAGATCAACATCACCTCGCCCACAGGGTTTCAGGAGATCCGCCAACTTACAGGGAAGGTCCTAGAGGACCCACTCGTTGATCTCGTTGAACAACATCTTGTCCGTCATAGGGAGGCCCAATGAGGTCCATCTTTCTATCCTTGTTGCTGGTGAGCTCAGGGGCTTTTGCCGCCGGTTCCGATGATCCCGACGATATGGACATCGAGGGAGTCGCCGGAAAGCGCCTTCCGAAGATGCAAGCTCCGCAGCGGTTGCCCTCGACGGTGGTGCCGGGCTCGGAACAGGACAAGCGCTGGCGAGCCAATTCTGTCGCCGAGGCCAACGCCCGTCCCTACGAAAACGTGGTCTATGTGGGCGCTCGCGCCCTCGATCTGCCTCCCGACTACATCGAGCAGACCCGCGTGGGCTTCGGCAAGGTGTTCGAGCGTGACTACAAGGGTGCTCGCCGGCACTTTGTGGCCTTAGACCAGTCTTTTCCAGGCACGGGCATCTCGGGTAGCGTCGACACGCTGGTGTGGCAGGCGCTGATGCTCGAGAACTTCGATTTCCGCTATGATCGGCAGTACAACCTGGCTCATGACAAGGCCATGGGGGATCTAAAGGCGGCCCTCAAGGACCCGGCCCACCAAGGCTGGGAGCACTTCCAGGTGGCGGGCCTGCTGGGTGTGGGTGCCATCCACATGGTGCGAAAAGGCACCTACCTCCCAGCGCTAAACCAGGCGTTTGAAGCCATGGATCACATCCAAAAGGCGCGGGAAGCATCGCCGAACTTTACGGATCTGAACATCGCAGACGGGATGTACAACTACTGGCGCACCGTCGTCACCATGTCCTCCAAGATGCTGCCGGACTTTGGGGACAATCGGGCGCTCGGCATCTCGCAGATCCAGCAGGTCGAGCGAGGCGGGGTGTTCCTGTCGAAGCCGGCCACCATGGCCCTGGCCTTCTCGTGGCTGGAAGAGCGCGACTATAAGCAGGCGACCAATGCCTGTATGCGGCTAAAGCGGGCCTATCCCAACAACGTGATCAACAACCTGCTCACGGCACAGGCGCAGATCTACCAACGTCGGTTTGACTCCGCCCTGAAGACCCTCAATGAGATCAAGGCCACGGCACCCGATAACAACCGGGTTCACTACTATATGGGCCTGGCTTACCTGCGAAAGGGCGAGCCGAAGACGGCGATTCAGAAGCTGGAGCGCTACCTGTCCTCGGACCATCTCGAAGGCTGGCAGAAGGCGTCGGGGCACTACCGCCTGGGCCAAGCGCACTACAAGCTCAAAGCGTATGACAGCGCCCACTATCAGTATCAGCTGGCCATCAAAGAGACGGGGCACAAGCCGTCCAAGCGCGCGTTGGACCGGATGAAGAAGCTCAAAAAGCAAGGCTCGATCAAGTACTGATCGAGCCTCGGTTCACGGGTGGAGTCTTGGGCCGGACGCCTCGCATCGGGCCGCGCGCTCTACTCGATGGGCGGCAGCACCAGCTTCATGCCGATCTGCAGGTTCGCCTTGCCCTTGAGGGTCTTGGGGTTCGCCTTGATGATCTGCTTGGCTCGGGTGGAGTCGCCGTAGTAGCCGTAAGAGATGGTCGACAGGCTGTCTCCGGAGACGACCGTGTGCTTCGCGCCCTTGGTTCGGGCGGTGACCTTGACCTTGTTGGCGTCAACCTCGGAGATTCCGGGAATGGCCGTGAGCACGTCTTCGGCGCGCTTGCGCTGGCGGAAGGTGGCGACGGTGCCGGTGACGACGGCTTTTCCATCCGCCACGGCCACTTGGAGCTGCGTGCCGTCCAAGCCAGGAGCCGCTTGCAGGGCCTGGGCTGCGCGTCCCGCCAGCGCGGACGCGGGAGGGGGAGGCGCGATGGGTGCGTCGGGTTGCGTAGGGGCGCCCGCGGCCGGGATGGTGACGGGAGCGCCGTCAACCACCGGGGTACCAGCTGCCGGCTGAACCACGGTGGGCACAGGTCCGTCGACGCTGGGGCTCATCAGGCTGCTGCCTGCGTAGATGATGTTGCCCACCATGAAGACGCTCGCGACGATGGCGAAGCCGGTGGTGCCGTAGGCCCAGCGACGGACCTCTTGACCCAAGTCGTGCACGCGGCCGAGCAGGCGGGCATTGTCGCTGCGGAGGCGGCGCGCCTCTTGGCGAAGTGCCTGGACCTCGCCGGAGTGGCGGGCGTCCATGTTCGACGTGGTCTCGTCATGGTGGGCGCGCTCGGCTTGCAGATGGCTCTCGATGGCGCTGCGCAGGGTCATGGGGACCGTGGCGCCGTTGGCGCGAGCCTTGTCGAGAGAATCCAGGGCTGGACCCCACTCTTGGCAAGCGACGCGGACCTTGGCCATCATGAGGTGCGCTTCTCCGTCGTCCCCATCGAGGCAGATCAAGATCTGCAGGCGCTCCATCGCGTCGCGGTGGCGACCGTCGGCGGCGGCGCGCAGGGCCTCGTTGTACAGCTCGCTAGGGGCGTCTAGGCCAGCGGCTTCGGCCGCCTGGCGCAGGGCGGTCGTGACACCGCCGGGTCCGACCGGCTGGTCGGAGAGAGAGCTTCGCGTGGACTCGTCAAATCGGACGGTCTCGACCTGCATGGCATCACCGGAGGGGCAAGGGCGCCTAGGGGCGTGGGCGCCTGGGGGGCGTGGGGAGGGATCAAGAGGGTGCGCAGGAAGCGCGGGGGGGGCGGACGCACGGGGAGTGGTCCGAGACGACATATACCACAGTCGGATCCGCTAGCAAGCCGAGGAATGAAATGGGGGATCGGCTGGCGCGTGGGAGCGGGAACTACTCGCCGTTCGACCGCTCTTCGAGCAGCTCGTCGGTGTCCTCGAAGATGTTCCGGATGCCATTGGCGAGGGTGGCGACTTGCAGGTCTTCCCCCAGGTTCACCGACAGCGAAAGCTTGGTCCAGCTCGCGGTGAAACGCATGGTTTCACCGTCATCATCTTCGACGATCAGGTCCACGCTGAACGACAATTCCACACAGTTGTTGCCGTCTCCGTCGCTGCCCGAACAGCCGCGCTCGGGGGCCCAGGTGCGTGCGACGACCGCCCGATTTCCCTCATCGGTCTCGGTCCAGCGGTAGTCCTTGAGCAGGGTGTAGGCGATGCGAACACCCAGCCGCTCTTGGATAATATCGTTGTCTGTCCGGATAAACTCGGGGACCTCGTGGGCGCCTTCAGCGAGAAAGGCATCTGTGGCGCCTTCGGTGATCACCCGGTCGAATTTTTCGTATTTCCGGGCTGCGTTCCAGCGCTGATCGGGCTCGGTCACCAGCGCTGCGTGGTCTTCGATGGACCAGGGGCTCTCATAGGACACCGCGACCCCTATCAAATCCGAGAGGGGCGTTTCGCCGGGGAAGGTGATCTCTCCCACGTCTTCTTCGCTGAGCGCGCCGAGGCGGAAGCCATCGTCTTGGGCCTCTTCTGTACGACCTTCCCCATCGAGCCAGATCTGCAGGTTGGTCATGCCGTCTGAGATCTCCTTCTCAGACTCCCAGTGCGTGAACATGAACCGGGTCAGGCCGTTGAGATCATCGGGGGCGGGGGCCCGTTCCGAGGCACAGCCCGTACCGAGTGCCACGAGGATGAGTGCCAGTCGATGCATGGGGCCTCCAGAGGATCAAGGCGGGGGTCGTCCAGCGTGATAACCCCTCCGCCTCGGTTCCCCCAAGATCCGGGACCTTGAACAGCGGGCCCTGCAGGCCCAGAAGACGGAGTGGTGTGATGTCCCATGATGTGCGGGTGACGCCCAAGGCGTGGACTCAGCGAGGCGATGCAGTCGTCGTCGGTGACAATGGCAAGCCCCTGATGGTGTATGGCGGCATTCCCGGCGAAGAGGCTGTCGTATGGGTCTATCAGGTCGGCCAGAACCAGTCCTTGGGGCTTTGGCGAGCGGCGCATGACCCCCCCCCGGATCGGGTCGCACCGCCCGGCGACAAGGTCACCGCCTGCGGTGGCTGCCCCATTATGCATGTGGGCAATGCTGGGCAGTGGAAGGCACGCGAGAAACTGGTCTATCGCGCACTGGAAGACCATGGCTTGACCGATCTCCGAATCACGGCTCACCACGACTCTCCCGATGGCTTGCTGGA
>JBGCER010000443.1:0-21166 GCA_045106515.1 Myxococcota bacterium
GAAGAGTTCGTCGCTCAGCGCCGAATCGGCGAGGTCATCGGCACCGAGATCGACCTGGAGCTCTGGTTCGAGGCGAGTGAAAAGATGAGGTTCAACCTGTCTGGCGGCGTCTTGGTGCCCGGCGGGTACTACAAGACCGAAGTCGCTCGCGTCGCGGGCACCCAGCTCGGCTCGCCCGACGCACCCATGCCGTGGGTCCTCAACGGCGGCACCCACCTGAGGTTCTGATGCGACCATGGCTCCAGACCGCTGTGCTCTTTGCGCTCGTCGGGTGTGCCGAACCGCCAAAGTCTGACTTCCAGGTGGCTTACCGGGACGGCATCACCAGCGAAGGCACCAATGGAGAGCGAGGAAACCTTCAGATTTCCGAGGTTCTATGGTCGGGATCCGTCACGGAAACGGACGATGGTCGCGTCTACGATCCCGACGACATCTTCATTGAGCTTCGGAACACCGGTGCCCGCCCCATCGACCTGCGTGGCTGGTTCCTTCGCGTCAGAGGCGTGGAGAACCGCACCTATCGCCTGCCCGATGAAGAGTTCATTCTCCTGGTCGGCAAAGAGATGTTCATCGCCGCCAAGACCGATGGCTGCTTTCCAGAGCCCGACATTCACCTGCCGGAGCTGGGCCTGCCGCGCAACGACCCCTTCGACATCACGCTCCAGGACATCGACGAACGTCTGATTAACGGCGCGGGAAGTCGAACGATGCCCCCGTTCGCCGGTGGGTACGACCTGGTGGTCAGCCGGTCCATGGAGATGGCCAACATCATGTTCGGCGCCCGCGGAAACTACCCACACGTGTGGCACCACTACACGGATAAGGCAGTCGACACGCCAAATAATACCAAAATGAAGCCGGAGTGTCGTCGCTTTACCGGCGCCTCGCCAGGATTGCCCAATAGCCCTGACTACTCGGGCAGCTTTGCTGCAGGAGGCTTGGATTGATGCGCTATTTCTCCGCACTCATTTTGGTCGCCACCGGATGCACCGCCCCAGACCTCGACGCCATGTTCACCCAGGTGGACGTGACGGCCGGCGATCAGAGCGACGCTGAGGCGGCCGCCGTCGAGTTGATCAACGGGGCCCAAGATTCCCTACGACTCTCCCTGCCCGCCGCCCAACAAGATGGCGAGATGGTCGAAGCCTTGGTCAACGCCTACAATATGGGCGTCGACGTCGAGGTCGTCACCGACTTCGACGAGCTCGCCGGCGACGGCATCCAACGGCT
This sequence comes from Myxococcota bacterium, assembly GCA_045106515.1. GTDB lineage: Bacteria > Myxococcota_A > UBA796 > UBA796 > REDI01. Next base: position 1,231 of record JBGCER010000443.1, read on the forward strand.
CATCAATGAAGACATCCCCGTCAGCGTCACCAATGACGGCTTGGAATACTTCGAGTTCGTGCTCACCACCGACATCGCGTGGTCGAGCGACCAGACGGTGCTCAGCACGTCGTTCATCGTGGCCGACGCCGCCCGGTTCGTGTCCTCGAATGACCTGGGGTTCAACTCGGATGGCGCCCGCATCATTGTCACTGGCCAAGGCGAAGACCTGTGCGACGACCTGCTAAAAGAGCACAACCAGCTCATGGGCTATGGCGGAGAGTCCGCTGACTCTGTCTCCACCACCGCCTTCGACAGCTCGGCCAAGTCCATCGCCGATGTGCGCTGGCGCTACCCCCTCGGCACCGGCACCCAAGTCGAGCTGTGGTTCGGTCCCCAGGAGCGCGTCACCAAGCGGATCATCGACGCAGTCTATTCGGCCAAGAGCGACATCCGTGTGCTGACCGATGAGTTCGCCAACGAAGGCCTGACCAAGGCACTACAAGACAAGGCCGACCTTGGGTTTGACGTCGAAGTCATCGTGGGGCCCCGATGGGGAGAGACCAGCAGCGCCCTAGCGCGACTGCTGCGGTCGAACACCCCCGACGTGAGCAAACGGCAAGTGACGACTGGGCGGGTCCCGACCATCGTGCTCATCGACCTCGACGTCGCCCGAGATGGCGAGGTCTACCCCGCGAAAGCCTTCGTGCTCTCCCATGACCTGTACTCGGCAGAGCGGTTGTATCGGGGCTCGCCCGTCTTTACCGACCAGCTCATTGACGGCGTTCTTTGGGTCATCGAAGACAATAACAACGGCGGCACGCCACAAGACGTGGCCGACGAGTTGATACCGCTCGTTGAAACCTACGAATCCTACCGAGCCACCGCGGAGGGCCTGTGATGCTTCGTCAACTCGCATGGATATCGACGGCTCTCCTGCTGTCGTGCGCTCCCCCCGACCAAGCGGACATCGACCGCACGGTGGGCGGTCAGCTCGACGTCTACTTCAACGATCCCGGAACGCGCCCCGACAATAATTGGGGTCGGCCCGACGGTCTCGGCGCCATGATCAACCTGATCCACAATGCCAAGACCAAGATCGACTTCGCGGTGATGGGCTTCACCCACCCCGAGATCATCAACGCCGTCGAGATGGCGTGGGACCGAGGCGTGACCATCCGGATGGTTGGAGACGCAGACCACTGGTATAACGCTGGCTACCAGCGCCTGATGGATCGACAGATCCCCATGTCCGTCGGCAATGGCCCCCACATCATGCACCACAAGTTCTTGGTCGTGGACGACCGATTTGTGTTCGTTGGAACGGCCAATTGGTCGGTGTCAGACATGACGCAGAACTCGAACAACATGGTGATGATGGACCATCCCGGCATCGCCGCCGACTTCACCGCTGAGTTCGAGCAGCTGTTCAACGGCTTGTTCGGCTACACCAAGAAGCGCATCGACAATGGTCGGGTGTACCAGGTCGGAGATACCGAGGTCGAAGTCTGGTTCTCGCCGAATGAAGACACGATGGGTCGCATGATTGAGGTGGTGGACGCCGCGGAAGAGTCCGTCCGCTTCACCATTTTCGCCTTCACCAAAGATCAGGTTGGAAGCGCATTTATCCGTAAGCAAGAGCAGCTCACAGCGCTCTATGCCGACGATGAGGACCGCGACCAAGAGCTACCCGGGCTCACGGTCGCGGGCGTGGTGGACCAGTCGCAGCTCCACAGCAATGGGCAATACCACGAGGCCTTCCGCCTATTGGCCGCCGGCATCCCCCAGCGACTCGACGGCAATGACATGAGCCGCAAGCCCGGCGACTACCAAGCCGGTGGCGGGCGACTGCACAGCAAGACCATGCTCATCGACACCTACAGCGACAACCCCGACATCGTGCCCACGGTGATGACCGGCTCGTTCAACTGGTCGGCCAGCGCTACCCAGTCCAATGATGAATACCTGCTGGTGCTGCGCGGACGTCGTGTGGCCGACAACTACAACGAGTACTTCGAGTACCTGTGGGACAGCGGCCGCCACTTCGGCGAAGCGTGGATCGTCGCCGAGGACGACACCGAGCTCCAGGAGCGCGCCGAGAGCCTTGAGAAGCAGATCGTTCGTCCGGGCGACCTGATCATCAACGAAGTTCACTGGTACGGCCAACACAGCGGCGACTCCGATGGCTTCGACCAGTTCATCGAGCTTCGCAACACGACAGACCAGCCGATCCGCCTCGACATGTGGTCGATCACCAACGACAACGACTTTGTCGTGGGCATCCCGCCCGGTTCGGTGATCCCCGCCAATGGCCTGTTCACCATCGTGGACCACGTCACCGAGATCTACGCCGATGGCGAGCCTCAAGATGAGCCTTCGGCCTTCAAGAGCGGCGACCTGGTGCTCAACTCCTTCAATGATAACCGCCAAGCCCGGCTCTACCTCAAGGGCGGCTCGATGGAGCTCTTCCTGGTCGACCCTCGGGCGGTCCTGATGGACACGGCCGGTGATGGAGGCGCCGCGTTCTTCGGGGGGCCCATCGGGCGTGCTGGCTACAGCATGGAGCGACGCGAAGACAACCCGGGCGACGGTCGGGACGCGAACAACTGGTACACCTGTACCGCCACCCAAGGCGAAGGCCTGGTCACCGACGCGTACAAGTCCGAGGTGATCGCGACGCCGGGCGTGACGAACTCCGACCCGCCGAGGTAGCCGTGGCCATCGTAATCAGCGTGCTCACGCCGACCTGGCTTCTCCAGGTCAGCGATGCCCCACAAAGCGTCTGCCGCACGCGAAAGCTCAAGCGACAGGGCGTCGACGGACTGGTCACATGGATTGGACCAGAGCCGGCGTTTGTCGCAGTCTGTGACGCGCTATCTGACCGCGTCGCCCACGACCCCGCAGACCTCGCCGAACAGGTGAAGGTCGAGGCGCTGGGGCGGATCGCCCTAGACGACGCCGTCACCGTGGTTTTTGCGGGATGGGGCACGTCCCCCGAGGGCCACCGCGCCGCGTTTCGTTGGCGGGTGACCAACTTCGAGGGCGAAGGCGATGACGACCGGTTCGAAGTCGACGGAGCGTGGTTGGTGCAGAGCTATGCCCAGCCGGGTGGACTTGGCAAGGGTAAGGCAAAGCGTAGCTTCTCTGTACAAGTCTCGTCGACGACCGAGCTGTCAGCGGCCCAGAGAAGCCGCTTGGACCGCCTGCCTCGGGAGCTGAAGAAGGATCCCGCTCCAACCACCCTGGCGATGGACTTGGCGGGACTGATCACCGAACTCGAGGGCGAGGGCGCGGTCAGCCTCGCCCTTCTACGGCCAGATGGGACATTAGAAGGTGGCATCTTGGGAACCGGAGGGCTGATCGCTCTCGTGCCTCACTCCGAAGATGGGCTCATCGAGCTGCGCACGGCGTCCTAGAACACCGCGCTCACGTCCAAGCCGGTATTGACCCATGCGGTGCCTTCTAGCGAGATGTTTCGGTTCGCTGAAATGGCTCCGCCGCCAATGTGGAAGCCCAGCTCCACCGGCAGCAAGCCGATAGCGATACCCACGCTGGCGTCCGCGGTGGGGGTCCACTGTGTGCCACCGTCGACCGACCCGGTGCCTGCGTGGATCGCCACCGGGAGGTCCAGTCGAATTCCGCGACCCCGACCCCCCTCACCGCCGCCGGGCTTTCGGATCCACAACAGGGTGAAAATTCCCCGGCCACCCACCGTGCCACGCAGCAGGTAGGTGGTGCCGTCGGTCGCATCGGGAAACGCCCAAAAGCTACCCACGGCTTCTCCGCTCAGGGCCAAGGCCGTGGGACCGAGCTTGAGGGGGTTGGGACCGATGCCAGCTCGAGCGCTAAGCCCAGCTCCCAAGCCCTTTACGGCAGTTCCATACGCCAGGGCAACATCGGCGTCCACACCGACCTCAACGTCTGCAGCCGCAGCAGGCAAGGAGAGGAAAGCGAGGGTCAGCGGGGCAAGAAAGCGCATGTAGTCTCCGAGCAGGACCAGTAAACACATCAGACACCATTGCCGAGCCCGGACGCTACCGGAGCAAGGAGCGGTCTAGAAACTGACGCTCAATCACATGGGTTTCTTCACGCCCATCGGCCGTACGCACCACAACCTCAACATCGGTTCCCTCGGCGCCGGTGGTGCGAGCGATAAAGTCGTTGAGATCGAGGCCGGTGGTCCCCTCTCCGTCCACACCGACGATGATATCGCCGTCCCGAAGGCCGGCCCGGTAGGCGGGAGTTCCACGATGAACCCGCTGAATAAGTACACCCTCTTCGTGCTCCGCAATGGCCACACCGATGCCGCCGGTGCGGGAAGCCGGGACGATCAAATCGAACTCGATCTCTTCGCCGCTCTCGACCAAAAAGCGGTCGGGCGTCGCGAACGCAGACAGGAGCCCATCGGGTCGCGCCCCCGACACGGTGCAGTCCGCCGGCGCGGGCACTCTCAACTCAAAATACCCGCTACGGTCGACCCGAGCTCGACCCGTATAGGCGTTGCCTCCGGTTGTTTGAGCTGCATCGTCGAGCGTCGAACACCGGACCCGCGCCATGCCGCGTCCCACCTGGGCGCCATCGGAATCCACCAACCACCCGATCAGGTGAGCCACTCCGTCCTCAGGCTCAGCATCGGACTCGTCCAGCTGTGCCTCGTCCGCCGACGCGGGGTCACTACGAAGCACCGAGGCCGGTGGGGGTGACACATCGGGCGCCGCAGGAAGCGGCGGTCGGACCGAGAACCTGCGAGCCCAGTTTGGTCGCCGATCTTGACCAACCCGACGCTCCACCACGGGGGCGTCATCGGGGGTGCCCCACATCCACAGGCCCAGCCCTGTCGCGGACAGCAACACAGCAAGCCCCAATGCAGCGGCGATGCGTCGGTCGAAGCGCACTCACCCTCCCACCACCGCATAGCGCGCCTTTGAGGTCCAGTCCCACGCGCTGACAAACGGCGACGTTCCGGGTCAACAGCCGGGCATCCCTACGGCGCTGGCGGACTCGGAACCGGACGAGCAACCGGCACCATCGGCGTGAGCATATCCGCTGGCAAGTCCACCATCGAATTGCCCGCCACATCGCGGATCCCGGCCCCGACCGAGACCCGCACTCCCTCGGTGCCCCAAGGTTGCCCAGGAACAAATGTGACTCGCGTCTGCTCGGCGTTCACGGTCCACTCGCCGTCGACCCGGGCCCCGCCGTGCAACACCGCGAGGTGGTGGACCGCCGAGTGCACCACAGGCTCGGAAAACTGAACATGAATCGCCGCGGACGAACCCGGGACGGGAGCGCCTCTCACCCGCAGGCGTCGGCCGCTCGGGGGCGACTCATCCGCCGGGATCACTCGAAACGCGTGGGAAGACATGGGAAGAACCTCACCATCAGCCCCAATCAGGCCTTCGGCGACGAGCAGGTATGGCGCCCCCCGAGAAAGGCCGGTCGGCCGCACAGTGGCCACCGTGCGATCCCCATTCCACGTCCACTTCTGCACCGCATCCCGGACCTCGATGGCGCGATCGTCGTCCACTCGAAACACCGTGAACACGTGGCCGGACAGACCTTGGGACGTCGGAACTTCGAGGGTGAACGTCAGCCCGTTCTCAGGCACCAGTTCCACGCCTGGCCACACCTTGACGTGCACGGATTCGCCGAGCTCGGCCAGCGGAACTTCCATCAAAGGAGTCTCCTTTATAACTGCTGTACCGCCCGCACAGGCGCACCAGCCCAACAGCCCAACCAGCCCTCTCACATGACCTCCGACACGCAGATTGTAGCCCGGACGTTAGCCACAGCCCATGCGCGCCCCCATCACAGATCCCAGCGTCATCGACGGATACCTCAGCGATGCCTCCAACACCCGGGGACACGCGGAAGCGCTCGTCCGCCCCGAGTCGACCGAGGAGGTCGCCGAGACTATGCGCCATTGTCAGAGCCGCGGTATTCCCCTGACAATCACGGCAGCTCGAACTTCGACCACCGCCGCTCCGGTGCCATTCGGCGGCTGGCTCCTGTCGACCGAGCGACTCAACGCGGTCCGAGGGATCGGCCTCCATGACGCCACCGCTCAGGCCGGCGTCTACCTGGGTGAGTTCCAGGCCCAGATCGAGGAGACCGGACGGTTCTTTCCTCCCGATCCCACCAGTCGCCACGAGTGCACCCTGGGAGCCGCTATCGCGTGTAATGCCAGCGGTGCCCGTAGTTTTCGGTACGGACCAACCCGCCCTTGGGTGCAGAGTATCGAGGTGGTGACCGCGACCGGACGGGTGCTGACGGCCGACCGCAACACGCCCATCCCGCGCGCGTGGCCACGCCCCAATTGGACACGTCCAACCGTCAAGACCGCCGCTGGGTTCGAGCCCGCCCAGAACCTGCTTGACGTATTTATCGGCCAAGAGGGCTCCCTCGGATTGATCACCCAAGCCACAGTGCGCCTGACGGACCTACCAGACGAAGTACTCGGGATCTTCGCCTATTTTCCAAGTCGGGACGCTGCGGTTCGCTTCGTCGATGCCGCCCGAACCGCGGGGCGTTCGCACCCCGAAGGGGCAGTATCTCCCCGCGCTTTGGAGTATTTGGACCACCACTGCTTGAGCTATGTGCGCGAGCGGGTCGGCCACGTGCCCGACGGCGCGACGTGCGCCCTCTTTTGCGAGCAAGAGGTGTGCATCGACGCCGACGCCCACCTCACCGGCTGGTGGGAACTTCTTGGAGCGTGCGCGGGAGAACTCGCCGACGAGACGGTCGTTACCGACACGGATGCGGGCACACGCCGGCTGCACGAGCTGCGCCATGCGGTGCCGGCGGGCATCAATGAGCGAGTGGTGGCCAATGGCATGCCCAAGGTGGGTACCGATCTGGCGGTACCCGACGCGCACCTCTCCCAGATCCTCGACCTCTATGAGGCCTGCCCGCTGCCCCACGCCACATTCGGCCACATCGGCGACAACCACCTGCACTGCAATGTGTTGCCGCGCACCGCCGAAGAGCTGGAACAGGCCAAGCGGTGGTACGTCGATGTGGCGCACCACGCCATCCAGATGGGCGGAACCATCAGCGCCGAACATGGAGTTGGAAAGCTAAAGACCGAGCTTTTGGCGCAGATGGTGGGAACCGAGGTGCTCGAACAATTTCAGAGCTTAAAGAGACACCTAGATCCCGCATGGATCCTGGGTCGGGGCACCGTGCTCCGGGCCCCAAATGCGCAGATCGATTGACCCCCTGTAAGATGCCGCGTCTGGCCCCGTTGGAGAGGTGAGTGAACGAGGGAGCCCCGGAATCCATCCAGAGCGACCTCGTGCCCCTCGAACAGGAGCGCGCGGTGATCGAACGCCTGCAAGCCGGAGACCGAACGGCCTTTGCCACCCTCTACGGGTGGTACGGCGTGCGGATCTATCGTCAGGCGATTCTCCCGCGGCTTCCCGACCCCACCCTGGCCGAGGACGCCCTTCGGGATGCGTTCCGCACGGCGCTCGAGAAGATCGACACCTACCAGCCCCAGGGGCGGAGCATCTTCTTTTGGCTGCGCCGGATCGCCATCAACAAGGCCATCGACATCCACCGGCGCCACAAACGGGATCGAAAGCTCGCCGAGGCGGTGAAGGCCGAGCCCATCGAAGCCTTTCACCAACAGCCCGACCGACCCGATCGGGGGCTCGAGAAGGAAGACCTCCAGCGGCTGGTGGGCTTGTCCTTGTCCAAGCTGAACCCTCGGTACGCAACCGCACTGAAGATGAGGCTTCTGGAGGACCGCTCTCGGGAGGAGTGCGCAGCTGCCTTGGAAGTCAAAGTCGCGACGTTCGACGTACTTTTTCACCGTGCCTGTAAGGCCTTTCGAAAGGGGTACCCACCATGACCCCCGAAGAGACCCAAGCCCTGGCGCTGGCCCAATGGCTCGACGCGAACCCAGGCACTCAACCCCCCGCTGACGTCGATGCAGACGTCCTCGAAGCGGTGTACGCGTTTCGGCCCGACTTGGCTCCGGCTCCGTCATTGACGGTGGAGGAGATCCTGGCTGGGGTCACCGCTGGACCCCTGCTCGCACCCGCGCCCCAACCTCTGGCGGATTCGGGGCAGTCTCCAGCACCCGCCAACGACCCCCGGCCCCGCGGCTGGTTGCCCTGGGCTCTCGGTGGGGCCAGCGCCCTCGCTGCGGCCGCCATCGCCCTGGTTCTCGTCATGCCCACGGTCTTCGGTGCCAGCTCCGAGAGCCTCAACGCCGACGTCGCCGCGATGTCCCCAGCCGACGTGCCGCAAGAACGCTCGGAATTCCGCAGCTCGGCCACACCCGGCTCCGAGGGTGGGAATGTGGCGTCCCCGGCCCGTCAGACGCCATCCGCGGAGAAGAAGGAGGCCTTGGCAGACGCGCCCGATTCCGCCTTTGACCTGAATGTCAACGAGAAGATGGCTCAAGGAGTGACCCGAGAGCAATCCCCACCTGCTCCCCTCGCGAAGGTCGAGCCCACAACCAGCGCGGCTCGCCCACAGCCGAGACAAGCCCAAGAGACCTCGACCCCCATCGGTGGGCTCATCGCGGCCGATGAAGACGCAGTGGCCGACATCGGCGGAGACCAAGACTTGGAAGAGCTCGATGACTACGACTTTGCCGCGCGCGAGCCCGTGGAGTCGGTGCAGCCCGCCGATGGCGCGAGCACCGGCGAGCTGGGAGGTTCGACGGCGCCCACAGATGAGCTGGAAGCCGCAGCAGAAGACCTGATGCCCGCGCGCCGCAGCGACGGGAGCGTCACCGCCGATTCCTCGTCCAAAATCGGTGGCAGAGCTGCCAAGTCGAAAGACAAGAGGACTGAGTCGCAAGCCCCCGCGGCGTCGAATGACGACCGGTTCGCTGTCACAGACCGGGCCAGGACCACAGACCTCACCACCCTAGAGCGGCAAGCCCGCCCCACGGGCCCTGTAGCGGCGGAAACCGAGGCTGTGAATGGGTTGATCTCGGCTGGAAAGCTTGCTGATGCCCGAGATTCTGCGCAGCGAATGCTCGATGCGGGCGGTCTGAACGATGCGCGGCGGGCGGATCTAAACTGGGCGCTCGGCAAGGCCCTGCAGAGTCTGGGTAAGGATAGCCAGGCGCGGTCGGCGTACCGTCGAGCCATCGAGCTGCGCCAGTAGTGTCCGCGACGGGCTGTTACGCTGCGGCGATGTTCCCCCCCCGCGTCGTACGCCTCTTGAACCGCGTGCTCGGCAATGCCGACACGGCCGATCGACGTGCCCGCTTCAAGTACGCCGACGCCGGCCATGGCTACGATCGCTTCGGCCTACACCCGGACTATGTGGCCCTGGCAGACTTGGTGACGGGGCCGTTCTACGAACGATATTTTCGCGTTCGTACCTATGGTTCTGAGCACTTGCCCTCGTCTGGGCCAGCCATCGTCGCCGCCAATCACTCCGGCACGCTGCCCTTCGACGCGAGCATGCTCTGGGCGGACATCTACCGGAACACCAGCCCCCCTCGGGCCGCCAGGGCCATCGCCGACTACTTCGTGACCGGGCTGCCGATGGTCGGCACCACGTTCTCCCGCACCGGAATGGTGGGCGGCAGCCGAGGCAATGCACGAGCGCTGCTACAGGAGGGAGAGCTGCTCATGCTCTTCCCAGAAGGGACCGTCGGAATCGGCAAGCGCTTCTCCGACCGATACCAGCTGCAGGAGTGGAGACAGGGACACTGTGAGCTCGCCATTCGGCACGGCGCACCCGTGATCCCCGTTGGCATCGTCGGCCCAGAGGAGCAGATGCCACAGCTCGCCCGCTTGCCTGGCTTCGGGCCCATGCCCTATGTACCGATACCCGCGACGCTCTTCCCCATGCCCGTTCGCTACCACATCTACTACGGCGAGCCGATCGCCCTGCAAAATCAGTTTACTCCTGAACAAGCCGATGATCCCGACGTGGTGTCCGAAGCCGCTCTCCAGGTGAAAACCGCCGTACATGAGCTCCTCCAACAGGGTCTGGCGGCGCGAGATGGGGTGTTCAAGTGATCGCCGTCTTGGTGACCGGGGTGGCCACTCCCATCGGTGAGCAGCTGGTTCGAAGCCTGATGGCCGACACCCGCGTTCGACACGTGCTCGCCGTGTCTCATCTGCCACGCGCCCAGGCCCTGACGTTGTCGCCGTCCCCGCGACTCACCTACCTGCAGGTCGACCTCACCCAGACCCGCCGCGTTCGGCAGCTCGTCTTCGGGCCCGCTCGGGACCTCGGCGTCGAGGTGGTCGTGCATCTGGCACAGCATCGCAGCGCGCGGTCGGCCGGCCGAAAAGTCCACAAGCTCAATGTGGAAGCATTGAGGTCCATCCTCGACTTGACCGATCGACACCCCACCATCCGACGTGTGGTGGTGCGCTCTCACGCCGAGGTGTACAAAGTCGACCCGCACCTTCCAGTGCTGGTCACCGAAAATCACCCGTTGAACCTCTCTCCTCGCGCGGCCCAGTTTGTGCGAGACCGAGTCGAGGCGGACCTGACAGCCTGCGCCCGAATGGGGCTTTCCCGCGCTGAGATCGTCGTGTTGAGGTGCGCGGAGGCCTTGGCGCCCGGCACCGGCTCACAGCTCTTCGACCTGCTGCAGGCACCAATCGCGCTTCGTCCCGCTGGCTTTGACCCCATGGTCAACGTGGCGACCATCGCCGACCTCGTGAGTGCGATGGAGCGGGCCACCCACGGTAGCGGCGAGGGCGTGTTCAACGTGCCAGGCTACGATACACTCCCTATGTCCGAAGCAATACGAAAGTGGGGCACCCCGCAACTGCCCGCTCCTGGACCGATCATCGAGCCCCTCTATGCGCTCCGCCATCGCCTGCTCGGCAGCGAGTTCTCCTACGGCATGAACCGACGCCGCATGCACTATGGGCTGGTGCTAGACGGTTCCCGCGCGAACAATGAGCTTCGATACGCCCCGTCTCACCCCATCGATTGGAGAGTCGGCGGATCCATCGAGGCGAGTCACACCACCACAACAGTCATTTGACCGTGTGGCGAGTGGCCTGACAGGGGCGGACGGCTGCCCAGTCCGCTACACTGCCCCCTTCTCTGGAGGAGATATGCGCCTGACCCTCGCCTTCGCCCTGGCCGGCGGCCTGACATTCGCCGCTTGCAGTGGCGGCGATTCCGACAGCGACAGCGACACCGATATCGTCGACACCGGAGACACCGGCAGCAGCTCTGCGGACCGCCTCGGTGTGCCCGAGCAGTACAAGCTGCTGTGGAACACCACCGACGGCTGTGACCCAGGCGATGGCACGTCGGGCACCCAAGTCTACTGGCACACCGACGACGCCGAGAGCGTTGAGCAAGGTGAAAACGTCTTCTTCACCGCCACCGAAACTTGGTACTGGTTCCACGGCGGCGATGGGTCCCAAGACTGCAAAGACGAATGGACCATCACCGGTCGGTACGTCAACATCGACTACGACCAGCTCGGCTGCGCCGGCTGCGAAGAGGGCTACTCCTTCGAGCGCACGCTCAAAAACCAAGGTTGTTCCTACCAGTACCACCAAATCTTCGGATACCAAGACGGCCAAGAGGCGCCCGATCCGCAAGAGTACGATGGCTACCTGCTGATGGACACCCACACCACGTTCAACGGCTCGCCGAACGAAGACAATAAAATGCTCATGGTGGCCCGCTACCGTACGCCCGGCGGCTTCTCCCTGAACAACAACTATGGCCTGCCCGGCATGAGCAAGCGCAACGTCTCCGACCCGGATCGCCAAGGACCACCCGGCAACTACGAGTGGGCCGGTTCTGCGTGCCTCGGCGGCGGCGGCGGCGGGACCTGATCGAGAGCGAGAGTCCGCGCGCGGCGGGCCCACCTACGATAACGTCGGAGTATCCGGAGGTGTCGATCCGCCGCAGCGTACCTTGGCTATGCGTCATTCCACTGCTTCTATGCCCACTCCCCGCGTTTGCGGCGGGCGGAGGCGGAGACAGCAGCGCCATCCTTTTGGTTCTGGCCCTCGCGACGGCGGTGGCGGTCGCCTACCTGCTCACCCACTTTGTGGTGGACTGGCTGCAGCGCCTCTTTCTGGTGGCAACCAGCATCGAATACCTAGCGCTCGGCATCCTTGTCGGGCTCATTCTATTCCCCGAAGCTGCGTTCTTGGGGGACGGTGGCTGGCTTCGCGAGAACACCTGGCTGGGTCGACTGCCCATGCCATCGGCGGGCGAGACCTTCGCCCTGCTCGCCCCGCTCATCGCCCTCGCCGCCGGCTGGATTGGCCTGCTCTACGGCATGGCTCTCGATGTGGGCACGCTCTTCCAGCGTCGAGATGGGGCGTTGCGCCTCGCTTTGCTCGAAGGTGTGCTGGTTCTCGTGCCGGTCGCCGCTGCGTCGTACGGCATCATGCTGGCCTTCGCCCCTGCCGGGGCCGAGCCGCCCACCAGCCAGATGTGGCTCTGCGCGGGCGTTCTGGGCACCACAGCGTGGGCCGGATCCACCTCCGCCATGGACGTGGTGCGGCGCCGGTACAACGTGGTGGGCGAGATCCTGACCACCCTGGTCCGCAGCGCCCGGTTCAGCGACATGCTCGCCATCTTGGTCTTTGGCGTGCTCTTCGCCACGTTCCACGACCTCGCCACTCCGGGCCTGGTCGAGGAAGCGCCCGTCCAGCGACTCCCAACGCCTGTGGAGTGGTCGGTGATCAGCCTCGGGCTGGGTGCCGGTTTGGGGCTGCTCTTTGCGTGGTACCTGGACGAAGATGACTCGGACACCGGCACCTTGCTGGCCCTGGTCGGCATCATCGCATTCGCCTCAGGAGCCGCGTACTTCCTAGAGTTGTCGGAGATCACCATCAACCTGGTCTTGGGAATGGTGTTGGTCAACGTCAGCCGTTCCGGCGCCAAAGTTCGCCGCACGCTCCAAGGCACCTACAAACCCATGAGCCTACTCCTCCTTCTGCTCGCCGGGTTCTTGTGGGACGTGCCGCCCCTGGAGCTGACGGCGGTGCTCACCATCGCCGTCATCGCGATTCGCCTGCTCGGCAAGGTGGCGGCGAGTTGGGTTGCGTCCATGGCCAGCGCGCTCAGGCCAGACCTAGCGCGGGGCCTCATCGGGCAAGGAGACGTGGCCATCGCCATGGCCATCACCTTCAAGCTCGTCTACGACATCGGACTGTCCGAGTTCGATGGCACCTTCAGCGGTGGGTTGGTCGAGGCCGCGTACACCGCCATCCTCATTGGCGTGACCGTCCACGAGATCGTCGCCCCCCGCGTGCTGAAGGGCCTGCTGGTCGATGCCGGAGAGATCCGGGACGAAACCGTTCGGGGAGGCTGATGTGTATGTAGTGGTCGTCGGGATTGGACAGGTTGGACGCCATATTCTCCAACAGCTAGAATGGGATCGCCACGACGTCGTCGCCATCGATTCTTCCGCCCAAGTGATCGCCGACGTCGAGGAGCACCACGATGTGGCGACCCTCGTGGGCTACGGCGCCAACGACCAGATCTTGCACCAAGCCGGCGTGGATCGCGCGGACCTCATCGTCGCTGTCAGCAACAACGACGAGGTGAACCTCATCACCGCGCTGGCGGCTTTGCGATTGGGCGCAAAACGCGCCATTGCGCGCGTACAAGGCCAGGCCTGGAGTGACGAGCGCGAAGGAGTGCAGTACGGCATGCTCGGCGTCGACGTCGTACTGAATCCTCGCCTGCTCCTGGCGATGGAAATCGCCAAGATTGCGCGCTCACACGGCGCTCTCGAAGTGATTGACCTCGCAAACGCGCGGGTCGAAATGGTGCAGATCGAGCTCAACAAGTCGTGCCGACTTCTCAAGAAGCCACTTGCAAAGCTGAACCTTCCGGCCCAGACGCTCATCGCTGCCATCGTGCGCAACGGCGAGCTCTCCGTTCCTGGAGGGTCCGACGTGCTGCTTGAAGGCGACCGAATCTACCTGCTCGGTCAACCGGAAAGCGTGGAGCAAGCCGAAGATCTGTTCACATCGACCCGAGAGACGCGAAGTGCGTGCATCATTGGCGGAGGCGTGATCGGCGCCGCCGTCGCCCGCTACCTGAGCGAAGACGGCGCCCAGATCCAGCTCATCGAGCGAGACGCTGAGCGAGCGCTTGCCGTCGCCGAAGCGCTGCCGCGCATCACGGTGCTCAACGGCGATGGCACCGACCTAAACCTGTTGACCCAAGAGCACTCGACCGACGTCGACCTGTTCGTGGCCACCTCCCACGACGACGAAGTCAACCTCATGGCCTGCCTATTGGCCAAGCGTTCTGGACGCGCCCGCTGCATCTGCGTTGTGCACCGTCCCGACTACATGGAGATCTACAAGCAGCTCGGCATCGACATCGTGCTTTCACCGCGATTAGTGGCTTCAGACCACGTTCTTCGGTACACACGGGCGTCCGAACTCAAGAGCCTGACGAGTCTAGAGTCCGGTCAGGCCGAGGTCTTGGAGATCGAAGCCCCAGAGGGCGCTCGTGGCGTGGGTGTGCCCATGAAGCGGATGGGTGTGCCTCGGGGCGCCATTGTCGCCGCCATCGTGGGCGCCCGCGGCGTGCTGATCCCCAAGGGAGAGGACCAAGTTGAGCCCGGCGACACGGTGATCGTCTTGACCACCAGCCGCGCCCGCGCCGCCGTCGCCCGACTCTTTCAGCAGCGTGCTCTTTGAAGCAGTCGGCGCTGCACCACGCCATCGCGCGTCCCGTCGGAAACATCACCGCGGGATTGGGCGTGGCCATGTTGCTGTGCTCGGCCACCACACCGTTGTGGAATTTGTTGGAGGGGGGAGCGCGCGCCCAAGACAAGGGCGCTGCCATCGGGCTCATCGTCTCTGGCCTCATCTCGCTGGCCATCGGCATGCTCCTGCGTGCCCACGGGCGGCGAGCCATGGACCAGCCGCTGGGCCGCCGAGAAGCCATCCTCGTTGTGGCGCTGGTCTGGGTGGCGTGCGGCTTGTTCGGAGGCCTCCCCTATGTGATCGACGCAGGGATGAGCCCGGACGACGCCTTTTTTGAGGCGGTGAGCGGCTTCACCACCACGGGTGCGACCGTGATCTCCGACATCGAAGGCACGATCAGCCGACCCACGCTCCTTTGGAGAGCCCTCACCCAGTGGCTTGGAGGCATGGGCATTATCGTCCTATTCGTGGCCGTCTTCCCGAGTATCGGTGTGGGCGGTAAGCACCTGTTCCGCAGTGAGGTGCCCGGGCCCGTCGCGGGCGGCCTACGGCCTCGGATCCGAGAGACAAGCTTGGTTCTGTGGAGGCTGTACGGACTGTTCACCCTCATCCAGGTCCTGCTGCTGAAGCTCTTTGGCATGAGCTGGTTCGAGTCGGTCTGTCACGCCTTCACCACCATGTCCACGGGCGGCTTCTCCACCCTCGACAGCTCCCTAGGCGGCTTTGACGCGGATCGCGTCGGGTACTGGAACAGCATCGGGATCGAGTGGACAGTCGTGATCTTCATGTTCCTGGCGGGCGTGAACTTTGCGCTTTACTACGGCGCTATTCGCTACCGCACCCTCAAAACCTTCTGGCGTTCCACCGAGTTCAAGGTCTACCTGTGGCTGTGCATCGGCAGCAGCCTAGCCCTGTGGGGTTTCCTGCTGGTTCAAGCCCCGTCATGGGAGGCGTTGTTCGCTGGAGATTGGGCCTTCCAGCAGTTTCGGGACGCAACCTTTATGGTGGCCACCACGGTCACGAGCACCGGATTCGGCACCAGCGGCTACGTGCACTATCCGCCTGCCGCCCTGACAATCATGCTGCTGTTGATGTTCGTGGGCGCCAGCGCCGGCAGCACCGCAGGCGGCATCAAGGTGAGCCGCCTGATCTTGTTGGTGAAGCTCACGTGGGGACAGCTACGGCGCTCCTTTCGCCCAAACGTGGTCCACGTGGTTCGCATGGGGCGCAAAGCGGTCGACCAATCTGTCATTATGGATGTAGCTGCATTTTTCTTGATATACATGCTGTGCATCGCCATCGGCGTGCTCCTCGTGAGCACCAGTGATGGCGTCTCGGTCCCCAAGGCCTTTGGCGCCATGCTCACGTCGGTATCCAACATGGGACCAGGGCCGTTTCACAACATCGACGTCTCCGCCTACGTGGACGATCCGAGTGACAACTTCTCGGGCTATTCCTGGTTCGCCAAGTACGTGTTTTCATTGACCATGATCTTGGGCCGGTTGGAGTTCTTCACCTTGCTCGCCCTGCTCCTTCCCGACTTCTGGAGACGCTGAGTGTCAGGCACTGGCCACGGAAATGACCGCATCGACGCCTTGCGCAAGCTGGCGACGGTCGCGGTATTGGTGCTCGGAGTTGTGCTGCTGCACCGCTACGGCACCGGTGGCGACGAGCTGCCGACCACCGCCATGCTCGCCCTCGGCTTTGTGGTGTTGGCCTCGTACACGTTCGGCGAGCTCGTGGGCGTCGTCAAGCTGCCGCACATCACCGGCTACCTGCTCGCCGGCGTGCTGCTCGGACCGTCCGCCGCAGGGTGGGCCGGCGACCTAATCAGCACCAACATTCCGCCACCTTTCGCCTTGGACCATGTTTATCATGGCAAGCCAGACGGCGGCGTCCTGAGCATGGCGGTTCAGGACCAGCTCGCGCCGTTCAGCACCCTGGCCATCGCGCTCATCGCCATGACCGCGGGTGGGGAGCTGAGAATCGAGAGCCTGAAGAAGGGCTTCAAGACACTTCTTGGCGTTCTCGGTGGCCAAATCGCGATCATCGTTCCGGTGATGGTGCTCTTCGTCTTCGCGATCTCAGGTCAGTTCGGCGAGTGGCTCGCCATGCCCTTCACGACTCCGACGGGCTCGGGCGGCATGGCCCTAGGTGGCCTGAGCTTCCTGGGAGTGCTGCTCATCGGCGGTGTTGTCGCCAGCATCTCCATCGCCACCTCCCCCGCAGCGACCATCGCGGTCATCAATGGCACACGAGCCAAGGGCCCGATGACTCAGTCGGTGCTGTCCGCCGTCGTCCTCAAAGACGTCGTGGTGGTGCTGCTGTTCAGCATCCTCGCAGCGGTGGCGGCGGTGGTGATCTCACCCGCCGACCTCCAGATGCCCAGCGAATACGTGAAGACCGCCCAGGTCGACCACGGTGATGGACACGGTGATGGTCACGGTTCGACCCACGAAACCGTTCGGCCTGACGGTGCGGACGGCGAGTCTACGGACCCGATGGCAGCCACCCACGACGCCCATGCAGCAGAGGGCCACGATGCCCATGCGGCAGACGGCCACGATGCCCATGCAGCAGACGGCCACGATGCCCATGCGGCAGGGGGCGACGGCGCTGCCAAAGGCCACGAGCACGCCGCGCCCCCCACCGTTGGAGCGTTCACAGCGACCCTCGCGTGGCACATCCTGGGCTCCCTGGCGATCGGGCTCCTCATCGGTTTGTTGGTCGCCGCCTATCTCCGATTTATCGGTGTGGAAATACTTTTATTCCTCGTAGGAATGGTGTTCGCCGTCGCCTACGTCGGCTCCGCCATCGGTCTCGATACCACCTTGGTGTTCATCGCCGCCGGATTCGCCGCGACCAACTTCTCCAAGGAAGGCGAGCGTCTGATTCATGAGGTGGAGCTGCTGGGCACCCCCGTCTACGTCATCTTCTTCACGATGACCGGCGCGCATCTCGACCTCACTGCGCTGATTAGTCTGCTTCCCTACGTCATTCCGTTGGTCGCAGTTCGAACCTTCGCGATCTGGTTCGGCGTGCGAGCCGGCACGGCGATCACCGGTGCGCCGGAGCCCGTCAAAAAGCACGCCTGGATGGGCTTTATCTCCCAAGCCGGCGTCGCCATCGCCCTCGCTGGCTTGGTTGGTGGGCAGTTCGGCGACACGGGCCTGACCCTGCAAGCACTGATCATCGCTGGCGTTGCAGTGCACGAAGTCATCGGACCTGTGGCGCTGAAGGCGGCCCTGGGTCTAGCCCATGAAATCCCCAGCTCCGCCGCCGATGAGCACGAAGAGCAGCCCGCCGACGAAGCCGACCTGCCGCCGCCCGAGCGCTTGCGATCATGGACCCCTCCCGAAGACGTTGAAGACCCGTGGGGTGTGGCGAACAAGTCCGTGTCCCCGGCCTTGGACGAGGTCCAGGACGAGCTTCGCGACGACTTGGTGGCCTTGGTCCGAGACGTGGAGCAAGGCCACTTGGCAGAGTGGGCTGGCGACGCCCGCGACTACTTGGACGCCCTGCGCAGGGAGTTCTTGAGGCACCACCGTCGCGTCTCCGTGGCCGTCCACGACGACCGAGGCGACGCCACCCTTCAGGCCCGCGCCGAGATGGCCGCCTTGGCCGACCGGTGGCGGGATCTAGTCCTGGCCCGCAGCGCAGAAGTCGCCACCACCACGTGGTCGCCAATGGTCGTAAGCCAAGCGGTCGACGAGCTCGCAGATCGAGTGCCTGACTCCATAGATGCCGCCTTTGAGCCTGAATCTCTCCGCGGAACTGATGCGGACAGCGCCATCTGGGGCGTGCGTCGCTCCGCCTTCCGCATCGCCCACAATGCTCAAGCGGCCGTGACCGGCACGGTGCCGTTGCGAAGGGTGCCGGTGCGCGACGTGGTGCGGTACCACATGAGCGGCTTGCTACCTGGACGACTTGAGGGGCTCGCCGCATTGCTGATCAGCGGTGAGCAGCACCTCAACCAGCGCACCCGAAGCCTGTTCAGCACGGTGAACAACGCCTACGAAACACTGATCGAAGCCATCGTGCTCACGTCAGCGCGGGCCCCCGAGAAGCTGCTCATCCGGATTCGCCACCGTATCGAAGAGGAGTTCGCACTCGCTCGTGACGAGGTCGCGGCGATCATCGAGGACGGCGCGCTGCGCACGGCGCGGATCCTCGGACAGTCCTGGCGAGACGTCGTCGACGACCTGCCGCGCGCGGCCACCCTAGACCTACCTCGCCGTTCACGGCGATATTCCAAGGTGTTCCGAGAGCGGGCTCGCGGACTCGCGACGTTGGAGGGCGGGCTGCAGGCGGCGCGTAAGAGCACGGCGGCGCGATACGACTCCCTCGCCTTGGACCTTGAAATCGTACGCCTAGAAGGCCGGATCCGAGACCTAGTCGACCAGCACGGCCAAGCCCTGGCCCGAAATGTACGCGGCAAGGGCGCCACTCAAGTTATTCGCGTAGAAGGCGCACTTCGAGACGCTCTCACTGCAGTCGAATCCATCCTGGCCGAAGAGCACACCGCCTCCGAACTGGCCGCCTCGCTGCGAGCCACCTGCGAACCCCTTGACCACATCGCCGAGGACGCAGCCCGAAGCGCCAGTCAGCTTCACGAGCAACTCTCCGATGAGCATGCGCTAACCCCACTTCTCGACGCGCTGCTCGTCGCAGCACGAGACCTGACGGACCGGTACACCATCCCCGTCGGACCGGAGCGCTCAGGAGATTGGAGCCTGCCACCACCCACCGCCACAACCGAAGTGCCGTTCCGAGACATCGTGCGCGCCTTCGTCGAGACCGCGGTCACCCGCAAGCTCACCGAGCTCACCCGAACCCTCGCCGACGGCGTCCGCGAGCTGGCCACGACCCTCGACGACTTCGATCGGCTCGTCGCCTTCAATGTCGAGCTGGCGACCGGCGAGCTCGACTTGGTGGACGGCCCTGTCAGCGACAGCGTGCGCGACTTGGTCCACGAGATGATCGTCGGCAACCTCACTCGGGCTCGGGGCCGACTTGAGTCGGTGCGCGACGGCTCTGAGGGGTGGGCGAAGACCGCGGAAGAGGGCGTGCACGAGGCGGTGCTGGGCGGACTCGACACGCTGCGGGCCCAAGTCCAAGAAGGAAAGGTCAGCGAGCTGCGGGTGCGTTTGCTGCGAGAGGCTGCAGCCGGTCGGCGGCTCGTCAAACGAGCGGGTGGCCTACGCGGCCTCGGCAATAGCCTGGGTGAAGCGATCGAGGATATTGCTCGCGGTACCCTGGGTACTGCCGGGGTCACTAGAGCCCAGCGAGCCCTCGGTCTGCCCCTGACCGCCGAGGAGCTGCGC
>JBGCER010000444.1:0-19352 GCA_045106515.1 Myxococcota bacterium
GTGTGATGCAGCACGCCCCACGAATAGACGATGTCGAACTGACCGAGGTCGGCCAAGAACTCGCGGTCGAGAACCGAGGCTTGACCCAAGACCTTCCAGTCAGGATCGTCCGCAAAATACCGCCGCTTAAGCTCGGAAGTACAGGCGACAGAGTCTGGATCAAAGTCAAAAGACCAAACCTTGGCCCCCAACCTTCGGGCCGCCAAGCTGAACAAGCCGCTGCCGCTGCCCACATCGATAAAGCGCTTACCCGAGATATCGCCCAAGAATCGTTTGAGGCTCTCCTCGGCCACCCGGATCCGGTCTTCATCCAACAAAGTCAGGAAGGAAGTCCAGTTTGCACCAAACCGGAAGCGTTCCCCGGCCTGCACTTCCTTCTCAAACTGCTCCGCCGCAGCTTTGGACTCGCTCATCGACTCACTCCCATGGCTACCAGCGCCACCGTGCCGTGCCGCCCGCGCCTTGTAGCGGCCCCTCTGAACGGGGGCACCCGTAACACCGTGTTCTCGCCCCTTGTCTCCGCCCTGCGATCCCCATCGGCCAAATATCGACGCCGACCGGCCGGTAACCGGTCCCCAATCCCCATCGCGCGTAGCGAGAACTTCGAAGCACAACGAGCTAACAGCACAACACATGCCGACGCCGCCCCCCCAACAACACCCCCTCGACCTCGCGCGAAGCCGAGTAGGAAATCCCACGTTCACATGAACCAATCATCACTTTCCCCACTCAGCTCTCGTCTACAGCTGACCGACGTGCTGCCGGTCCTGCGACGAAACCTGCCCATCATGATTGGGTGCGTTGTCATCGCGGTCGTCTTGGCCGCCGTCGCGACTGCCTTCGTCTCGCGGAAATACACAGCATCCGCCCTGATGCAAATCACCCCGAGCGTGACCCGGGAGGTAAATCGCCGAGATGCGATGGACATCGACATCCGGGGCTACCGGGAGGTCGAGCGGTTTTACCGCACTCAGATTCAGCTCCTCGAAAGTCGGTCAATGCTCACGGAAATCCTCCGTCAATACCATGAAATGGGCTACTCCGATATTCCGCTGGACGAGTCGGGAGCGGGCCAACTCAAGGCGATGCTCGAAGCGGCTCACGAGGACCGTTCGCAGCTTCTTGCGGTCATCGTCACGCACACAGACCCAGAACGAGCGGCAGTGCTGGCGAATCTGGCGGCCACAACCTTCGAACGCAAGAACCTCGACCAGCGCCGCGAGGCCGCATCGGGCGCGAATAGTTGGCTCAAAGACACCATCGTAGAGGTCAAGGAGCGTCACTCGACCGCTGTCCGCGAGCTCTTCGCGTTCATCGCCGAGAACGACCTTGGGGACATCGACGAGACCACCACGGAAATCGCGACCAAGTCTGAAGTGCTGCAGATGTCTGCAGCCGAGTTGAATCGGGAAATTGTACTTTTGGAAGCCCGAATCAGCCAGCACAAGGCGCAGATGGCCAAGCGAGAGTGGATGGTGCTCGCAGGCATGCTGGACGAACCCGTACTGAACTCGCTGGTGGGCTCACTCGCCGATGCACGGGCGGAGTGCGCAACGCTGTCGGCTACAAAGGGTGCAAAGCACCCGATGATGGAACGATGCACCCAGACGCTCGACCAGCTGAGTGAGGAGGTCAGAGCCGAAATTCGGACGACGATCGAGTCCGAAAAGGCGGAACTCAGGGCGCTACGGCAGCAGAACGCCGACGTCAGAACCGCCACGGGTGCGACCCGGGAAGACATGCTGGCGCGGCTCACGCTGAAATCCGAGTATCTCGAGCTGAAACGAAACGTGGAACAAGCGGAAGAGACTCATAAAACCTTGCTAAAGCGGTCGGCAGAGCTCGACCTGAGCGCTCGGACCCAGCTCAACAACATCCGAGTTGTGGACTTGGCCCTCGTGCCCAAGACGCACACATGGCCAAACCTGTACCTCAACTTGGCAGCAGGCTTGGTTCTGGGCCTGATGGGCGGCGTCATCTTGTCGTTGGCTAGGGCCTTCGTAGACGACACGATTCGAAGCCCTGAAGACGTCACCACCTACCTCGGACTGCCCGTACTCGGTGTGCTGCCCCGATTCTCCAAGAACGAGGAGCACCAGCGCGAGATCATCGCCCATCACTCACGGCGCTCGATTCACGCGGAAGCGATGCGCGGGGTCAGAGCGATGATCGACCTCCGACCGAACGCGGACCCGCCACGACGAGTTCTCGTGACCTCGGCGATCGAATCCGAGGGCAAGACAAGCGTCGCTTGCCGTCTTGGGGTCGCGATTGCGCAACAAGGCCAACGGGTCATTCTCGTCGAAGCCGACCACCGAAAAGCGAGGCTACACAAGGTATTCGGCCTCAAGAACGTGAGGGGTATCACCGAGTATCTGCTCGACTCGGCACCTCTGGAGAGCTGCATCCAAGCCACGGAGGTCCCGGGCCTATTTGTCATGCCACTCGGCGCTCGGCGGCCCGGCACGACCGAGTTGCTAGCGGCGGGACACATCGACAAGCTGCTCGCCGAGCTGGAAGAGAACTTCGACCGGATCGTGTTCGATACCGCGCCGTCCGCCGCTCTCACCGAGGGCGTAGCCCTGTCCCGCGCCGTCGATGGCGTCGTGCTGGTGGTTCGCGCGGGCGTCGCAGGCCGAACCGTCGTGCGCCACACCCTAGAGAGGTACCGCGCGGTTGGCGCCGAACTATTGGGCATCGTTCTCAACGACGCGACGGAAGAAGGCTGGTTGCTCGGCCGATACGGCTACGGGTATCGATCTAGCTACTACTACTACTCGAACGCCGACTCCGAAAACGAGACCCCCGACGCCGACAACAAGCCCTCTGAGGTCGCCAAGTGATTCTGCTCCGGCGCCGCTGGGTGCCCGCAGGACTGGTCGTTGCGGTTGGCGGCTCGCTTGGCCTTGCTGCCGCGACCTATCCGCTCGAAGCCGTCGCTCTCATGGTGGTCGGCAGCATTGCCCTCTCCATGGTGCTCTATCCGCGGATAGGCATTCCGTTTGTGTTCATTTCCATTGCGCTTTCCAACGCCGCGGGCACGCTCTTCACCGTTGGCATGCCCATCACCCTCTCCAAGCTGTCCGTCATGGGCGCGCTCGCGTGTTGGGGACTGCACACCGTACTATTTGGCAAGCGGGTGCTCAAGCTCAACAAGCTGACCTGGGTGATGCTCTTGCCCGTCGCATCCACATTGCTTTCGATGGCACAAGGCGGTGGGCTAAATTCTGTAGGC
Organism: Myxococcota bacterium; assembly: GCA_045106515.1. Taxonomy (GTDB): domain Bacteria; phylum Myxococcota_A; class UBA796; order UBA796; genus REDI01. Next base: position 3,236 of record JBGCER010000444.1, read on the forward strand.
ATAAACTACCTTTTAAGCTGCCTCATGTTGATCGTCATGGTGCACTACTTCGACACCGTCCTGCAGCCGACGATGCTGCCGGAGATCGGCTGGTACCTCGCCGCCGGATTCGTGGTCATCATTGCGGTCGGAGCCCTGACGGCAGAGCCCGTGATGGACATTCACGCCGAGCGGTCCACAGGTGTGTTCGACAATGCGAACCTGTGGGCCGCCCTGATGCTCTGTACCGCCCCCGTGATCATCGCGTTGATTCGCAAGCACACGCACTGGACCGCTGAGGTGCTGATTTGGGCCATCGTGATCTTGGTGCCGATCAACCTGTTCCTCACCATGTCCCGCACCGGTCTTGCCTCCTACCTGGTCGCGTTCCCCGTGCTGGTCGTTCTACTGTGGGATCGAAGGTACAAGCTACTTATTGCATTAGCGGCAGTACTGATTTTGGCTCCGGTGTTTGCGGATCCAGCGGCGCTATTCACCCGTTATTCGACGCTAATTGAGGGGCGCTCAGAGTTCGATTCGAGCATGCAGTTGAGGCAGGACTCCGTCGCATACGGACTAAAGCTCTTCTACAACAACCCCTTGATGGGTGTGGGCGCGGGGACGTTTGAGCGGGAGTCGATCCTGTCGAGCTCAGGATTGGCCCAGAGCGACCCACACAATCACTACGTGCGAATCCTGGCGGAAGAGGGCTTGGTTGGTGCGGTCGCCAACATCATCTTCGTGGGGTCTATCGCCTGGGCCCTGATCTACCGGCTGCAGCGCCGGTTCACTACGCAAACTCGATTCGTTGCCCTGGGAATGCTCGGCAGCCTGTTTAGCCTCGCCATGTTCGGCTTTGGCGCTGACATGATGACGTTTGCTCCCGCCTGGGCCATACTCGGCGTAGGCTTTGTCCTGTTCCGAGATCCGGGTACGTCCGCAAGCACGCCGACAGCGGAACCCCTACGAGACGCCGAATGCTAGTTTTCCTGCTGTGGGTCGTCGTCGCCAGTTCACAGGACACGCCCATTCAAGCGACGGTTACGCCGACGCCCACCGACGAGGTGTCCGTTCGCGTTGAGCCCGCGGCTCGCTGGCCCGCGCGCGCCCGGCTCCCGGTCGTGCCGACTCCCCCATTGCCAATCAGCATGTCCGGACGGGCCACTATCGATGGTCGGCTCAACGAACCCAAATGGAGCTCCACACCCGGACCGCCGCTGATCCCGTTCGACACGGCCGAGAACGCCCCTGCTGCTCAGCTCGTCGCGTTGTCAACGCCACAGGGCCTGGCCATCGCTATCACGGGAGAGCCTGCTGAAGCAGACTGGGTGACCACACTCACCATCGACCCGACAGGAACGAGAACTCAGTGGCTTGAAGTCACGATCAAAGGCGGCATGCCGTCGTGGAAAACATGCGGTCCGACCAAGCTTATTAGCGAAGGGGCGGGCACGCCTCCATGGCCGACCGCGGCAATGCCATGTGCGACGCTGGAGCCCAAAATCTCCCACGCCGTCGTCGGCACAGATGGAGTAGAAATACTATTTGCCTGGGAAGAATTGCCTGCCCCTTCCTTGTCGACCATGCAGGTGGGTTGGTTCTCCAAGGGACCCAACGGCCTCGGCGGAACATGGAGCGCAGGTCGCAACGCGACGGCAAACCCTCCATCGGGACGTACGCTGGATCTCCCCGATCCCCCGCGCGCTCGACTGAAATACGATCTGGAGAACGGCGGCGCCACGCTGCATGTGCACACGACAAGCGACAAGGACCCAGGCACCTGGGTCTGGCTAGCTCTGCAGTCCGGCATCGCGACAAACGCCGGTTTTATGCAGGTTGGCCGAGATGGGCCGAACGTGGGTAGCGGCTCGGCCATGCTCGAGGAGTTGCCATACGAAGGCGCCGTGCTTGCAACCCGCGGCCTGAACACCCCCTTGGCCTCAGCGGCGGTCGTGTTTCTACCGCGACACTTCTATCAAGCCACACCACTCAACCCCGTGCACGACGGCACCCTGGTGGTGGCCCTGCATTTGCTCGACCCGTACCCTGAAGCGCCGTTTCAGTTCCTCACCACCGACGGCCACGTCCTGAGCGAGGGCGTGGTCTCCCTGCCTGCAGGTCGCTCAGACGTTTCGTTTTCCCTTCCAGATCATTGGCCCGACACCGTTCAGGTTCGTCTGGGCGAGTTCTTGGACAGGAACACGCGGGTGATTCGAGCCGGAACCACTCGTCGACGACTGAGTCGCCCATGATCTCCTGGCTTGCCTTATCGATGGCACTCGCCGCCGAGCCCCTATCCATCACACTCGATGCCGGGCCGCCACGCCAGATCACACTGGATGGCATGGACACCCTAGATCCGTTCGGGTCCAGCGATCCGCCGGTCACCTGGTCCACATCGCCCCAGTCAGCCCGACGAACAGACTTCCCAGATGCAGTACTCGGAGACTTCGTGTCTCCAGACGGCGTGTTGAGCCTCGCGCTGCCCCCCGGTCGATACAGCGCCTCATTCCTTTTGAACCGCCAAGACTGGGCGTACAACCCGCCCCTTGAAAGACCCTTCGGAGCGACCGTCGACGGCAAGTCCATGTTGGCCGGAAAAACACCAACCAAACAAGACTTTTTTGCATCGGATTGGTACGCCACAAACCCAAGGCCCACGTTCCGCGAGCAGCAATCTGGTTGGCACAGGCAGCTCGCACAAAACGGGCATTGGTACACAATCACGTTCGATGCGACGCTAAAATCCACCTCACTGCAAATCTTTGGAGGAAACGTTCACGCGCTCGTCGTCGCGCCAGCCAACCAGCTCGCCGAGACGGAAGCCGCGCTGGAACTCCTCGATTCGAAACGGGGGAAGTGGTTTGAAACCTATAAGAATCCCCAGCGACTGGATAGCGCCCCACCCGCAGCCACCGACGGCCCCTTGGCCTTGGCCCCCGGCCGTTGGGCGGATGGCGCTTCGGGGTACCGCCTCGAAGGATCGAGCTTTCGTCGACGAGCCTCGCCAGGCGAGCGCGTCACCTGGCTCGGGCTCATCGGCGGGACAGACGAGGCGGTGCGGTGGCGAGTGGAAGGCCTCGATGACGTCACTGTCGAGGTCGACGAGGTGGTCTGGCTCGACCAGCGATGGAACAATGAGCTCGTCCCCAGGCCCTCCTACCTGGTTCCAACCACCGACCAAATCGCCGGTGGACAGGGCCTTCAACCGATGCTGGCGCTTTCGATCACGGTCCCTGTCGGTGCAAAGGGCCGCACATTGCGGGGTGATCTCGTGCTCGAGCGCGGCGACGAGACGATCCGAACGCCTATCGAAATAGTTGTTCGAAAGCTGTCTTTATACCACTCGCCCATCCAGGTCGGCACGTTCGCCGACCTGCGTAGCACCGTCGGAGTCATTCACGGACGGGACAGCGAGATTGCATGGAACGTCTTCGAACAAGACGTCGCCCTGCTTCGAAGTCGCGGCGTCCGGGAACTGGCCCTGCGGATGACCTCGTCCACCCCGGAAAACCCAAGGTTCGGGAGCTGGACCTCACCAGAGGATCCAAGCATCTTCCTTGAGGCGGTTCGCCGATGGCAGAGAGCGGGAGGCACAACGGTCCATTGGGTTGATCCGATGTTTGAAATCGGATCAACGGTGTTCGCCCCGTACCGCCCAACGGTGCTGCCGGACGATCCCAAGCCCCTGTTCGACACCCTCGTCCGCGCCGCCACGTCTCACTCCGACGTGTGTCTCTACATCTACGATGAGCGGGCCGTGCACCAGCATCCCAATCTCATCGAGCGCACCCGGCGATTCGTGGAGGCGTTGAGAAGCCACGCCGGTGACCAGCCCCTGTGTTTATCGGGCGCAGTCCCCCACCGCGCCGAATGGGCCCTCGCCGACGTTATCGATCGCCCCATGGTCACTCATAACCGAAGGGATGGCCAGCTCGGCGTTCAGCGCATCCAGCAACAAGGACGAGACGCTGCCCTCTACCTGGTCCCAGCGGACCGCGAGCACACAGGCCTCATCCCATGGGCATTGGGAGCCAACGCCCTCATCCACTGGCACTACAACGAACACATTGCGGACCCCTTCGACGAAGTCAGCCCCAGGCTCCCATGGAACATGAGCTACCTCGGGCCAGACGGACAGACGGTGTACTCCTCTGCCAAGCTAGAGGTTGTTGGTGAAGGCGCCATCGACCTCGATTATTTGGCCACGGTTGAGCAGCTTATCGACGAGGTTTCCACACTTGGAGGAAGGAAGGGCCGAAAGGCTCGATCCGCTCTAGACGCCGCCCGCAACGTATTAAGCGTCGCCAAAGCCAACCAAGCCAACCGGCAAATTAGCAGCCACCTAAGCGGGCAGTGGCACGATGCATCCCTAGATGCACTCCGCCAGGAGCTGGGCGACGCGGCAGAGGCTCTCGCTCAATTCTCGACGCGTCAACGCCGCGCTGACGGACGTTGACTCCGCCCCACAGTCCATTGGCATGACCCGAACCACGGGCCTGCGCGGGACCCGCTCAAAAGATACGTGTCTCGCTAGAAGGGAGCTGGAGTGCCTATGATCTTTCTATGGCTTGCGATCGCGACCGCAGCCGACACGCCCGAGTGGGAGGTCAGCATCACCCCTGCGGCCCGCCTGCAGGCCCGCGATAGGCTCCCCTGGGAGCCCACATACCCAACGCCGGCGCACCGCTCGGGCCCCGTGATCGTAGACGGTATCCTCGACGAGGAGATGTGGGCGTCGAAGCCCGGCCGTCCGCTGCTGCAACTCAGAACCAGTCGAGTCCCCCCCCGCTCCAGCGTGGTGGTGCTCGGCACCCCGAACGGGCTCGCCGTAGCCGTACGAGATGTACCCGAGGGCGAGGGCTGGAGCACAACGCTGACGTTGGACCCAACGGGCACCCGGCGCAGCTGGCTCACCGTCCGCCTCGATCCGGCCAACCCCACAAGTGCCGTTTGGACGAGGTGCCAGCCTGACGCCATCGTCTTGGAGAGCCCCGTCGTAATCGAGTGGCCGGCCCGATCCACGCCCTGTGCGCCTCTCATCAACCCACACTCCAAAGCCGTGAAGGGTGACGCCGGTTGGGAGCTCCTCTTCGACCAACGCGACTTGGCGCTACCCCTGCGAACGAGCGCACACCTGGGGTGGTTCGTCTTGGGTCCGCAGGGTGCAGGAGGCACCTGGAACCGTCAGTACCAAGCTGCATCGAAGCCCCCGAGCGGTCTGCCGCTCGACTTCGGTGACACGAGCCGCGCCACGTTGGCACTGAATACGGAGGATGCGTCTGCGACGCTGACAATCACATCTCCACCCCTGCCCTACAACCGGGTTTGGACCTGGGCATCTATGCAGTCTGGGCTTCCGGTCGAGACCGGTGTGGCCACCCAGGTCGCACATGAGGCATCGGCGACCGCGCTCGTCCGCCGAATCCCCTACGAGGGCACCGTCGCCGTGTGGGCAGACGGGCCAAGCCCCATCCCGTCGGGGGCGATCGCCTACCTACCCCTCGCTGTTCACCAAGCCGTGCTGCTCACTCCGGTGCACGAAGGACACGTGGAATTGGGCCTGCACTTGCTGGACCCGTACACAGACTGCGTCATTCAAGCGAGTGATTCGAGCGGGCTCGTCCTCGCAGAGACGCAGATGACGCTCCCGGCAGGGAAAAACACGCTTCACCTGGAGATTCCTAGTGAATGGCCTGATCGAGTTCGACTTCAGGTCGGCCACCTCTTGGACCCGGAAACCACCGTTCTGCGCGCCGGCTTCGCGCACCGGATGAGCGCTCAATGATCTGGTTCACCCTGGCACTTTGGTCCTTCGCAGGCAACCAACCGATCGCACTCGACGCCGGACCACTCAACCAACACACGCTGGACGGCTTCAGCGCGCTCACCGAATTCACCTCGGCGGACCCGAGGGTCAGTTGGCATAAGGCACCCCGAAGGTCCGCCGAGACCCTGTTCCCAGATCCACTCGCTGGCGACTACGTGACGGAGAATGGCGTTCTAAGCGCGAACCTGCCTCCAGGTAAATATACGCTTTCATTCATGCTTTCTGACCGTCAGTGGCACTACAAGCCACCTGCAGGATTGAAGATCGGCGTCGAGGTGAACGGCGCTGAGCTCGTCGCCGAAACCGTACCGACCGGCGATGCCTTTTTCACCTCCGACTGGTACGCGGCGAACCAGCGCCCGGTGTTTCGTCCCGACGAGACCGTCTGGCACCGCCAGACCTCCCGCGCTCACCATTGGTACACCGTGGAGTTCGAGGCCAAGGCTGGCCCCACCCTGCTGCGCCCGTTTGGTGGGAACCTTCACGCGCTCTACATCGCCGAGTCCAGAGAACTTGCCCGCACCGAAGTCGAGTTGGCGGTGATCGACGGCGAACGAAAGAGGTGGTTCACCAAATACATGGACCCGGCCAGGGTGAGGGTCGAGCTCCCATGGGCCACCCCAGGCCCCCTTGAGCTGCGGCCGGGCCGCTGGTCTGACGCACCGCTCGGCTACGCTCTTAACGACGAGGACGCGGTTCAACTCACGGTGGCCAAGGGTGAGCGCACCACCGCCGTGGTCGCCATTGAAGGTGGGGACGAGCCTGCCACTTGGTCCATCTCTGGGTTGGAGGGAGTCGGCGTGGAGGTCGATGAAGTGACCTGGCTCGACCAACGCGGCACCGAGTACCTGTCGCCCCGTGCCGCGTTTTTGACGCCGTCCCAAGGCGCGATTTCAGGCAAACAAGGTCTATCGCCACTCCTGGCCCTGACCTTCACCACACCCGCGCACACCCCTTCCGGCACGCACACCGGGCAGCTCAGCATCACCCGAGGCGCGGACACGGCCACGTTGCCCCTCGAAGTCCGTGTACGGAAGCTGCACCTTGAGCAGCCAAGCCTGAGCCACGGCACCTTCGCCGATATGCGGAGTCCGGTTGGCGTTGTGTACGGCGAAGGGTCTGAACGGGATTGGCACGTTTTGGAAGCCGACATGGTGGAGCTGCGCAGCCGAGGCGTGACGGAGCTCGCGCTTCGAATGACAAGCAAGACTGGGGAGAGTCCGCGGTTCGGTCGATGGGGGGCGCCCCAAGACCCGAGCCTATTCCTAGAGGCCGTGGAACGATGGCAATCATTGGGCGGCAAAACTGTATTCTGGGTCGATGCATACTTCCAGATCGAGCGCCCCCTATTCTTGAGAGGGACGGACGAAGTCCTGGGAACGGATCCCGAACCGATGCTGCAAAGCCTGGTCAAGGCCGCGACCACCCACCCAAACACCTGCCTCTACATCTACGATGAGCGCGCCCCCAACGTCAGCCCAGAGGTTCTAGAAAAGACCCGCCGCTTTGTGGCGGAACTCCAGGCCCGCAGCGAAGCCGAACTCTGCCTGGCGGCCGCCCGCCCTCACCCTGTGGAGTGGTCGCTGTCCGATGTCATTCAGAGGCCCATGACGACCTTCCACAGGCTGTCGGGCTCCCCATCCATGCAGGCCTTAAAGCAAGCAAACCGCCCGGCGACGCTGTATTTGGTCCCAGAGGACCGGGAACATGCTGGCCTCGTGCCTTGGGCCCTGGGCGCCGACGCCGTCGTCCACTGGCACTACAACGAAGCCAAAGGGGATCCGTTCAATGAAGTGGCTCGTTCGGGCCCGTGGACCCGAAGCTACCTCCACACGGACGGGCGTACGATCTTGCCCTCGTCGACCCTCGAGGCTCTGGGCGAGGGGATCGTAGACAGTCGATACCTCGCAACAACCGAAGCACTCATCGAAGAGCTCGATGCAGATCGGCGAGGCCGTGTTCAGCATCTCGTGGAGGGTGGCAAGACGCTGTTGGCCGTCGCGAGGTCCAACCACCGGAATCGCACCAAGTACGCCCACGCGCGCGGGTACGTAGCAGACGCAGCCCTCGACCGACTCCGCCAGGAGCTCGGTGAGATCAGCGAGCTCCTGGCTCGATACTCGCGCCAGCAACGAAAGCACCGCCGCCGCGCAAGAGCGAGGCCCAATACGCCGTGAGCTAGATGAAGATCAGGGGTACGGCCCACTCGGGTGGCCGTACGCACTACCCCCGCCCCCGCTTCCACAACATGATGTCGACACGACGCAGCGTCTCTTGAACCGCGGCGCCACGACTCCGGCCGAGGAGGTCCAGGGCGGAAAACCTGGGCTTTTAGGTGACATAATACGGCATGAGCTTGATTGTCGCTCGTATGGCGAGGGTCGCTGCGCACTCCGTCTATGAGCCGGGAGCCGATCGAGCCGGGAGCCGATCCGGCCGTGAGCGGTGTTGCAGCTCTCCGAACGGGCCAAACGCCTTCAGGGAGACCGACAACCGGTCAGCGAAGCGCCCGGCTCACGGCCTCAACGGCTCACCGCGTCCTCCCACCTCAAAGACCAAGTTGCCGCGCGATGGACTCGGTCGCGCTCAACATCGCGGAGGGCATCGCCCGAGGCCGACGAGCGACGGCGGCCGGACGCGACCCCCGGAGCATCGCGGTGGGCTTTGCCGCTGAGCCGTGCGCGGTCTTGGACTCGGTCCACCTCACGGCGTCTAATACGGTATAAGCCGGATTTCCGGCCTAGATTCGGCGTATGCGACGCAGATCAGCCAGAGTCAGAGCACCCGTGCCCCACGCAACGACGACGTAGGCCACGCCCCCCAGAAGGACGCGCAGCGCTACATGCAAGTCAGGCAGAAGCCAGACCACGAGCCCCAGCGCCGCCAGAGCCGGCAGCAGGCGGACCGTCGGCCAGAAGAATGGGATCATCCCGATCGATCGAGAGAGCCTCCATGCCTGAAAGACCAAGAGGACCGCGTCGCTCGCAACCGTCGTAATGGCAGCGCCGAACGCTCCCATGAACGGCACGAGAGCTAGGTTTGCAACCACGTTGACGCCGGCCGCCACGCCAGCTCCAATGGTGCGCTCCTTTTGCTGATCGAGGGCCGACAGGGCATTGGCCAACAGGTTGTTGAGGAAGCGCACCGGGAGCAGCGGCATGAGTACAAGGAAGGCTGGAATCCCGGATTCATAGCCAACTCCCACCAAAAACGGCAGAAGTGCATCTCCGACCAAAAGCCCTCCCACACCCAATGGGAGCGATACGGCCAGGAGCACCTTCATCCCAAATGCAACTTCAATCCTCGCTTCTTCTGGGCTCCCCAGGGTCTTAGCCACTCTGGGGTACAAGGCCCGGTTGATGACGACGGCCACCACGCCAAGCTGCAGCAGCAGCAGGCTCGCAGCCCGGTACATTCCGACTTCATCATCGCCATGAAACGCCTTGATCACCAAAACGTCAGAGGCCAGGTACACCGACGTAAAGAGGCCGCCGAGCAGGAAGGGTACTGTTTCGCGGATCCGCGGAAGCACCGCCACCACCGGCCCGAGCTGGATCGGCCCAACCCGTCGAATAAACAGGACAATCAGTACGACGGCCGTGAGCAGCGGTCCGATAATGCTGGCGGCAAAGACTCCGACCACATCAAATCCCAGTGCCAACAACGCCAAGGTCGCGCCCAAGTAGATCACGCGGCCTACCAGGTTCGCGACGACGAGAGGGCGCATGTTCTGCAGTCCCTGAAACACCGCCTCGACCACGCTACGAGCCGCGCTCGTGCCCAAAGCCAGTCCCGCAAATAGGGCGGCCAACAATGCGACAGGACGCCCATCCAACACGCCGACCAGGGCCACCGAGAGCGCGACTGCGAGGCTCGATGTGAAGGTGATGGTCAGCAGGCCGTTGCCGAGGCCCGCACCCGCGCTCGGCGTGTCTCGGGCCACCTCCCTGGCCAACAACACCTGAAGGTTCAAGTCCGCTACGAACGCGAGAACGCTAACAACGCTCGCAATGAACCCGAATAGCCCAAAGCTCTCTGGGCCTAGGAAGCGGGCCAGCACGATCTGAACGACGAATCCAGAGGCGCTCACAACCACTTGGGAGAGCACCAGCGCGATGACATTCCCTCCGCGACCGGCGCTCACGAATCCACCTTTGCGACACGTAAATCTAGGCGAGCCGGCATTCGACCAACTCTTCCGAAGAAAGGCCCGAGGCCCGCTCCACCGCCATCAACAGCGCCAAGATGAAGAATGGGACGGCCGCCGTAATGGCATTGATGGTGAATATCATAAGGAAAAAGCAGACAAAGCTCCCCACAAACCCGAGCACCAGTCGCCGAAATCGCTTTGACTGCTGGCCCGTGTAAGACCGGTAGATGGACCTGAGGATCGCGATCGGAGTCGCCACGCACAGGACCGCACCGACAACACCGAGCTCGGCGAGTACCTGCAAGTACGTGTTGTGGGTGTTGACCGCGATCTGGCCGCCACTGATCATGGCCGACTCGGTGGTGAATGCGCCGGTTCCAATACCAAATAGCGGATGCTCCAAGAAGGCTAGCCAAGCGAATCGGCCCGCCAACGCTCTATCCCGAATGCTCCCGTCCATTTCGAGCTCCGCAGCGTCGAAGAACGAATCGAATCGTTCGACTGCGGCGGAGAAGTCGACCAAGTACAGGCCCATGACGACCGCGACCGTCACCATCAGCCAAGACCGCTTGCCCAGGATCAAGATGAGCACCGGGGACATGGCGGCCAACACCAGCATTCCCGAGCGCGAAACCGCCAGCAACACGGCGGCAGAGGCCAACAGAATCGCCAGCATAGAACCGATTAAAGCAAGCTTATTTCCGGAAGTCTCGAAAATCGCCACGACCGGACAGAGTCCGATGAGCACCATCAACGACCACTCATTGGCGTTCATGCTGAAGCCAGAGTACCGGGTCAGTTGCATGCCTTCCGTCACATATCCGAAGAACAAAGAGGCAAATACGACCACCACGTAAATCACCGCCACGGCGGTCAAGGCGGTCCGAAGGTGGCGAGCATCTGCAATGGCATCGAGCACATGGCACAGGGTCATGAGCAGGGCGAAGCCAATGACGAGGTTCATCCCACTACCCAGGGACCGAAGCTGGATCGACCCGAGAAGGAGTGCCGCGAGCATGGCCCCAAGGGGCAGCCACATAGAGTTGTTTCGAAGCGGCCAAGTGCTCGTGGCGAGGCAGTGCGCAAACCAGAGCGCCAAGACCATCAGCATGGAGAGCTTGCTGACGGTGAGGGGCACGATGAGCGTCACCGTATAGGGCGTCAAAAAGCTGGCGTCCGAGACCATAATCGCCAAGAACACAAAGGGCAGGGCCAGCGTGGGGCGCACTAAAAGCACGGCACAGATGACAGAGGCCGGAACAAGAGCGAGCGCGATGAGCGGTTGCACATAGAGCAGCGCTGAACTGATCACGGCTAGGACCACGCAGGCCGCGAGCGCGGGGAAGCGACCCGCGAGGACGTGCGTCACTTGGCGGCCTCTCCGGGCTCATCAGACTCTTCGTCTGCGGCGTAGCCACCGTAGTAGCCGTAGTAGCCGTAGTGATGGCCCTGGGTCCCGTCGTAGTCATTGACGACCACACCTGCGACGTTGGAGCCCACGATCTGGATTCGTCGAATCGTATGACGAACGAGACTTCGGCTGACGCGACCGGCGCGAGCGACCAAGACCACCGCGTCCACCAATCGCGACAGCGTCACAGCGTCCGACAGGGAGGCGGCAGGTGGCGTGTCGATGATCACACAGTCGAACATCTCGTTGAGCTCGTCGAGGACTGGGGGGAACGCCTCCGAACACAAGAGCTCGACGCTTCCAGCGGGCGACTTTCCGCCAGGAAACACGCTCATACCAGGGATTTCCGTAGAGACGATGGACTCCTCTATCGTGGCACGTCCGTTCAACACATCGGCGACACCCCGCACCGATTCCGGCGCAAAGAGGCCGCGTAGTCGCGGCCGGCGCAGATCACCCTCGACCAAGCATACCCTGCGTCCCTGCTGGGCAAACGCGATTGACAACCCCACAGAGAGACTGGTTTTTCCCTCACCAGCTAGCGAAGACGTGACCAATATGGTGGTCGTTTTCCGCCCATCTGGCTGATTGGCCAGAATCGTGCGAACCCCACGGATGGCCTCGGCCAAACCAGAACGAGGATGTCGGTGAGTCATGAGTTCACGAGGCCCATCCGGGGCCACCGTAGTCGTGGGCAACACACCTAGTAGAGGCAATCGAACGAAGCTCTCAACGTCTTGGGGAGACCGGATCGTGTCGTCCAACAAGCCGCGGAGCAGCGCCAAACCAAGGCCGATGAGCAGACCCATTGCCAAGCCAGCCACAAGAATCAGCGAAATCCGGGGTCTCACATAGCCGCTCGGCACGCGCGCTTCGTCGACGAGCTGGGCATTGTTCAGGCGCGTCATCCCGGACAACTCAAGCTCATCGCGCCGCTTCAAGAGGGACTTTTGAGTCTGATCGAGTTGGCCCAGTTGGCGAGTGAGCTCGCTAAAGTCTGCGATCACCCTCTGACGTTCAAGGACCTCGTCTTTGGTGGTCTGGCGCTCGTTGAAGAGGCGGGACTCTTGATCCCTAAGCAACCGAAGCTTGGACTCTTCGGCTTCAATCGCCGCATCAACTTCGCGCCGGAGCTGGTCGCTGAGGGACTTCAATGAGCTATCGGCGCGTTTGTACTCAGGGTGCTTGGGTCCCACACGACCGCTGAGCAGAGCGACGTCGGACTTGGCGCCGGCAACCGCATCCCGAAGACCCTCGGACAGAGGCAGATCCTCGACCATCGCCAAGGCGTTTAAGTCACCCTTGGCGCGGAGGCGTTTATGACCGCTCACCGTGCTTTCGAACAGCACCCGTTTGGAGCTCACCTTGCCATATTCGTCTTCCAACGCATCTAGCCGCGACCAGAGGGGCCCCCCAGATTCGCCCTGCTCGATCAAGTTATGCTCGGCTTTGTAGGCCAACATCTTCTCGAAGAGCTTGGCCCGCCGAGACTCGACCTCAGTCAGCCGATCATCCACCCACTCGTTCGCGTCGAGCGCGGTTTGCCTTCTCCAATCCAGGTTCTCGGACACGTATTGCTGGGCCGCCAGATTCGCGAGTACGGCGGAGCGCTCCGGGTCCGTATCCACCATCGACACTTCGATCAGCTGGCTGCGTTCGAGCGGGAAGACCTCGAGACCGTCTTGCACGCGCCGTGGATCGATCTCCGCAGCGGAGTAGGCCGCGTAGGCCTCGCTCACCCGGGTGGCGAATGATTGCGTGTGGAAGAGCTGGACCTGGGTGCGGTAGAACCGCTCCACCTCTTGGAAGCCGCGGAGATCGACGCTTGCGACCTGCTGTTTATCGATCTCTTGCCCCTGAGATGTGGACACCCGGATGACGGCTGTGGAGCGATACTCGCGGGGAGCGACGATACAAACAACGATGGCGCCCAGCATGCACAGTACGACAGCGGCGATGATCAACCAGAGGCCCCGTCGAAGAATCGGGATCCCGTCAGACAACCGAAGCCGATCGCCGAACAGGGTCTGAGGATCATCGTTCATCGAAGGCTCCTCCGCGCGCTGAGGATGGTGAGGCCAGGACTCGGGCGTCTCTTCCGTTGTACTGCCCCGCAGCACAGCTTCACTATCCGTTCACTGCTCATGACACGCCCCATAACCTGCACCAAGTTTGCACTTGGAGGACTGCCCAGAGCATCGTCTGATGATCTTCGCCCTTGAGATGCCTGGACCAGCGCATGCGCACGCGACCCACGTGCCACAAACCGGTTTCTTGCAGCGCGCGCTCCGACAAAAGGTCCTCAGCCCAGTCCCGGAGGTCGCCCCGAAGCCAAACATCAATAGGTACCGCAAAGCCTTGCTTTGGCGCATCCCATAAGTGCTTCGGTACATGCCGCTCAAGGACCGACTTGAGGACGACCTTTCCGATTCCGCCCCCCCAAGTCCACGATTCCGGGAGGGTCAGTGCCAACTCGACGAGCTTGTGGTCGAGCAAAGGGGCTCGCAACTCCAATCCGCAGGCCATGCTCGCTCGGTCTGTCTTCACCAGGATGTCGTTGGGAAGGTAATCCAAGGCATCGTTCAGCATCAGCCGGCGAACGGCCGATGGGGCCTGAGGCGGCGGCGCGGGCATCGCATCCCCCGCGCCCAAGACGTACAAGCTCGGATAGGCTGTGGTCTGGGACACGGACGCGTAGACATCAGCCAAGTCACGAGAACTAACCTGGTTAATACGCCGGAGCCCCTGCGTCATGCTTCCCGGCACATACGGCCATGCGGCAGCTTCCACTCGCCTGCCGATCGACGCCGAGGCACGCCTAGAGCCCCGGCGTGCCAGACTTGGCACTCTTCGTCGCATCTGCTCGATGGCAATGGCCCGCCCGTAGCGCTGGTAGCCGCCGAAAAACTCATCGCCACCATCACCGCCCACCGCCACCGTCACATGAGATCGAGCGAGCTGACAGACCAACCACGTGGGGAGCAGCGACGAGTCCCCCATCGGCTCATCCGTCACCTCTACAAGCCGCCGTACTCGATCCAGGAGAGCGTCGGTTCGAAGCTCTAGTTCGGTGTGCTCCGTCCCGAGGTGTTTCGCGATGGCCGCCGCCCGAACGGACTCGTTGTAGCCGGGTTGATCGACCGCCACGGTGTACGTTCGAACCGGGGAGCCAGACTGGCGCATCAAGGCCGTGACCAAGCTGGAGTCCACCCCCCCAGAAAGCAGTGCCCCCACCTTCACATCGGCGGCAGACCGAAGCTCCGCTGACTCCCGCACTGCTGCTTCCACCCGCTCCACCGCCTCGCCAAAGGAGGCGGGGGAAGTCTCTGGGGACCGATCACTCAGGCTCCAGTAGCTGCCAGCCCGACGGGTACCGCCTCGGGTGAGCCTCACCCACGTTCCTGGCATGACCTGTTGCACCCCAGACAACATCGTCCGTGGCTGCCGGATCCGGCCCCATCGGATGAGCTCGCCCACCGCCTCACGGTCGACCTGTGTCGGGCACGCCGGGTCCGCTTGAAGCGCACGAAGCTCGGAGCCCACGAGGACGACCGACCCGTCGCGCCAGTACAGAGGCTTCTGCCCCAGGCGGTCGCGAGCCAGCCAGAGGCAGTCGTCCTGGGAGTCCCAGGCGATGAGGGCGAACATGCCTCGTAGGCGCCGGAGGGTATCGGGCACGCCCCACACATCCAACGCGGCGCACAAGACCTCAGTGTCAGAGCGCCCACGCCACGATTGAGGGGGAAGTTCCTTTCTCAAGGCTTCGAAGTTGTAGATCTCCCCGTTAAACGCGACTTGCCAGCGCATGGAGGGGGAGGACATCGGTTGGGCGCCGGCCTCCGAGAGGTCGAAGATCGACAATCGGCGATGTCCCAGCGCAATTCCACGGTCCTCATCCAGCCAGAGACCGCTGGCGTCCGGCCCTCGATGGATCAACGCATCGCGCATGGCGACGCATCGCGACCGGAGCGACCGAGCCTCCGACATCCGATCCCAAAGCCCGACCACTCCGCACATTCCTACTCCTCCTTGAATGGCAATCGCTCATGTAGAGCCTGCCACATGCGAGAGCCCCGCTGACGGATGCGTTGAGGGAGATCTTGCGGCGAACCTTGAAAGAGCTCCCGCCACTTCGCCGCTACCGCGGAGATCGCAAAATGCTCCCGCACATGGGCTCGCCCCCGCGCAGCCAGGCCGTGCAGAGCCTCCGGATCGTCTAGTGCCTGCCCAAGGGCGTCCAATAGCCCTGATGAACGGCCCAACGGGGCGACTAGACCCGTGACGCCGTGCTCCACGATCCGTGGCAAGTCTCCTCGGTCGCTGACGAGCACGGGGCATCCCCAGGACCACGCTTCGAGAACAACATTCGGAAATCCCTCGGAAAGGCTTGGATGAACCAGCAGGTTGGCCCTACCGTACCAGCGGCCGACGTCGACCTGTCGACCGTGCTCGTGGACCCGGCTCGTGAGCCCGCCGGCTCGGATCGCGTCGGCCACGCGCTTATCGAGGGAAGGATGTTCGCCGCATCGGCCCAGATGATCGACCACGAAATCTCTGGAGCTCAGGGCTCCAAGCGCCTCGAACACTGCAACGTGGTTCTTCTCAGGCACGCGAGTGCCGACGACCAAGATCCGGAGGGGCGAGACCGGGCGGGCGATGGGCGCCGAAAGCGCGGCCTCATCGAGGGGCACGCCATTGGGCACGACGCAGATGCGGCGCCTGGGGATCCCCACTCGGACGAGGGTAT
>JBGCER010000445.1:0-5962 GCA_045106515.1 Myxococcota bacterium
GACCGGTCACGTCTTGCACCTGGAACTCAGTGGCCACCGCGCCCCGACCCGACACACCGGCCAGCTCCAACGCCTCTTCGACCGATTCGGTAGGCGACCAGTCATCGGCGGGCCGAGCCACATCCGACATCACCGCCACCACCACCGTCGAACCGCTGCGGGGGCCGCGGCCCAATGACGGAACGACCGCCAAGGTGTTGGTCGCGTAGTAGGGATCGCCCAATGGATCGGCGATAAAACGCACGTCCAATGGTGACAATTCTCCGGTGTCAGCATCGATCCACACCACCGGATCGTCCACCGTGCCCGGAAGCGTGTCGGGCAGATCAAGGGCGGCATCAAAGCGGAAATAGGCGCCCGTGTTGTTGCCAAAGTGCACCGCGGTCTTCTCAAGCGCAGCCGCCCAACCATCGGACAAGCTCGATGCCAGCGGAAGGTTCGCCGTCGGGAAGCCCGTGAGATCTGGGTGACCCTCTGCGTCGATGGCCTTCATGGTGGGCCACGGATGATCGAAGAAGTGATCCGGACGACTCTCGTCGACGATCGCGGTCACACCGGGACCACACGCAGGAACAACGGCTGCGGCAGCCAACACGTACACAAGGGACAGGTTTCGCATGGTCGGGGGTCTAACGGCGTCGGCGCCACAGCGGCACCATCAAGAGCCAGACCCATCCCACGGGCGAGCCCACACCCGAGCAGCCACAGCCTTTCTTGGTCGGCTCGGGTTCCTCCACATCGAACGAGGTGTAGGTCACCCGGTATTCATAGGGGAACGTCTCTTTTTTCCAATCCGGACCACGTTCAACCGACCACCGACCCAGAGCAAAATAAGCGTTGGGCACATCTTCCAGATCATCCCAAGTGCCGGTACATAGGTTGTTTTCGCAGCCCATGGGTCGATACTCTACCGGGTCGCCAGGGAGGACCAAGGTGGCTCCAATCTCGGCCACACTACCGAGGTCACCCAGCTCGAAGCCCTTGAACTCGACGGTGTACTGCCCCGGAAGCGGCCTGGGCAGCACGAGGGTGTTCGTGCCGTACCGCAGCGGTTGT
Source organism: Myxococcota bacterium (assembly GCA_045106515.1). Lineage (GTDB taxonomy): Bacteria > Myxococcota_A > UBA796 > UBA796 > REDI01. Next base: position 1,057 of record JBGCER010000445.1, read on the forward strand.
CGGTCGCGGGGCCCCCGAGTCCAGTCGTTGCGGCCCAAGCTCGGCATGACGACCGAGTCACCGTTCTTCGCTTCAGGCAGACCGCCATAGCGGGCCAACACACCTCGATATACTTCTTGATCTGGGTAGTCCCAGGTCACGTTCCGAGCGATGTGATCGAGCCACAGCGTGTCGAAGTCCAAGTCATCTTCGGCCAAGCGGCGGGTCATGACCGCCAAGGGGTCGGGATCATCGCCCGGATCCATCCAGACGTCACGGATCACCTGCCACGAGCCCGTGCGATCACTGATGTGCACCGGGAAGATGAAGGCTCCGTACTGGTAGTACTCCGTCACTACACCTTGGTTGGGGTAGTCGAAGAAGTCGAGACTCAGGTGCGGATGGAAGGCATACCCAAACAGGAATGCCGCATAGCCAGGGTTGTCTGGGTAGACCTCGTGGCTCGCCCACGTGGCGCTGGCCTCCCACAACCACGCCGACGCATCCGTCTGATTGTAGGTGTACCGGTCGGTGGCCCCTTGCACGGCGTGATAGAACTCGTGAGCCACGGTAATGTCGGAATAATCAGGCCTATCGAGCGTATCACGGCCAATCACAATGACGGGCCACCCATCGGGGTCCGTGCTGTAGAAGCCCGCCGCCCGGCCCGTTTCCCTTGTTCCACCACCGGTATCGCCCACATAGACGTTGAAGTGGTAGGCGTCGGTGCCATATGGAGCGGTGTGGCCCATGTCTCCGATCTGCATCGCCCACGACGTCTCGAAGGCATCCAGAAGGCGGGTCCGCTGGGTCGAGGTGGGCGGCTGGTCCGGCCCCCACCACAAGGCAAAATGCTCGGACGTTTCTACGTTTTCGACACCATAGGCGTCTCGGATGCCCAAATCCCCCGGCGGAGGCGGCAGGTCGGGCCAGGTTGGGCTCGCGACCGCTTTCCACTCCACGGGCGTGCTGCAAGGCACGGGGAGTTCGGTCTCTGGACCCCCCAGAGCCAGTGTAGTCAACCAGACGAGCACAGAACCTCCCCCCACAGCGTAGCCGGCCAGCCTCGCCCGCGCGCTCCCAATCTTGTCAGGGGCAATGCTGAGCACCAACATTGGTAGTATCGGCAAAGGCCCCCGTTAAACCGGCACCGCCAGTCACCTCGAAGAAACGTAGGTCGGCATACGCGTCAACACCGTGTCATACTGACGCGCGACCGACCCGGAGGCATGATGCGCTTGCAGGCATTCCTGACGACTACGAGCCTGATGATGATCTTGAGCGCCTGTGTAGGCGATCCGGTCATCACCCCAAACCCTGACGCAGCAGATGCGGATGGAGACGGCTACAACGAGCTAGTCGACTGCGACGACAACAACGCCGCAGTCTCCCCCGGCGCCGAAGAGCTGTGCGACGACGTCGACAATGACTGCGACGGCCTGGTGGACGAGCGCGGCACATCCGACGGCACCACCTTCTACGTCGACGGCGACGAAGACGGCTATGGCGACCCCGATACGTCGCTCGTCGCCTGTGATGCTCCGGACTTCTACGTCGACAACGCAGATGACTGCGATGACGCCCAGGCTGGCGTCTTCCCAGGCGCCGACGAAGTCTGCGATGGACTCGACAATGACTGCAATGACGAGGTGGACGACAACCCTCTCGACGCGACGACCTACTACTGGGACTTCGACGACGACGGCTATGGCGATCCCGACCGGCCCGAGCCCGCGTGCACACCCGCCGACTGGCTCGTTCTCGACAACTCGGACTGCGACGACACCACGTCCGAGATCAGCCCGCTCGTCCGCGAGATCTGCGACGGCATCGACAATGACTGCGATGGCGACATCGACGACGCCGACATCTCGGTCGACCCCGCGACCTTCTCGCTGTTCTGGTCCGACACCGATGGCGATGGCTTCGGCAACCCCGATGAAGAGCTCACCACCATGTCCTGCATCGCTGGCCCCGGCTACGCCGACAACGCCGACGACTGTGACGACACGAACATGGCGCTCACCACGGACTGCTCGGGCGCCAAGTAGGTGCGCGCCCCTCTCGCGTGGCTCCTCTTCACCGCCTGCGTAGGGGGCTCCACGCCCTCGGGCACGGCGGTGCCTACGGATTCCGCACCGGAGACCGCCACCACCGCCGACCCCGCCTATGTGGCGGCGGTGAACTTGTGGCACGCGGACCGCGTCGCCGCGCTCAAGGCGCCCGACGGATGGCTCTCCCTCGCGGGCCTGTTCTGGCTCGAAGAAGACGGGCTCCACGAGGTCGGCAGCGACGCCGATGATCCCATTCGGCTCCCTCGGGCCAGCGTCGACACAGGCATCCTGCGAAAGGCCGGGGCCAATGTGACCTTCACACCATCCGCTTCAGCGCTGGTCACCCTAAACGGGCAACCGGTGGTCGGCTCCGTAGACCTGCGCGCCGACTCGCACGAAAAAGGCCCGACAAAGCTGGAACATAATGGGGTGACCTTCTACCTGGTGCAGCGGGCAGACCGCTATGGCATCCGGGTCAAAGACCCCAAGGCCGAGGCGCGCACGAACTTTGCCGGCATCCCGCGCTACCCGGTCGACCCATCACTCAAGGTCATGGCGAAGCTCACCCCCCACGACTCCGAGGTCACCCTCACCCTGCCGTCGGTGATCGGAACCACCTCCGAAGAGCCCTCCCCTGGGCTGCTCAGCTTTACCTTGAACGGCCAGGAACACTGGCTGCACCCGGTCATGAGCGGCAATGGCCTCTTTATCGTCTTTGGCGACCAAACCAATGGGCCCGAGTCCTATGGCGGCGGCCGGTTCCTGACGGCGAAGGCGGCCGATGCGGATGGCAACGTCGAGCTGGACTTCAACAAGGCCATCAACCCGCCTTGTGCCTTCACGCCCTACGCCACCTGCCCGCTCCCCCCGACCGAGAACAAGCTCGCCGTGAGGATCCCCGCCGGGGAGCGGAACGTCGAGGGCGCCCACCCCCACGAGTAGCGCCCTACCGGCTCTTCATCTCACGGGCGATGATCATGCGCTGAATCTGGCTCGTGCCTTCGTAGATCTGGAAGATCTTGGAGTCCCGAAGCAGCTTCTCGACGGGATACTCGGCGTTGTAGCCATAACCGCCGAACACCTGCACCGCGTCGGTCGCCACCTTGTGAGCCATGTCGGCGCAGAAGGCCTTGGCGATGGACGCGTAGTAGGTATTGCGTCGGCCTTGGTCAATCTCGAAGGCGGACTTCCACACGGTCAGCCGTCCCGCTTCGATATTCATGGCCATCTCGGCGAGCATAAACTGCACCGCCTGGTGGGCAAAAATCGGCTTTCCAAAGGTCCTTCGCTCACCGGCATATCGCAGCGCGTGCTCCATGGCGGCCTGCGCCAGGCCGACGGAGGCGGCAGCCACTTGGGGGCGGGTGTGGTCGAAGGCCTTCATGGCCAAGATCCACCCATCGCCTTCGGTGCCCACGATGTTCTCGGCGGGCACTTCCACGTCGGTGAACGTGATGCCGCGGGTGTCTGAGCACCGCTGGCCCATGTTCATCTCTTTCTTGCCCACTTCGACGCCCGGCCAGTCCTTCTCCACGATGAACGCGGTCATGCCCCGGTGGGCTTTTTCCCGATCGGTGTAGGCGACCACGAAGAACCAATCGGCGACGCCTGCATTGGTGATCCACATCTTGGAGCCGTTCAGGATAAATTTGTCGCCCTTGCGAACGGCGGTCGTGCGCATGCCCGCCACGTCGGAGCCCGCGCCAGGTTCGGTGACCGCGTAGGCGGCGAGCTTGAGCTCCTCCATCATGGGCGCCACGTATTTGCGCTTCAACGCATCGCTCGCGCCCATAATGACAGGTTGAAGCGCCAAACCATTCGCCTCACCTGCGGTTCCAATGCCCGTGCAGCCCCACGCCAGGGCCTCGGCGACCAGCGCCCCATCCAGCGCACCCAGCTCCATGCCGCCATATTTGGCTTCGACGTGGATATTGAGCAGCCCAACCTCGTGGGCCTTGCGCAGCACCTCCCATGGGTACTCTGCCGTTTGATCGTGATGTTCGGCTACGGGACGGATCTCATTCTTGGCGAAGTCCTTGGCCATATCGAAGATCGCTTGCTGCTCTTCGGACAATTCAAAGCCGATCACGGGGCTCTCCAGGGTGTGTGCGGGAGCCCGCGCTTAACCCGCCTGCACGCCCAGCACGGCCTCGGCGCGGCCTACGTCTTCGGGCGACACAAAGAGCCGGGCCACACGCCGGGCATCGGCGTAGCGCTCGAACACCGCGGTGGCGTCAGCGAGGACCTGCACATCGGGTTCGGCGCGAAGCCCGGGCAGGTTGAACTGGCGCCGCGGCACGCTGGGCACTCGCTCAACGACCAAGATCCTGGGTGCTTTTCGCCGCTTCTGCCCATAGACCTCGTAGCGAGACAGGCGGCCTGTGCTGCTGGTCAGGAACCCGTCGATGCCCGCGTCCGTCAGCACCGCGTGTTCCCGAGAAAGATCGACTTGGGCCGGCGAGCCGTGCACTTCCAAGACTCGCTTGTACGGCCGACGCTGAACAATGCGCCGTGCCCAAGGTCCTTGGGACCGACGCAGGTGGCTCCACAGGTCCAGATCGTCTTGCCTGAGGTATTCATCGAGGTCCGCCGACAATGCCCAGTCGCACCCCGGATCGATGACATGTCGACGCAAGATCTCTTCATAGACCACGCTCTTGTGGTGGAAGTACACCATCAAAAACATGTGGTGGCGCGAGATCAGAAAATCGTCGAAAGCATAGAGTGCACGGGCATCTAGGCCAAGAGTCACCCGACCATCAACCGGTTGGGCCACCAAGTGGCTAATGAGCCAGTCCACATCCACTTGCCCATAGCGGGCACCCGAAAATGTAGCGTCTCTAACTAGGTAATCGAGCCGATCGACGTCCAGC
>JBGCER010000446.1:0-5240 GCA_045106515.1 Myxococcota bacterium
GGCCGCCCTCGCCTACCACGACCGGGCCGACACCGCCGCCCTCTCCCTCGTTGGCTTCGTCGTCAGCCGGTTCCTCGCGGCTGCCGGCGTGTCCGACAACACCTGGACTTCAGGGCCTCCAGCCCACGTCAGCGCCGCCGAGTGGGCGGTCTGGCGGCCGGCGCTGCAGGCTCACGCAGAGCGCAGAGACGCCACCGCCGACCGTCACAATGCCGCCTCAAGAGAGCTGTCGAGCGCGGCGAATGGCGCCCCAGTATGGCCGCTCCCCTACTTGCCAACAGGCCTTAGGTCCGCCGGGGGCCTGGCGCAGCTAGCGCGCTTCCTGCCGCCGCTGCGCAGCGCCGAGTAGCGCCGCGACCTACTCGAAGTACATCTCGCTGATGCACAGGTCGTTGTACTCCTTGCCCTTGTAGACCTCGTCCACAGTGAGGCGCACCTTGCTGGTGGTCTTGCTGGGAAAGGAGATGGACTGGTTCGTGAAGCTGTTCTTCACGTCGATGGACTGGGTGGAGCCATCGGAGAACGTCAGCGTGGCCTTGGTGGCGCGATTGGACTTCATCCAGGCGCCAAGATTGCCGCCTACGCCGTTGACCAGGCTGACCTTGGACACACTGCGAGACGTGCCGAACTCCACCTCGACCCACTCCCCTGTGCCATCTCCATCCTTGCTGCCTTCGCACCACATGCTGTCCGTGACGCCGTCGGCCACGTTCGCAGGATTGTAGTTTCCATCTCCATCATCAGGCAACTTCGAGCTGATCGCGAAGCCCTTGGCCGTCGCGAAGCCGTCATCGTTGCCATCCATGAGCTGGACTTCGGAAATTGCAGTATCAAACCAGGTATTTCCGTTATAGATGGCCTTGACTCGGATCCGGATCTCCGAGGTATCATGGGGCTTGGCGAACTTCAGAACCTGAGCCTCCATCTTGTCCGTGAGGTCCAGCATTTCCGTGGAGCCATCCGAGAACTTGACCTCGACCGTCTTGGGTCGATTCGCCCGCGTCCAGAAGTCGTAGCTGTACCAGTAGCCGGCCCACATCTTGATGCCGGTGAGCTTGGTGCCAGGGGGGACCGACATTTTGAGCCAAGAGCCCAAGCCACTGCCTTCGTCGCCCTCGATCCAGGCCGTAGCGGCCTTGCCATCATTGGCCTTCTTGGCATCGTAGCTCGCGCCATTCTCGGGGGGGTACGACGAAGATGCGTCGACACTAACGGGCTTGACCCGCGCCGCGGACGCAGAGCCAGCGATCATCAACGCAGCGACAGTCATCAAGGAGGCAAGCGGCTTGTTCACAGACAACCTCTGGGCAGGAAACACATCAAAAGGGGGATAGGCGGGGTCGAGAGCGACTCTCTGACACGCAAGACCCGGCGGGTGTTCCCGTCCAGGCTCGGCGATCGCGACAGCGCTGCTCTACTTGCTGACTTCGGCGACGACGTCGGCGTGAAGAACCTTCTCATCACCTGGGTTGTACCCACTATAACGCTTGGCGATGGTGTGATCTTTGGCGATCAGCACGCTGTAAGGCAAGGTCTTGGTCGGGTTGTACATATTGGTGACCTTGCCGTCGGGGTCGAGAAGCACGGGGAAGGTGTACTGCTTCTGCTTGATGTACCGGCTGACCTGCGCCTTTTGACGGGCATCATCGCTGGAGATGGAGAGAACCTCGAAGGGCTTGCCCTCCTTCTTCATCTCCACGTACATCTCGTGTACGTGCTTCATCTCGACCTTGCACGGTCCACACCAGGTGGCCCAGAACTGAAGCAGGACCGCTTTGTCCTTGTGGTCTCGAAGGGCGACGTTCTGATTGGCGGTGCTGCGAAGCGTGAAGTCCTGAACGGGCTCACCCGCGGAGGCCGGGACGGCCAAGCACACGAGGGTAGCGGCAAGGCTCAGGAGCGTGGCGGGGGCGAACTTCTTGGAAGCGAACACAGATCCTCCATGGGGCATCGTGGCCACAGAGACGCGCGACGGGGTGCATTGATTCGCACCGAGTAAGTGTCGCGACATCTCCTGACCGACCGGGGTCGGCCTGGGCAGACCCGCCACAGGATAGCGCGAAGACCCCCCTTTGGATCCTCCACGGCGTCAACGCTTTGTAGGCCCGCGCCCGACGTGGTACCCCCGACGGGTCCCCGGAGGCGCAAGCCGATGACCCGCCGCATCTTGATCGTCGATGACGAACCCAGCATCCGCAAGGTGCTAACTGCATATTTGCGGCGAATGGGCTATGAGACCGAGACCGCGTCCGATGGCGCCGAAGGGATCTCTGCCCTTCAAGACGACATCTACCACGTGGTCATCAGTGACCTTCAGATGCCCGTGGTCGGCGGAATGGAGCTTCTGCACTGGGTCCGACACAACCAGCCGGGCCTTCCCGTCATTTTGATTACCGCCCATGGCACCGTCGACAGCGCGGTCGAGGCCATCAAGCAGGGCGCGTTCGACTACGTCACCAAGCCCTTCGACCAAGAAGAGATCTCCCAAGTCGTGGGCAAAGCCCTGGCCACCGAGAGCCGCAACGCCCGACACCATCTTGTTGGCGAAAAGGGTATGGGCAGCGGAATCATCGGTGAGTCCGCCCCACTGCGGGATGTGTTCTCTTTGGTTGAAAAGGTCGCTCCTTCTCCCACAACGGTCCTGGTCACGGGAGAGTCCGGCACCGGCAAGGAACTTGTGGCTCGCGCCCTTCACGAGGGCTCCCCTCGCGCGGCCGGACCCTTCATTCAGATCAACTGCGGCGCGATCCCCGAAAACCTGTTCGAGGCCGAGCTGTTCGGCTACGAAAAAGGGTCGTTCACCGGCGCTGTCACCAGTAAGCCCGGTCGATTCGAGATTGCCGACGGAGGCACTCTCTTCTTGGACGAGGTCGGCGAGCTGCCCAAGGACATGCAGGTGAAAATCCTTCGTGCCCTCCAAGAAGGACAGATCGACCGCGTGGGCGGCGTTCGAACGCTCGACGTCGACGTGCGTGTCATCGCCGCCACCAACGTGGACCTGGCCGAGGCCGACACTGCCGGAGACTTCCGCGAAGACCTCTTCTATCGGCTGACCGTGATCCCGATTCACCTGCCGGCATTGCGGGATCGAATCGAGGACATCCCGCTTCTGGTCGAGCACTTCTTGCGGCGGTTCAACGAGCGCCTCGGCAAAGATGTACGCAGGGTGGCCCCAGACGCACTCGCGGCGTTGCTCGAACATAATTGGCCAGGCAATATCCGAGAGCTCGAAAACTTGATGGAGCGCTCAGTCCTGCTGATCGAGGGCGACACCATCCACCTGTCAGACCTGCCTGGACTGCGCCGGGGGCACGTCCAAGTCACCGCCGGTGAAGACCTCGATGACATGGGCCTCAAGGAGTATGTGCGGGTGCACACCGCCAAGCTTGAGCGCGTGCGCATTCAGCGCGTGCTCGGCGCCGAAGACGGCAACGTCACCCGGGCCGCGCGGCGCCTGGGCATCTCTCGCAAGTCCCTCCAGACCAAAATGAAGGACTATGGACTCCGAGACCCATGAGCCGTCCAGGCACCATCGCGATGCAACGTGCTAGCGTCTGTCCATGCTGATCCTGCTGACGTTGACCGCCTTTGGGGCGAGCGAGACCGAGCTTCCCCCCGCTCTACGGGCCGATGTATCGGTGGGGTATGAGCTGGGTCTAACCTGGGCAGGCCTCGCAGAAGACGGCCTTGAAGCCGAAGAAGAAGTGGGTCGGCGCCGCGACATGCGCCACGAGCTGCTCCTCGGTGGGGTGTTTTCCGTGGTCGACGGGGTGGCCTTCACCGTCGGCGCAGAGGTGGTGCCCCAGCAGTCCATCGAGCATCTGCAGAGCCGCACCATGGTTGCAGACCCGGACACCGGCCGTGGCAGCTTCCTGGCCGGAGAGGAACTCTCGGAGCCTCCCGTGTTCAAGGGCGGAGGCCTAGAAGGCGTCTGGTTAGGCATGGCCTTTCAGCCGTTCAGCGAGACCTTCGCCAAGAAGCACGAGGTCACCTGGCGTCTAGACGTGGCCATTCGCACACCGCCGGGTCGCACCTTCTGGGAAGAGAATGGCGATGGGCGGCGCGGGGTGGGCGAAGGGGGCCCCACGTACCGGCTGGCCGCCGCGTTCAGTCGCGATCACGAGCGCAGCAGTCCGTACATGACCGCTGACTGGCGCCTCACCACACCTCGGTCCGTCGATGTTTCCGATGGCGCCGGCGGCGACGTGAACTTGCGGGTGCGTCCCGGACATACCCTAGACGTGCGCGGGGGCGTCGAAATCCGGCTCGGAGCGCCCAGCTCCGGAACGAGCAGAGCCGACCTAGACCTGCACACAGGCTTTGGCTACCTCAGTCCCCAGTCCATCATCTCGGGGATCGACCTTCCAGATGTGTTGGACGCATCCCGAACCAAAGAGGCGGTTCGCGCGGAACGCTTGGGATGGCAGGCAGGCATGGCCTTCGACATCGAGGTCGACACATCCGTCGAGCTTCGGCTCTGGAGTCGAGCCTTCTGGGCCCTGCCCTGGCGGGTGGAAAACGGGTACAAGGTGCGTACAACCCTAGATACCGTCCAGGGCGCTTTCGGGGCCGATGTTCGCTTCCGGATCCGGTGAGGCTCCTAGCAGAAAGGCTACTTCCCACCGGCCTTTTTGACTTTGGGCTCCTTCTTCAGCGACTGGAGCATCACCCATCCCGGCCCGGTCAACTCAGTCATAAATAGGCCCTCGCCACCGAGCAGGCCCTTGATGCAGCCTCCCGTGCCGCGCACGCCATATTTGACGTCTGCCGAGAACACCGCCAGGTTTCCGGTGCTCACGAGCAGGGTCTCACCGGCGGCGAGTTCCACCGGGATGAAGTCCCCCGCCCCGTGCACCACCGCGATGCCCGTGCCGGATAAACGCTGAAGGAAGAGGCCCGCGCCTCCAAAGGCGATAGCGCCCGCCGACCGCGCCATGGTCACATCGATGTCCACCTGGCCCAACGCGGCCACGAAGCTGCCGCTGGTGCAGACGATGGGTCCCCGATCCAGATCCCACGTGGCCAGCTTGCCCGGCTGGTTCGCAGAGACGATGACGTTGGCATCGTCTCGGTGAGCCGTCACATGAACCAGAGACGCCCCCTCACCCGTCAGCATACGGCCCACGGCCTTGCCCGCCCCGCCCGGCACACGAAGACGCCAGTCGATGCCCTGATAGGAGAGCAAGCCCCCACGAGACACCCAGAGCGTCTGTCCCTTGGACAGGCCCAGTCGCAAGACC
>JBGCER010000447.1:0-12080 GCA_045106515.1 Myxococcota bacterium
CCCGTTCGGCGGAAAACCGAGGGGGTTTTTACTCGAAGACCCCACACAGGAGGCCGACGCGGGCGCGCTGGGCGCCGGCGCGGAAGACATCGGTCGTCATAGAGTCCTCCTCGTGGTGCGGGTTCGTCGAGAGTCTAGACCTGATGCGCGCGGACCCGCAAGACAGAACTCCGCACAATATGAGCCGACGCGATGCGTCTTCTATAAGGCCTGCCCTGGAGTCGGACCGTGAACGCCCACCTCGCCCTCAACCGCTTCGGCCTCGGCGCCCGCCCCGGTCAGGCCGCGGCACTCACCGATCCGAAGCGGTGGCTGCTCGATCAGGTGAAGGCGCCGCCGTCTCCCCTGCCCCACGAGGCCGCCCTCCCGTCGACCCACGAGGTGGCCAGGCGGCTCTTTGCGGCCAAGGGCCAAGACCGCATGGCGATGCGAGATCTGGCGGGAGCGCTGCACCGAGCGGACGTGCAGGCGTGGTGGACGAGCCTGGCGTTGACGCAAACGCCGTTCTTCCATCGATGGCTCGCGTTTTTCAGCAACCACTTCACCGTCTCTGCCGCCAAGCGACAGGTGATGCCGCTGTGGGGCGCCTTCCAGCGCGATGCCCTTCGCCCCAACGTGCTCGGCCGGTTCGGCGATCTCATGCTCGCCGTGGCCCAGCACCCGGCCATGCTCCTGTACCTCGACAATGTCCGGTCCGTCGGTCCCAGCAGCCGCGCGGCTCGGGGTGCGCGCGGGCTCAACGAGAACCTCGCCCGAGAGATCTTGGAGCTGCACACGCTGGGGGTGAACGGCGGCTATACCCAAGCCGATATTATCGCTTTGGCCAAAATAATTACAGGGTGGAGCGTTCCCAGGAACGCCGAGCAGCTCATCAGCGGCACGTTCCGCTTCAGCGCACGCGCCCATGAGCCTGGTACAAAGATGCTTTTGGGCCAGGGCACCCCGCAAGGCCGGGCCGCTGGCGAGGCGGCGATCCGGAGCCTGGGCACCCATCCGAGCACCGCCGCTCACCTGTGCCGAAAGCTGGCGGTTCACTTCGTCGCCGACGATCCGCCTCCCGCGCTGGTCAAGGCCCTCGTCCGAGCGTGGACCGAGTCTCAGGGCAACCTGGCGAGCGTGGCCAAAACCCTCATCGAGCACCCCGCGTCCTGGACCCCACAGACCGGCAAGCTCAAGACCCCCCAAGACTTGGTGGTGAGCGCGGCCCGCGCCGTTGAAGCGCACGATGGGGCCGCCATGCACAAGGCATCGTCCAAGCTCGGACAGAACGTGGCGCGTGCCCCCTCTCCCGCCGGGTGGGATGACGTGGCGACGGCGTGGCTGGGCCCCCAGAACATGCTCGGGCGCGTCGACCTGGCGGTGAAGGTGGCCAACCAGGCCCGCGGCCAAGTCACCGACCCATTGGCCTTTGGGATCGACCTTGTGGGCGACACCCTCTCCCCCTCCGAGCGAGCCCAGATCGGGGCCGCCCCCGCCCGTCGGGGCCTGATCCTCTTCCTGGCCAGTCCTGCCTTTCACCGGAGATGAGCATGCTCGATCGACGCCAAGTGCTCGGACTCTTCGCGGCCGCCGGTGCCCTCGCCACGCTGGGCCTGCCCAGCCTCGGTCGCGCGGGACCCAAGTTGGCTCCCCGGCTAATTGTGGTGCTACTTCGAGGCGGAATGGACGGCCTACACGCGGTCGTGCCCTATGGAGACCCCGCGTATGAGCACGCCCGAGGCAGCCTGGCCCTGCCGTCCTCAAGTGTGCTCGATTTGGACGGAACCTTCGGCCTGCATCCCGCTCTCTCGCCGATCGCTCCGTGGTTCGCAGAGGGGCAGCTCCTCCCTCTGCACGCCCTGGGCCTGCCTTACCAAGAGCGCTCTCACTTCGACGCTCAGGACGTGCTCGACAATGGCTCCGACCGCCCCAACGGTGCCCGCGACGGCTGGCTCAACCGCGCGATGGCCGCCCTGCCGCACAGCACGGGGGTCAGCCTGGGCGCGAACGTGCCGCTCATCCTGCGCGGCTCAGCGCCCGTGCTCGCCCTGGACCCCAACCGAAGACGCGCCGCAAACGATGGCCTGCTCGACGCCCTCGACACCCTCTACGGTGGCGATCCCGACCTGCAGCAGGCCCTGCGCATGGGCCGCGAGTCCCTCACCCTGCTCCCGGAGACCGCCCCCGAAGGTCGCCGAGGGTCGTTCGGCGGACGGGTGATCCAGACCCTGGCCAACGTCACCACCCACCCCGAAGGCGCCACCGCCGTGGCGATCGAGGTCGGCGGCTGGGACACCCACGCCAACCAAGGCACCACGGGCGGGGCCTTGGCCCGACGCTTGGGTGGCCTGGCCGAGGGCTTGGTGGGGCTGCGGACGGCTCTGGGCGATGCGTGGGACCAGACCGCCGTCGTGGTACTCACCGAGTTTGGTCGGACGATTTCGCCAAACGGAACGGGTGGGACGGACCACGGAATCGGCAGCGCCGGCTTCCTGCTGGGCGGCGCGGTCAACGGCGGCCGGGTCCACGCCGATTGGCCAGGACTGAGCCCGAAAGAACAGGTGGGCAACCGGGATCTGCGAGCCACCACCGACATCCGCGCGGTCCTGGCGGGCGTCCTCAGGGACCACCTGGGACTCGATCGAAGAGGCATCGAAGCGACCTTGCCCGGATTCTCTTCGACCCTGGCCCTGCCGGGCTTGGTGCGGTCGGCCTAGGGTTCTGCCACCCCACCTGTCCGATAAAAGCCTTGATTCAACCAATACTATTCTTAGCCAAGAATGGCCGACATGCACCGACGTCCGCGACTGGCGCCCGCCAGGTCACGCCGCACGTGACACGGACCTCGACAGGTTTTCATGGCGCATCGTGCGTGCACACCATACCAGGCCCCTGTCAGACGCGTTCGCGGGCCACGAGGGTTCACGGGCGGCAGTCGGACATGATGGACGTTCCATTACGAAGACATCGGTCTTCGACGAAGATTGGGTCCGGTAGCGGCGAACTATCGCCAGCCGGGCCTGTATGAGAGAGTACAAGATGAGCAACAAGCTCTTTGTTGGTGGCCTTTCCTGGGGCACGGACGACAATGGTCTGCAGGCCGCTTTCGAGCGGTTCGGAACTGTCACCGAAGCCAAGGTCATCTCTGACCGTGAGACGGGTCGTAGCCGTGGATTCGGTTTCGTGACCTTCACGACTGCTGACGAAGCAGGTGCGGCCGTGGGCGCGTTGGACGGCACCGACCTCGACGGTCGCACCATCCGCGTCAACATCGCAGAAGACAAGCCCCGCCGTAGCGGCGGCGGCGGCGGCGGCTACAACGGCGGCGGCGGACGTGGCGGCGGTGGCGGCGGCTACGGCGGCGGCGGCGGCGGCTACGGCGGCGGCGGTGGTCGCGGCGGCGATCGCTGGTAGACCTTCCCGGTCTGACCGATTGACCCCCGGTCGCGCTTCGGCGCGGCCGGGGGTCTTCTCTTTGGGGAATCGGCCACACGCGCGGATGGGGCGGCATAGACTCCCAATATGACCCCACACGCCCTCATCCGCCTCTGCACACTCTCCACCCTGCTCGCGGCGTGCACGCCCACCGCAGACACCGAGAGCGACATCGACACGAGCTCCGAAACCGACACCGACGCCGACACCGACGCTGATTCGGACTCGGACTCGGACTCGGATACCGATACGGACACCGACACCGACACCGACGTGGAGCCCTCCCCACCGCCCCGCATGGTCTACATGTCGCTGTGGGCCACCGGCGTGGGACGCCTGACCTTCGAACCCGAGTCCCACCACTACCAAGCCCTAGGCGACGCCAAGAAGACCCAGATGGCCCTGGACTTCATCGCCGAGCAGCAGGTCACTGAGGTGGCCTTCTACAATATGCGAGCGGTTCTCACCGACCCCGGGCGAACCGCGAGCCTGAGCGCATTCATCAAGAAGGCTCGGGGGCTCGGCGTGGAGCGCGCCATCGCGATTGGCTCGAATAACGCCGCGTTTGACCGGATCGCCACCTACCAGACCAATGCCCTGCGCGACGATCCCGACGCGAGCTTCGACGGCATGCTCACCGAGATCGAGTTCTGGCAGACCGAAGGCGACTATGACGCCTACATCGACACGCTCGACCATATGGGCGCGCTCAACTTGCTCAACCGCGACGGAGAGCCGCTCATGCTCGCCACCTACCAAGGGTGGTTGCACAAGACGCCCGGCGTCGCGGAACGCTGTGGGAACCCCGACCTGGACGATGCCGGCTGCATCGCCGAGATGGTCAGCCAGCGCGTGGATCGGGTGTTGCTGCACACCTACACCAACACGCCCGAGACGGCGCCGACCTATGGCGAGGACCGCTTCGAGCACTACCGCAACGCGTCAAAGCCGGTGCAGCTCCTGCCCATCTTCGCCTTCGAAGACCCCGAGTTTTCGGCGGGCACCGAGTACTTCTCCGGGGAGTGGCTCTGCAAGAACAAGGACGGCGGATTGGCGGGCGCCGAAGACGTCTTCAACGCCAACGCAGCCATCCCCGCCGAAGGCTTCGCGCACTACTCATACTTCTTTGCAGACATGTACCTGAACTATGTGGAGTGCCCCTAGGGCGCAGCGCCTACTCGGGCTTTGGGGCACGGATTCCCGGCTTTGCCAAGATCTCCACATAGACCGCCTGGGCGCCGTCGGTGGCTAGCGCATCGATGGCCTTGATGACCTCGCCGGGCTTCACGGGCTCTGCGGCGTCTTCGGTCAGTCCCACGCGGCAGTCGAAGTCCCAGAAGTCCACCTCTTCCGGCAGCTCCTTGCGGCGCTCGCGCTTGAAGTATTTGCGGATCGTATTCTTCACGGCAGCCAAGGCCTGGGGCGGCTTGTGGCGCGGATGGGTCAGCTGAATGGTCTTTCGCATGGTGGCCTCGCGGCGACCCCTATGTCGTTGGTGGTATTCAGCACGCCCGGTGCATCGCGCGCCGCCCTGGAGACCATGCAGGTATTTGAACTTCGGCAGCCCGAGCAGCTCCGCCTGCGCGCCCATCCCTGGATCGACGCAGAGCACGACAACACCGGAAGATACTACAATTTTCGAGAGCACCCGGATCAGATCCGCACCTCGTTGGAGGACCTGAAACCGTGGGCGGGGCACGCCAGCACAGAGACCTTCTACCAGCTCATCGAGTGGCTCAATGGCCCCGACAGCGCCCTGGAGTCCAACGACTGCGCCTTCAGCGGCGTCTACCCCAACGAGGGGCCCCACTCGGAGCGCCAATTCGAGACGTCTGGGCGACTGATGGTGCTGTTCCGAGACCTGCAGGCCAACACATCGCCTGAGCGGGTCGGCGGCATGGCGCAAGAGGTCGCCTATGCTCTGAGCCAGCTGGGACCGGACCTGGAGGCCATCGTCGGTGTCTCGCTCGTCGACGTGCAGTTCACCGAACTTCCGGGGCCCGCGGCCCGCCAGAAGGGTCAGCAGCTCATGCTGTCATTCTGGGCGTGGGGGGACAGCGAAGCCCTCACCCTCGCCACCCTAGACGCGGCATTGGTCCACCTGTGGACGGCGATGCGCAGCGCGCGCTAGCCGCGCCGGGCTCACCCACGTTCAAAGCTGTGGATCTGAAGTCTAGGTCCATGCTCCCGGCCAAAACTCAGGGCAGCGTCATCTTTGGCGTGACGGCGGGTGTGGCTAAACCCCCTCAGGCCCATGTGACGGCCAAAGGCTCCGGCCTGTCCTCGACCGGGATCGACCAGAGTGACGCTGGCCACCGGTAAGGCGTGCGCATCGATGAACCGACACAGCGGCTCGGCCTGCTCAAGGTCGTAGAGCAGGTCGCTCGCGATGATCAGGTCGAACTGCCCCAGGCTCTCATCAGGGTTGGCCCAGTCGAGCATCTCGAAATCGATGGGCGACTCCCCGTTGAGGGCCGAATTGTGGTCCAAGAAGGCTTGGGCGTGAGGATGACGGTCGGTGGCCGTGATGTCAGCGCCTCGGCTATTCAGCACCATACTCGCCAGGCCGATGCCGCAGCCCACCTCCAAAATGCGGCACTCGGTGATGTTGCGATGCACCATCATCGACGCCAAGACGATCGACGAGTCCCACAACACGCCGAATAGGGGCCAGCTCGCCGGCGGGATCCCCAAGGCTTCTGCCTCGCCGGACTCATCGGCGAACTCATTGGTGTTTCGCAGGGTGCGAACGTGAATGTCGAGTTCACCAAACTCAACGGTTCGATAGCAAAAACGCATGGCGGTTCCCGGGGCTGCAACGGCAGCGGGCTCCGGGGCAACCCGCATTGCATACAGTATGCAGCACTCGGCGCGGACTTCGGCGAAAATAAAGGTTTGCTCCTATTCGGGCGTGGCTCCGCCAGCGGCCAGAACCCGACCGAGCTGCAGAGCAGGCGCACGACCTACCCGTCCCCTACCCGTCACCGCGTACAGCGGAACTGGAGGATAATCGCCGATAATATGCCGAGAAACGAGCCCCAGTGCACCATGGCTTTTCAGCGCCAAGGTCACCGCCCGCGGCGTGGCAGGCACGCCTCTTCGGATCTCGCCGAATCGGCACGGCTCAGAACCCAACCCGACCAGGACGGGCAACTGCCACTTCTTGAGAAGCTCATCGCTGAGCCCATCGGCCTCGATCCACTGGAGCAGCGACGACGCCAGGCCCTCAGTTCGCTCCCCCACCGGACCCAGCACGTACTCCGGCCGCATGGGGTGGCCATAGCCCGGGTTTCGGATGACCAACCCCAGCTCACCCAACCGGTGTAGGGCCCGCCGCAAGCTCGCGGGTGCCGCGCCCAAACGCCGGGACAACGTGACAAATTTGCAGCCACCATGCTGCGCCACGTGGGCGAGCACAGGCAGGGCCCACCGGTTGTGGGTCAGCTCTGACAGGGCGCTAGCGGCGCTCAATGGCGTGGAATTCAGCAATGTGGAGCTATAGCTTGCGTCGGAAAGGCATCAAGTATAAAAACGATTCCTAACAATCGCACACCCCCCAAGGAGCCTCCACCATGCCTTCCCCACTCAACTACGACGGCGGCCTGACCGCCGGCCTGCCTGTTCGTGACCTCAACACCGCCGTCGCTTGGTACATGGATGTACTCGGCTTCACCCTGAACTATCAGATGGACGAGATGGGTTGGGCGGAGCTCGCCACCGAAACGCCTGGCCTGACCATCGGGCTCTCACAAGTGGAAGAGATGACCCTCGGCGGGGGCGCCACGCTCACGTTCGGCGTGCACAACCTCGCCGCCGCCCGGGCGATCCTAGAGGCCAAGAATGTGAGGTTCGACGGGGAGACTGAGACGATTCCGGAGATGGTCGCCATCTGCACCTTCTACGATCCCGATGGCAATACGCTGATGCTCTACCAGGATCTGTCTGGAGCCACCTAGAAGGCGCTTCATACCTACACCGTGCGAGGGGGCGGTCCGAGGCAGAGTCGCCATGGGCGGCCCGGTCCCCGAACCGAAGCGCTACTTCTTGCCAGAGCTCGGCAGTGCGCCTGCACCCGAGCCCGATTTTGCTGCGTTCTTGGCGTTTTTCTTGGCCTTCTTTTCCTTGGTGGTCAGCTTCTTGGGTTGAGGCTGTTTCTTGGGGGATTTGTCTGCCATGGGAGGCCGCCAGCGAAAACGGAAGGGGCCAGGCCGAGGCGAACACCGCTCGGATCCGGTCCCCTCATCGACGTGTCGCTCCTCACCCTACACCCATCGAGTCGGCGATGGAGTGGTTATTTCGCGGAAAATCGCGGAGTGAGCGTCGTGGCGAACACGGGCCTACCCCGTGTTCCGCAGCCCCTGGGCCACCCCATTGAGCGTGGTACCCAGGGCCTCATCGACGGGCAGGCCCGAGCGTTTCTGGGTGAGGAGGCTCACTTGCAGCACAGACAGTGCGTCAACATAGGGGTTTCGAAGCTCAATACTGCCGCGAAGCATGGGATTGCTTTCGAGCAGTCGTGACGCGCCTCGAATGGCGAGCACCGCGTCGACGGTGCGCTGGAACTCGGCGGTCAGCGTGGTGAACAAGGCCTGATCTCCGTGCAACTGGCCCACGAAGAGCGCGGCGATGTCCAGGTCGGCCTTGGCGCAGACCATCTCGATCTTGGCGAGCAGGTCGTCGAACACCGGCCACTCCCGCGCCATGACTTGCAGGATCTCCAAGTTGCCCGCCGCGATCTCGCTCTGGAGCGCGGTGCCGACGCCGAGCCAACCGGGCAGCATGAGGCGGATCTGAGTCCAGCCGAAAATCCAGGGAATGGCTCGAATACTCGCCATGGTTCCCGTCCCGCCTTCGCGGTAGGCCGGCCGGCTGCCAAAGTGCACATGGGCCAGCTCACGGACGGGCGTGCACTTCAGGAACATCTCGTACACAGCGGGATCGTCGTGCACCGCGCCCCGAAAGACGGGCAAGGCGGCGGCGGCCATACGGTCCATGACCCCGCTCCACAGGTCGAGCTGCTCGGCGGAGGTCGGCGTGCGCCAGTCTTGCCGGCTCGCCATGAGCGTGCCCGTGAGCATGACCTCTAGGCTGCGCTCGGCAAGCTCCGAGAGACCGAACTTCTGGCTGATGACCTCGCCCTGTTCGGTGATCTTGATCCGACCATCGACGGTGCCCGGGGGGAGCGCCACAAGCCCGCGATAGACGGGACTTCCACCGCCACGACCCACGGTGCCGCCCCGTCCGTGAAACAGGGTGAGCTTCACGCCATGCTCGCGACAGACCTGGGCCACGGCGAGCTGGGCCCGAATGAGCTCCCACGCCGCAGGCAAGGTTCCAGCGTCTTTTCCGCTGTCGCTGTACCCGATCATCACTTCTTGGCGCATGCCTCGGGCCGCGAGCTGCCGCCCATAGGCCGGATCAGCAAAAAGCTGGGTCAAAACCCCAGGAGCATTGACCAGGTCATCGCGCGTCTCGAAGAGCGGCACCACGTCGATGGCCGATCGCGGCGGCTCGCTGGCCAGGTCCACCAGACCCGCCTCTCGGGCCAGAACACAGACCCGCAGCAGGTCCGCAGGTCCGCTGGCCATCGAGATCACATAGGTCTCGGCGACCTCGGGGCCCGCTTCTTGGTGCAGTTGGTGGATGGCGTGAAATACGGCGAGGCACTTGGCCGGGCCCTCCGGGAGGGGCACGGCGGGGCCGGTGAGCGGGCGTCGACCCAAGAGCTCGCGCACCATGCCGGCTTGGTCGAGGCGGTCGATTCCAGCGGCGTCGGTCAGGGCGTCGAGGGTGGCGGTGTGGGCGCCGCTGTCTTCGCGAACATCGAGGCGGTACCCAAAGAACCCGTGGGTGGTGAGCTCGATGAGGATGGCGTCGACCCACCGGCGGCGGGCCAGCGTGGCGCCGGCCGCATCCAGCGCGTCTCGGATCACCTCCAGGTCCGCGCGGAAGGCGGCGGCGTCGAGGTAGGCGCCGGGGGCGTCGGTGGCCACACCCCCATCGAGGGCGGCGACGGCGTCGCGGGTGGCTTCCAACTTCGCATGGATAAACGAGAGCTTGAGTCGGATCGGCTCGTGCAGGTCTCGGCGGGCATTGCGCGCGTAAACCTCCGGGAGCTGGGCGCGGTCCTGCTGGATGGAGCCTCGCAGGGAGTCCGGCAGGCCCACCACGCGCACGGACAGGGAGAGCCGCTGGATCAGACCGTCGACGCGGTCCAGATAGCGGAGGATCATGCGATGCTTCGCCCGACGGGCAGCGGCGATGGTGGTCTGGGGCGTGACGAAGGGGTTGCCATCGCGGTCGCCAGCGACCCAGCTTCCGGGAACCAAGCGAGGCAGGGTCTTCAGCGGCTGACCAAAGGTGGCCTCAAACGCCTCCCCTACTCCCTGCAGCACCCGCGTTCCGGCGTCCGCCAGGCGGGTTTCCAGGTACCAGAGGACCGTGCTCACCTCGTCCATCACGCCAGGGCGGTCCGGCCGGTTCTCGGCGGTGACCCAGAGCAACTCGACCTCCGCTTCCACCTCGATCAACCGGGAGGTGCGCTGCTCACCCGCGTCGTCGAGCAAGAGGGTGGCCAAGCGCGCCTGTAGCGAGAGCACCGTGCGTCGGGTGGACTCGGTGGGGTGCGCGGTGAGCACCGGGCTGACCTCCAAGGCGGCCAAGGCCTCGGCCACCTCATCCGCGCTCGCGCCCCCAGACGCCAGGAGCGCCAGAGCCCAACCGATAGAGCCGGGCTGGTGAACCGCGTCGGTTCGCGCGTAGTGGCGGCGACGCCGGGCCCGGTGCACCTGCTCCGCCGTGTTGATCAGCACAAAGAAGAGGGTGAACGCCCGAGCGACCTTGGTTGTGGTGGGCGCATCCATCCCTTGCACGAGCTCCAACACACCATCGAGCGTGAGGGCGTCGTCCGAGCCATGGCGCCGGGCGCGGGTGGCTCTGCGAAGCGCTTCGACGGCCTCGAACACCGCTTCGCCTTCGAGACGGCGCACCACTCGGCCTAGAGCCGTGGACAGGTCGCGCACATCGGCGTGCAGGGGTCGATCTTCGGGGCGAACGGGCGTGGTGAGCAGGGACAGAGGCACCTCCAGGGAGGAAGTATGCCAAGAGCGCCCCAAAGGTTGGTGAACATCCGTACCTGTTTGCGCGGGTGGGGTGGGCCTCTGGCTGTTCCCGTCACCGCGGGGCTAGAGCGTCCGGTGGCTGGAGGCCGGTACGCCTGCGGCGCCATTCTCGCAATTCCCACCCCAGCCCACGAATATCAGCAGAAATCGGTGGACAATCCCCCCCGAAGAGACGACATTGGAAAGAGCGTCTCTCTTCGGCGCCGCACAACAACGTGCTCTCCGGAATGGGGCTGTCATGTCTGATAAGACAAAAGCGTCGTCGTACTGGGACTATGTGCCCTCCACGGTCGACTTGGTCGAGCTGGCCAATAGCACCGCCGAGTCCGCCGCCGAGACGCTGCGGTCCGCCGTGGGCACCGTGGCCGATGCGGGCAACGGGGCTGTACAAGAAGCGCTGAACCTGGGACAAGCGGCGGGTAATGCCGCTTTAGAAGGTGGACAGGCCGCGGTGCAAGGCGGAAAAGCCGCCGTCGAAAGTGGCCTTGAGACCGGCTCAGACATCTTCGACGCCATCGCCACTGCGATCGTGGGCGACGAGACCCAGGCCGTCGAAGGCGAGACCAAATCCGAGGTCGACCTCCCCGGCAAAGAAGAGGCGGCCCCTGCCGAAGAAGCGATCGAAGACGCCGTCGAGCACGCCGATGACCCCACCTACAAAGACCAGCGCGACAATGAGAGCGCCCACGTGGGCGGCGATGCCAGCTGCAGCCCGACCTCGTTCGCAGCCGCGCTGATCGACTCCGTAGGCGACGAGACCGCCGTGCGAACCCGCGCCATCGAGCTGATCAATGAGCGCGGCGGCAAGTCCGACTATGCGCAGACCGAAGAGCTCATCATCGAGCTGCTCCAGGTCATCGACTGGTCCGCCGCGTGCAGCGCCAGCCCCGCCTTCTTCTGGAATGGCAAAGACTGGGCCACCTGGGCCAAGCGGACCTATGGCGGCGCCTACTACAAAGACCCCTACGCCCAACAGTTCTGCGCCTCCCTCTTCTCGGGCATGAGCAGCGAAGGCGGCGAGATTTACGGCGAAATCTACGATGCGGCCGATTGGGGCCCCGTCTTCGACGCCCTCGACCAAGGCGCCAACGTCACCGCCGAGGGCGGCAAAATGACCGGGTCCGGCCACGTCATCCGAGTGCTCGAGGCCGACGAGTCTGGATTGCTGATCAACGACCCCTATGGGTTGTGGGTGCACGCCGGCTTCTACATCCGAAATGGTGCAGACAACCTGCCCGATGCGGGTGGCGACTGGCCCACGTTTGAGCGGCGGACCGGTCGGAACACCGACCTGCGCGAGCAGTGGTTCGACTATGAAGAGCAGGGCGAAAACTGGACGCCCTATGCCCAGTGGGGCGAGAAGAACTGGTACAGCTGGGCCGATGCCAGTGAGGCCGGGATTGGGAAGTGGGTGAGTGTGCTGGCGACGGCGTAGCGAGTAGCCGGGGGGGGGCGGGAGCCGAGGGGCCGGGAGCCGGGAGCCGGGAGCCGGGAGCCGGGAGCCGGGAGCCGGGAGCCGGGAGCCGGGAGCCGGGAGCCGAGGGG
>JBGCER010000448.1:0-12160 GCA_045106515.1 Myxococcota bacterium
CCTCGCTCAGCGGCCGACCACGGACCCGAGCCGAGAACCGGCGTGTCTACTTGTTCACCGGTGCACGCTGCTGCCAGCGTCAGGAGCGCCAGCAGACAAGACCTCATGGCATTCGATAGATGAAGGTAGTGGAGTCTGGCCCGCCGGGCCCGTCCACGGTCACCAAGACAGTCCACTTCCCGCTCATATGGAACTTGAAGCCATCTGCCGTATATCGACCAGCGGGATGGCGACAGGCGCGGCCACCAGAGTCCGTGTCGTCCTCACACTGGCCCTCACGGACCACTGGGCGCGTTTCCATGCCGTGTTCGTGCTGCGGCATGCGCGCGTCGAGGGTCACCCGTCCGGTCTCCACAGCGAGGCCATCGGGGAGCTTGACGTCGGCGTGCACGACGAAGAGCTCGCCTAACGTGGGTGGATCCGGATCGAGGGTCAGCGCCACGTTGTAGCGGCCGACCTGAGTCGACTTCTCTTCGCCGAAGTCTTGGGTGACCGGGATCTTCGGAGGAGTGGGCGTGCAGCCAACCAGCAGGACTACGGCGACCAGCGCTCTCATGCTCCCGCCTCCTTGGCGACCGAGGCCGCGCCCTGACGCTCTCGGACGATGTCGGCGTAAAAGCTAGTGAAGAACACCACTCCCATGGCGAACCAGATGGCCAAACCACCGGGCATCCACATGATGACTCCACCCAACCTCTGGTCGGCCAGCGGGTCCAAGCCCCACACCCGCGGCTGTGTGGCGTAGAACCTATACAATGAGTAGTCACTCACAGTGATGATGGCCCCGAGACCCTTCATGGGGATGGTCAACAGGAAGAGGTAGACCATGCGGTACCCCGCCGACAACGGAGGGATTTCCTTGACGCGAGACCACACCGGCCACCACATAATCACGGCCGAAGACATGAAGCCCAGGTGCTCAACGATGTGCACGTTGTGGTCCATCAAGGCCCAGTCGTACATCCGCGGCACGTGCCAGGCGTACAGCACGCCGGTTGAGATGACGAAGGCGGCCACCGGGTGGGTGAGCACGCGACCGACCCTGGCCACCCACTCGATGCGTACCAGCGGCTTCCACATCCACTCTGGGATGCCCAAGATGAGCAGTGGAGGAAAGACCAGCGTGATCAGCAGGTGCTGCACCATATGAGCGCTGAACAGGTATAGGTCCGACAGCTCGTGCAGAGGTCCTTGTAGGGCAAAAAAGACCACACCCATGCTCAACAAGAACCGAACCCAGTCCTTTGTCTCGGGGCCGGTCTCAGAGAGGTTGTACCGCTTCCGAAGAGGGCCCGCGAGAAGCACATATAGGACAATGCACCCGAGCACGCCCAGCACGATGGATGGGTAAAACTCCCAGCGAATCCAGGCATCTGCCGGCTCAAGCGCGGGCAAGTGGTCCCAGGTCTCGACCCCACGATTGGGGGTCGCGCCGGTGTGGGCCCACGCAGGACCGAGCAGCAATGGCAGCAGAAGCATCATTCGATCCCGTCCCTAACCACCCCTCGGACCGGACCGGGGGATCGGCAACGGCGCGTTGCAGAACCGGGCTCTACAAACACCGCATCTATGAGCCATCCCACAAAAACAGAAACGCCCGCATCGGCCAAGCCGAGCGGGCGTCACAGCACAGATCAGCGGCGCTAGCGCAGCGACGCGACCTTGTCTGGAGTAATCCAGCCGTCGTCATTGCCCCACGAGTTGCGCTCGTAGCTGATGATGGCGGCGATCTGCGCATCGGTCAGCAGACCGGCGTAGGCCTGCATGGCGCCATTGTACTCAGTGCCATTGACGACGATCTTGCCTTGGAGCCCGTTGAGCACGATGTTCGCGTGCCCTTCAGGGGTCTGGTAGCCTTCGTAGTCCGAGGCGGCGAGCGGCGGGAATGTGCCGACCACACCTTGACCATTCTCTTGGTGGCAGGCTTGGCAGTTGTTCTGGTACAACGTCGCGCCTTCGGTGATGAGGAACGCCTTCTGAGCGTCTGCATCGCCGGCCGCCTTGAATCGATCGCCCAAGCCACCATCGTCGACTTCTTTGATCGTCGGCATCTCGATGCGGTCGAGTTGTCCATCGCCATTGGCGTCGACTTGGGTCACGCCCATGTACGCGACGCGGTCCTTGTCCAGGGCCGGAGATGCGCAGTACAGCCGCTGGGACTTGTGGCTGCGAAGCCAGCTCGAACAGGTCTTGGCGTAGACGTCGCCGTAGCGCTCTTGGATGGCCATGCTGTCTTCGAACGGTGCCGGACGGAACGTCTGGAACAGCACCATGAGCACGGTCACCATCAGCAGGCCGCCGACCAATGGCGCGACGAACATCTGGGTGAACACGGGCGGGTCGTCCCACAAGTGCATGAAGAGCGCGACAACAACGGCGAACTTGACCACCGACAGCGCGAGTAGAGCTGCGGTTGGCAGGTAGAACCACTCGAAGAGAGGCCCGAGTTCAACGAAGGTGATGAGTCCGAGGAAGACCGCGATGACGGTGTAAAACAGCCAAGAATGGTGCTTGTGCTCCTCGTCGTGTTCGTGCGTCGCCATCAGGTGTACTCCAACAGGTAGACGATGGTGAAGATGACGATCCAGACGATGTCGACAAAGTGCCAGTACAGACCGGCGACTTCAACGGCAAGCCCTTCGTCTCCCCGAACCCAGCTGGCCATGTACCAGACGGTCTGGATGAGCAGCCAGAGCACGCCGATCGCCACGTGTGTGCCGTGGAAGCCGGTCAGCACGTAAAACGTCGAGCCGAACAGGTTGCCCTGAAGGGTCAGGCCTTCGTGCAGGAAGTGGTTGAACTCGTAGACCTGGAAGCCCACAAAGCTGGCCCCGAGGACCGCCGTGATCAACAGGAAGGCCACGGTCATCATGCGCTTGTTGGTTTTTGCGCCCAACACCGCGAGGACCATGGTGAACGAGCTCATCAGCAAGATGAACGTGGAGATGGACGTGGTGTTCACGTCGAACACATCCAACGGGTACGGACCCACCAGGCTCTTGCCACGGTAGGACATGTAGGTACCGATCAGCGAGCCGAAGAAAAAGCAGTCTGAACCAAGGAAGATCCAGAAGGCTAGCTTCAGGTGATCGACACCGAGAGCCGCATAGTGGTGGCTCTCCGCGTCCGTTGTAGTGATGCCGTGGTGGTGCTCGGCAGTGGAGGACATCGTTTGGCTCCGAAGCGATGGCGGTTCCCTGATGTGGACCCGCCCAAGAAAGGGATGAGGCGCTCGCCTAGTGAGGCGTTGCGTCCTCTTTGGCCCACAGCAGGACACAGACGATAAAGGCGATGATGCACGGAACCTGCACGGCCAGTTGGGTCATGAAGGCACCGCTGTCGAATGCGCCATGGCCGCTACCGAGCATGAAGCTCACGAAGATTCCACCGGTGAAGATGGCTGCGAGAATCGGCCAGAACGATGGCGGAGGCATTTCCACATGCTTGTGGGGATCCTCGTTGATCTTGGCTTGGCTCACAGGGGGACCACCGCTGTGCTTTTCGTCCCAGAAGGGCCGGTCGCTGTGGACGGTCGGCACGGTCTGGAAGTTGAAGTGAGGCACGGGCGTGGGCAGTGACCACTCGAGGGTCGCGCCGTCCCACGGGTCCGATGGCGCCTTCTTGCCCTTCTTGAGCAGGCCCATGACCATGGCGATCGTGGAGATGAGAACGCCCAGGCCCAAAAGGTACGAGCCCATGGTGGCCACGAAGTTCCACAGCTCCCAGTTCATGTTCGCATCGTACGTGTAGTAGCGACGTGGCATGCCTTGGGCGCCCAGGAAGTGCATCGGGAAGAAGGTCAGGTTCATACCGACGAACATCACGGCCCAGCTGATCTTGCCGAGGGTCTCGTTCAGGTACACCCCGTACATCTTGGGCCAGTAGAAGTAGAACCCGCTGAACAGGCCCATAATCGCGCCACCAAAGAGCACGTAGTGGAAGTGCGCAACGATGAAGTAGCTGTCCTGCTGCTGAAGGTCGACGGGCGGCGAGGCGTGCATGATGCCCGACAGTCCGCCGACGGTGAACAGCGCGATGAAGCTGATGGAGAACAACGACGCCGTCGTGAACTGAATGCGACCGCCCCAAAGGGTGGCCATCCAGTTGAAGATCTTCACAGCGGTCGGAACGGCGATGATCATGGTGGTGATCGAGAAGGCCGCGTCCGCAACCGGACCCATACCGACGGTGAACATGTGGTGGGACCACACGCCGAAGCCGATGAATCCGATGAGGATGCCCGAGAAGATGACGAAGGGTGCGCCGAACAGAGGCTTCTTGGCCGCGGTGGGCAAGACCTCAGAGACGATGCCCATGGCCGGCAGAATCAGGATGTAGACCTCAGGGTGGCCGAACAACCAGAACAGGTGCTGCCAGAGCAAGGGGTCGCCACCGTTGGCCGGCGTGTAGAAGTTCGTGCCGTAGTTCCGGTCGAACATGAGCAGCAGCAGGCCGACGGTGATCATCGGCAGGCTCATGGCCAGCAGGAAGTTCACGACCAGGGCCATCCAGGTGAAGACCGGCACGCGGAACAGGGACATGCCCGGCGCGCGCAGGTTGAGGACCGTAGTGATGAAGTTGAAGCTCGCTGCCAGCGACGCCAAGCCGACGATCTGCAGTCCGATCATCCAGAAGTCGATGGACAAGCCCGGGCTGTACTTGGCCGATGTCTGGTTGGAATATCCGAACCAACCCCCATCAGGAACGACAGGGCCGTCGAAAAGGCCAGGCATCAGGTTCAAGATGAACGGCAGCTGAATGAACAGCGCGCCGAACATGAACACCCAGTAGCTGTACGCGTTGAGTCGCGGGAAAACCACGTCTCGAGCGCCAATCTGGAGCGGAATCAAGTAGTTGAAGAAGGCGGCGGACAGCGGCATGATCGCGAGGAACACCATGGTCGTGGCGTGCATCGTGAACATTTCATTGTACGTTTGAGCAGAGAGGAAGCCTGCATCGGGCCAGATGAGCTGGGTCCGAACGAGCAGGGCTTCCAGCCCGCCGAACAAGAAGAAGAGGAAGGCCGAGGCCAAGTACATCTTGCCGATGCGCTTGTGGTCGACAGTCGTGATCCAGGACCAAATCCCGGTCTCTTCCTCGTGTACGACTTCTGTGTCGGTCGTGGGAGCGACGGTTGCCATGGGGAACTCCGTCCGGGGGTCTACTTAAGTGCGTGAAGGTAGGCGACGAGCTTGTTGAGCTGGTCGTCTGAGAAGTTGGGGTAGCCATCACCGTCGGTGTCGAGCGACGGGTTCATGGCGACGACATTCATGCCGTCGTTCGCGCCCCGAGGACCGCGGCTGATGTTGGACACCATGGTGGCGCCAGGCTTCAGCAGGTCGGGGTTGGCGATCCAGGTCTTGAGGTGTTCGGCGTCATTGACAGCCACACCCGCACCCAGACGATTTCGCTCGCCGAAGTTGGTGAGGTTCGGTCCGATGATGCCCTTGGCGCGCGGATGGCCTTCGATGGCATGACAGCCGCCGCAGCCAAGCTCTCCAAAGAGTTCCTTGCCTGCCATCGCGACTTCGTCGGCGGGCTCGGTCGGAGCCGCCATGGACGCGACCCACTTGCGGAAGTCGGCCTCGGTGTCGACGATGACGTCGAACTTCATCTGAGCGTGGCTCTCGCCGCAGAACTCTGCGCACTCACCCAGGTAGGTGAGCGGGGCGCCGTCCGCCGGCTGCTCGTCGGAGCAGCGAGCCTCGCCGGAGTCGCACGGCGGGGACAGGGTCCACCACATGCGGTTGGTTCGGCCGGGCACTGCGTCGCGCTTGCCGCCCAGGCGTGGGACCCAGAAGGAGTGGATGACCGAGTCCGAGGTCACCATGAACGACGCGGTCTTGTTGGCCGGGAGGTGAATCTGGTTGGCGGTCACGATCTCTTGCTTGATCAAGTCACCATCGGGCACGTAGCGGAATTCCCACCACCAGCGCTTGCCGATGACCTTGACTTCGATCTTGTCGTCAGGGGCGGCGTCGCCGATCTCGAAGATGGTCCGAACGGTCGGCACGATGACGAAGATGACCACCACGACCGGGAGCATGGTCCAGCCGATCTCCATGGCAGGGTTGCCGTGGATCTGCTTGGGCTGCTCGGTCTGCCCGCGGTCGCGGAACGCCAGCAGGATGTAGCCGAGGATCGCCAGCACGACGATGCCAATTCCAACCGTCCAGTACGTGATTGTCCCGTACACAGCTTGAATGGAATGACCCATGTCCGTGATCGGATCGACCGTGGTCATGGGGTTGGTCTCGTGCGGGTAGATGTCGGAGCCACACGCCGCGAGGGCGAGGGTCGCGACAATCGCGAGAGTAGGAAGGTACGTCTTGAGCTTCACGACCGGACTCCGTTGTTCACTGGCCACGTGGGCCCGTTCCGTTCGGTTTCGCTGTTCAAATTCAGAGGAAGAGACTGATACGCCGCAGCGTGTACCGATCGCGGACGCGACGGCAAGGTCGTGGCCACCATGGACCCCATCGGATGGGACGAGCGGGGGCGAGGGTGCATGATTCCCCAGCGATGCCATACATCGTTGCACAGGCGGATCTCCGCCGCAGTCCGATGGAATCGAACAGTGCATGGTGCAGGGTTGGGGTGGGTTGAGCGCACGGGAAAATCTCACCAAGGGAGCAGCAAGTCGACCATCATCAACAGGTAGAGAAGGAATAAATACGCGATAGAAACCGCGAATACGCGACGATCCGCGCTGGGGTGCTGGGCTCGCATGGACGCGATGACGCTCCAGAGGAACCAGCCTCCGAGACCGACGGCGGAGACCGCGTACACGACGCCAAGGTCGCCCAGCGCCACAGGCACCAGGGAGACGATCAGCGTGAGGACCGTATAGATCAGCGACCGCCACCGTGTGGGTTGGTCCCCCACCACGATGGGCATCATGGGGAAGCCCGCGTTGGCGTACTCAGCCTTGCGGTAGAGCGCGACGGCCCAGAAGTGAGGCGGTGTCCACAAGAACACGATCGCGAACAGGATCCAGGCAGGCAAGGTCAGCGAGCCATCGAGTGCGGCGGCCGCAATCAGCGGAGCTGTGGCTCCAGCGGCGCCACCGATGACGATGTTCTGAGGCGTGCGAGGCTTGAGCCACATCGTGTAGACGACGACGTAGAATACGATGGTTCCCAAGCCAACAACAGCGGCGAGCCATCCGCCGATCCAGGCGAGGATCGCCGTGCTCACCACCGTGAGCAACAGGCCATATCCGAGCACCATGTGCGGGACGATGGTGGCCGCGGGCAGCGGACGGCTACGGGTACGCGCCATCTTGGCGTCGGACTCTCGCTCCACGTAGGCATTCAGAGCCGATGAGGCTCCGCCAGCGAGGGCGGTGCCCGTCAAGATCCAGAACGCCTCCCACGGCGAAGGCCACACGGCGCGGCCCAGCGCCAGCACAGGCAGGCCCGTGAACAGCACAAGCGCAATCACCCGCGGCCGGGTGACGTCCAAGTAGACGCGCATCCAGGCGGCGGCGTTGCGCTGATCAGGCGCAGCGGCGGCGTTGGGCACCTGACTCACGAGGCCTCCAGGGCAGTCTGTCCAGAACGTTCGTTGCGCACGTCTTTGCCCGGCTGGCTCTGTTTCGGCACGGATGACGACAACTTCAGGGGCGCCCGCCAGGTCTCGTACACAAGCCAGGTAATCGCGAGCACGGATAAGGCCGCCCCGGCGCTATGGCCCGCGGTGAGTAGGGCGGGCATTGCCAGCCACACATTGGCGATTCCCAGGCACGCCTGACCGACCACCAAGGCGAGGACCACCACAGCCGCGACACCGTGTCGGCCGCGACCACGGCCGAGCGCAGCAACTCCGACAGCGACCGCCAGCAGGGTGTAGGCGCCGATCCGATGCATGACCTGAAGGCCGACAGTGCCCTCAAAAGTAGGGAAATAGGCGCTATTTCCACACTCGGGCCAAACCGGCCCGCACGCGAGACCGGCGTGACTCGATGCCACGAAGCCACCGAGGGCGAGCTGAACGAGAACGGCCCCGCCGAGCGCCAGAACCGCCACCCGCTGCACCGCCGTCGCGGGCGTCCGCCGGGCGGCCCGGCCGTGATCCCAGAGCAACATCGCGATGACGAGCAAGATCAGGCAGAAGGTATTGCCGGTGACCAGGTGGCTGGTCACGGTCCACTCGGCAAGAAGCTTGAGGACGGTGAGGCCACCCAAGACGATCTGGATGGCGAGTACGACGGCGCCGATGCCCCATAAAGCGAGGTAGCGCTTGCGCAGGGCCTTGGCGCTGACAAGTACCGCACCCAGCCCTAGGAAAATGAGCGAGACGATGCCCGCTAGGCCGCGGTGGCCCCACTCCAAGAAGATGTCGAAGTTCATCGAGGGGGGCACGACTTGGCCGAAGCACATGGGCCAGTCCGGACACGCCAGCCCCGCGTCGTGAATACGGACCGTCGAACCGAACACGAGCAGCGCATACGTCACCACGACCAGCGCCGTGCTGATCCAGCGAGCCCACCGCAATGAAGCGGTTCCGGTTGCATGTGCCACTGCAGGTTCCACGGAGGGTCCTTGGGTGCAAGATGGCGGTCTATACCAGCCTCGCCCACTCTTCAAAGAACGGCCGGCCACACGGTGACCTGACCACCCGAATTCGGCGGATACAGCGGCGTCCAACGCCAGTCGCAGCGAGTGGTTGCGGCTAAGCCCTACTCTTCCGCGTTAGACGCCGGGTCGCGGTCAATGTTGAACGACCGGGCCAACGGCGGCGTACGCTCGCAGATGAAGTGCGCCTCGCGCGTGGAGTACTCAAC
This sequence comes from Myxococcota bacterium, assembly GCA_045106515.1. GTDB lineage: Bacteria > Myxococcota_A > UBA796 > UBA796 > REDI01. The sequence goes on from JBGCER010000448.1 coordinate 8,786, forward strand.
CGCACCGTCGACGGCGGGCGTGTGGTTCGCATCGCTCGGGAACCCAAAGCACCAGCTCCCATTGCCAGGGCGCTTGACCAGCGCGATGCGCCGACCCGGATCCAAATCGCCCTGGGGTTCCGGGAAATTATCGGCGTCACAAGGACCTACGTCGTCGACAGCCAAGCCTTCGCCTTCTTCGCCAACCCATTCCCAGTCGTCGTTGGCGTCATTGGGAACCAAGTCGACCCAGCCGGCGTATCCGTTGTTTCCAACAATGAGATCGAGCTGGTCAGTGACGTCGTCGAGCTGACCCTGATCCGAGAAGGTGGCCAATCCACCGCCCCAACCCACCGCGCCGCAAGCCGAGGCCGCGCCATCCGCCCACGTCACGTCGGTGGTCTCTACGCCGCCATCCCCAATGTGCGCGAAGTCATCGGTGGGCACCACGACAGCGAACTCGGAGCCCGACGCGGCAAAGGCCAAGTACTCGGCGCCGCCGGGCACGAGCTGTTCTGGGCATAGCGCCGCAGTCTGGCCGGTGACGCTGGCATCGGAATCATCGCAGTCCAGATTGTTCCGGGCCGTCAGGTTCTGGTCGGGGTTTTCGACGCAGGCACGCTCGTAGGCACCGTCGGGATCTCCCCAACCGTCGCCGTCTTTGTCCTCAAAGAAGAACAGGCGCTCACAGTCCTGGGGGAGAGTGACCGTCGATCGGAAGTCCGACAGGCAGGCGCCCACGAGGGGCAACAGGAGGACACTGGGCCAGATGGCATTCACAACACGCACGCAGCCTCCGAGGGAGGGATCGGCATGCAGCATACGACACATCAGCCCCACTGCAACCCCTGAACGAACCGAACACCCTGGCCACCACAGATCAATGACCTCGATCCGGACGTCAGTGCTGATAGGGTTGCCGCCTTCCATGGAGCACCTGATGATTCCACTTCTGGCGATGTTCGCCTTTTCCGCCGTACCTGCAACGGCGCAGGATGACCCGGAGATCCCATACGAAAAGTATGAGCTCGACAACGGCCTAGACGTCATCCTCGCCCCAGACACCAGTACACCCATCGTGTACGTGAGCGTCTGGTACCACGTGGGCTCCAAAGACGAAAAGAAGGGACTCACCGGGTTCGCCCATCTCTTTGAGCATCTGATGTTCCAGGGCTCGCTCTCTGTGGATGGCGAGTACTTCGGCCCGCTGCAGGAAGTGGGCGCCTCGATCAACGGAACGACCTCCTTCGACCGCACCAACTACTTTGAGCTGCTGCCTGCGCAGCACCTGCCGCTGGCGCTGTTCATGGAGAGCGACCGGATGGGGTCGTTGCTTCCCGTGCTCGACGAAGCCAAGCTCAACAACCAACGCGACGTGGTGAAGAACGAACGGAGACAACGCTACGAGAACCCTCCCTATGGCGAGGCCTACAAAGATGTGATGGCCAACCTCTACCCAGAAGGCCACCCGTACCATCACATGCCCATCGGCAGTCACGCCGACCTGACGGCTGCGTCACTGGACGACGTCAAGGCGTTCTTCAATAGCTGGTACCTCCCGAACAACGCCAGCTTGGTCATCGCAGGTGACTTCGATCCGGCCGTCGCCAAGGTGTTGGTCGTCGAAAACTTCGCCGGCATTCCCAAGGGCCCCGTCGGAGAGCGTCCCTCGGTGACCCCCGTCACCCTCACGGAGCCCCTCATTGTGCGGCAAACCGAGGATGTTCCAGAGCAACGCGTGTGGATGGCCTGGCACAGCCCGGCCTTCTTTGCCGATGGAGACGCCGACCTCGACCTGTTGAGCTCAGTGCTGTCCGAGGGCAAAGAATCCCGTCTGTACCAGCGCTTGGTGAAAGAAAAGCAGATCGCGAAGAGCATCCGCGCATCGCAGTCCAGCGGGCTTTACGGCAGTCGCTACATGATCACCGCCACCGCGGCTCCCGGGCACACGACCGATGAGATCGTCGCCGAGGTGAAGAGCGTCATCGATGAGGTGCGGTCGACCGCCCCGCCGACCGCAGATGAAATCGCCGCCGGAAAAGCAGGCTACGAACGATATTTCTATGAATCCCTGCTCACGATCCAAGGCAAGGGCGAGACCCTGCAGCGCTACAATATGTACCATGGAGATCCGGGATATATGGGCAAGGATCTCGCCCGATATCGAGCGGTGACACCGGACTCTGTCAAAGCCTGGGCCGATAAGACGCTCACCCAACCGCACTTCGAGCTCCACATCTCGCCCGGAAACGACGACACACCGGCCGTAGCGACCGACGGAGGTGCAAAATGAATGCACAACGCCTGACACCCGTAATGGCCCTGCTCCTGTCCGCCTGCCCTGCCCCCGACGCGCCGGAGCTCGACCCTGTCGTTCCGGGCTTGGCGGAAGCCGTCGCTCACGACCCCACCAAAGCGAGGGAAAAGCCTGACCCTCTGCCGATGCGCGAGTTCAAGACGCCCACGACCGAGTCGAGGACGCTGTCCAATGGCCTTCGAGTTGTCGTGGCCACGAACACCGAAGTGCCGCTGGTGAACATCACGATGGCCTTCAATGTGGGGGACTTCGCGGCCGACGTGCCGGACCTGGCCTCCACCACGTTCGACATGATGAACGAGGGTGCCGGCGACTTATCCGCAGCCGACATCTCCCGAAAGCTCAAAGCGATGGCCTCGGACCTCAACACCAGCGCGTCCATGGACGGCGCCACGGTGTCCGCACAATCGCTCAAGAAGAACCTTGAGCCCACGTTGGATTTGATGGCGTTGGTCATCGAAGAGCCCACATTCCCCGCCGATGAATGGACGATCCTCCAACGGCGCTACGTCGCCGGCGTGCAGCAGGCGCGCAAAGATCCAAACGGCATCGCGAGTCGGGTGCAGGGCCGCGTGCTGTACGGCAATACCTACAGCGGCCGCATCGCCATGGAGTCGACCTACCAGGCGATGACCCCGGAGCAAATGAAGGCTTGGCACGCCAAATATGTCGGGCCGCAGAACGCCGTTATCCTAGTTGGCGGCGACGTCAGCGCCGACGAGATCATGCCCATCTTGGAAGCCCGATTCGGCGATTGGGCCCCAGAGGGCATCGAGAGTCCGACCGTAGCCCCCACCGTCGTACAGCCTGAAAAGCCTGTTTTATACTTCGTTAATAAGCCTGGGGCCGCCCAGAGCGTGGTTCGCGTCTTCAATGTGGTGGGTCAGCGCACCGACTCGGACTGGTTCGCCTACGACCTTGGCATGGACGTGCTCGGCGGCACGTTCATGAGCCGCGTCAACATGAACCTGCGCGAGGACAAAGGCTATACCTACGGCGCCCGTTGTCGCACCGGCATGACCTATGGCGACAAGGTCTCGTCCTGCAGCGCTGGCGTGAAGACCGAAGAGACCGGCAAC
>JBGCER010000449.1:0-7349 GCA_045106515.1 Myxococcota bacterium
GGTGATGGGAGCCCGGTCTTCGTTCGGGTAGATATAGTGCGTTGGATCCTTACAATCGGTGCGACTGGAGCCCCGTCGGCCATCGTCACACTCGGGGATCTCATCGATGTTGTCTTCGGCGATCGCGGTCATGATCGCCCGACCGGCCTCATCGAGGGGGGCCGGCATGGTGGGCGCCGGCGGCGGGGACTGAACCCACTCGGACGGCAGGGATTCCAGCACAACATCGTCAGAGACGCAGCGCACACCCTGACTGGCGAGTCGCCGCTTCTTGTGGGTGACGGCGGCGGCGGGCCAGCCCTTGGCCGGCGGCGGTGTCGAGGCGCTTCCTCCCTCAAAGATACGGCTCAACCTGCCCTTACACATGGGCGCGCCATCGCAGAAACCCAGCGGGTCGAGCCCTTCGCACCGGTCGCCGCAGCGCTCATTGCCTTTGGGGGGGTAGGTGCTGGTGGCTTCAGCGACGTTGCCGAGCACGTTGAACGCGCCCCATTGGTTGGGGCTGCCGGCGCTGGCGTTTCGCACCCCGCCGTCGCACTTGTTGTGTTGGTTGATCTCACACGTGCCCGCTTGGTCGGCGGGAGTGCCCTGGGCCAAACGCTTGAATTCCCATTGGGTCGGCAAGCGTTTACCGGCGTAGCTGCAGTACATGCGGGCGTCGATGAACGATAGACCCTGAATGGGCTGCTCGGGAGCCGCACGGGTGGGAATGGCCGTGCAGGCGCCGGCTGCCACACAGGCCTTGTAGTCGTCGACGCTCGCTTCCATGGCGTCTGCGTAGAAGGTGGAGACGCTCACCGTGTCGGACACGGCGCCACCGGGCACACAGACCATGCCGGTGGGGGCGTCTTCGCACAGGCCCAAGCGGGTGTCGATGGTGGGTGTAGAGCCTTGCTTGGCGGCTTGGGACAGGTAGTCCGCCGAGGTTTGACCTGGGGTATGGGCGAGCCAGTTGCCAGCTTCGGTGCCGTCTGCGGCGTGACCAAGTGGGAGCAGCGTGGGTCGGTCATCGAGCCCGTCGACCGTGGACATGACCCAGACCGGCGTGGTGTCGCCGGGAGGCGTGACCGCGGCGATGGCTCGGAGCAGGGTGTTGGCCGGCACGTCCGCGGACACCGCTAGCACCGCGTCGGGCTGGCGGGCGAGGGAGCGCAGTGTCGCATCCTTGCCGTTTTGGGTGATGCCTTGGGCGGTGAGGATCACGGTCGGGACCGCGGTCGCCACCCCAGGCGCCCCTTCAACACCGGGCAGTGTGACGGCGGGCAGCGTCATCATTGGCGCGCCGAGCAGCTTGGTGCCCACTCGGGTCGCGGTGGAGTCATCGACCCGCTCATTGCTGACCAACGCCGCCGTGACGGCCATGGCCCGGGCTGGGTTCGCGGAAGCCAGGACGAACGCCTGTTGATCTGGCAGTCCTAGATCTGTGACATTACACTGTTCAAACGCCATTTTTCTGTTGTGCCACAGGGGCGCGCTGGTCAAGCTGGCCACGTCGACGTCGCCGCGGCACGCCTCACGCCACGCAGCCTGCGTTGGGGGGGCGTCGGGGTTGTTGAGCCAGCCGGCGAGCGACTCGTCGCTGGCGCATGCGGTGGCGAGGGCCTTGGCCGAGGCGGTTGGGTCTGGGGCGGAGAGGCTGGCTTGCAGGCCTTCCGTCGTACAGGTTTTGGCACAGCCGTGAAGGAACGGTACCGCCAAGGTGGCAGCGAGCAAAAGCGGTCGCACGGGAGCTCCGAAAGGAGGGGTGGAGCGGTGGAGGGGAGCCCACCGTAGCACTCTCGGAGTATCGGCTCCGGCTAGTCGCGGCCGGGGAGGATCTCGTGCCCGATTTCCGGGGGCGCGTCGACCTGAGCTGGCGCGTTGTTCTGGGCCACGATCGTGGTAACCAGCGAGCCGGCGGCGATGAGCAGGCAGAACAGGCCAAAGCCGATGACAAAGATCGCGCCGCTAATGCCTCGTCGTTTTGCGGGAGCTTCAGACTCGGTCATGGCGCGCCTCCACCAGGGACAGGGACCAAGGCTGTAGCTTGGTGTAGGGCGGCGGCGCACCGGAATCCGAAGTGGTGGTACGGCTGGTTCTTGGGAAAGTGGTGCCGGCGGTTCGTGCCCGTGGCGCAGTCGGCGTTCCAATACCAAGAACCACCCTTTACAAGCTTGGTTTTCGACTGGGAGCACACGGCGGCATTGTCTGCACACGGACCTTTGGGGTTGGTGCCTTGGCAGGCGGCGCCGCAGTCGGCGTAGGGGGCATACCAATCCGCGACCCACTCCTCGGCGTTGCCGATCAGGTCATGAAACTCGCCCTGTAATGGGCGACTGCCAACGGCGACCGGGCGGCCCTTTTCCGGGTGGCTGCCTCGTTTTGGAGTGCCGCATCCACGGCCAGAGTCGTCCATAATGACCGCTCGTTCGCAGGTGGCGGGCGCGTCTCCCCAGGGATGTAGGGCGCCTTCTGCTCCCCGTGCCGCGCGCTCGAACTCGGCTTCGGTCGGCAGACGCTTGCCCTGAGCCTCGCAAAATTCCGCGGCCTCGAACCAGTTGACGCCGGTCATGGGCAGGTCGTCTCGGCGGAAGTCCAGGTAGTTGGGCTGACGGGCCTTGCAGTCGCCGGCCGTGACGCACTCTTGGTAGGCCTTGTAGGTCACTTCGGTTTTGTCGAGGTAAAAGCTCGACACCCAGACGGTCGCGGATGGGCTGGCGTTGGAGCGGGACCACTTGATCTCATATTGATCACAGCTGTGATCGCCGTCCGCGCCCTTGGTGAATGGCCCGCCTGGGACGCAGACCATGTTGGGAACGGCGGCGTCTGGGCAAGGCTCGATGGTGACGCCGTCGGGACTCACCGGAAGTGGCTCTGGCTCTGGCTCTGGCTCTGGCTCTGGCTCGGGCGGGGCCGCCTGGACCGGCGCGGTCTGCGCTGGGGGAGCGGGCGCGGGCTTGGAGGCGGAGCAGGCCGCAAATAGGAGCGCGACCGAACCGTAAGAGCCGAGCCGAACCGGTAGGTGAAGGGGTGTGCTCATTACTTCAGGCGCGTGCTGACCGTGACCGTCATGTCGCCCTTGCCTTCGATGTGCATCTTGACGCCATCGGGCGTCGTCTCGCCGCCAGACAGGGTGATGGGGGCCTTGAGGGCCATGTCGTGGATGTATCCGCGCTTTTGGTGCAACAACATCTCGCCGGTGCCATCGATGGTGAACATCATATTGTTCTCATCGAAGTTGCCTTTCATGATCAATTCAACGACAACGACCTTGCCCTGTTCCGCCTTGCGGACGCCGGCGACCTTGGCGGAAAAGGTGGCTGAGGTGGGGTCCATCTTGGGCATGGAGGACGCCAAAGAGGAGAACTCTTTGATGTCGTCGCCGATGGTCAGGGATTCGGTGCCTACATCGCCACCGCTGAGTCCGGCTGAGTCCAAGAACCCATCTTCGAGCAGGAATTCTCGGGCGGCGTCGGTGACCTCGCCATCGCCGTCAAGGGCCACGGTCAGCGGCTTGCCTTCGGTGTCGAAGGTCATGAGGTAGGTCTTGCCCTGAACGGGAAGGGTGGTGGATTGTTCCTGTCCGAACATCGTTTCCATGTTGGTCGCTTGGGTGTACGTCACCCGAGCTCCCGTCGTGATGCCTTGGGTCACTTCGGTGACTTCCAGGTCCCGCACGACGTCGCGTTGCGCGACCATTTTGCCGTCCATCGTCCCATTTTCGCCCATCGTGATCTTCATATCGATGGTCATCGCGAGGGACTCGGTAATGGTCGCCTTTTCGCCGACCTTCAGCGGGGATCGAGTGACTTTGACCGTGTCACCGGCCCACGCGGACGTGGAGAGGAGCAGACCAGCGATGAGGATCGGTACAAGGCGCAAGGGGCTCTCCAGGGTGACGGGGCGACGGTAATTCGAAACAGCAAGACCCGGCATGCATTCTCTAGATTCCTTCAGAAGGACCGAACAGCAGTGGGTCTGCGCGCCCCATCGAGTCGACTCGGTCGCCCGCCCGGTCCGGAAGCAGACCTTGGCGCCTGCGCGACTAGGCCCCATCCCTCATGACCGCTCCGCACGCAGTGGAGTGCGTCGTGAGGGATGGGGGCTAGGCTCGCCTGGATTGTTGGAGCTCGGCCCACTCGGTGTCGTACATGACCTGGATCGAGAAGTCCGGGGCCGCGCCGTCCAGAAGGAGGGACCGGACCAGCAGGTACCCGGCGTGGTGGCCGGTGGTGTCCAGCCAGTTCGGGTGGCCAGGATCGGTGTGGGCCAAGCACAGCTCGAACGAGCCATCGGCTTGGGTCTGGATCTGCGTATGGTTTAGGTGCACCTGATGCCGCTGGTAGTCCAGGCTCTCTAGCCAGGCATTACAAAGGGATACATTGAAGTATCGGGCGGTCGGCAGTGTGCCGCGAACCAGCATGACCTGGTCTCGGCCGAAGCGGTACCACGCCACCTGATAGGTGTTGTCGGGCGTGGGGAAGAGCGCTTCTCCGGGGATTTGGATGAGGCTGTTGAGCGCCATGCCGCTGACCATCTGGTGGGCTTGCTGGGTGCGAGCGAAGACCGCCTTGAGCATGCGATCGGCTCGCTCCAATCCCTTGGCGTAGCTGGCGACGCTCATGGGTTGGGGCGCAGGAGCGTCAAGCAGCTCGATGTGCAGCGAGATGGGGTCTTGGGCCGAACGATCGACGAAGTATTGGCGGACGAACACCGAGGTCTCATCGCCGTCGGCTTTGAGCCAGACGCCATCGGATCGGTTGGGGTCCTCGGTGCTGATGTAGACGGTGAACGCGCCGTCTGCGTCCGCCTTGAACGCGTCGTCGACGAGTCGGTTGCCGATGCGGCCGCCGCGTCCGTACAGCAGCAGGCCCACGTAGGTGGCGTCTGAGGGGATCTGCCCGGTCACCCGATAGGTGCGACCCGGCCCCGTTCGCAGCACGGCCCGGTGGTAGTCCGTGTCAGGATTGTCGGCGAACATCTTGCGTGTTGGGCCTTCGCCGTGGTGGAAAATCGGGTGGTCCGGGTCCACCTGTTCCGTCATTTGGTCGATGCTCGCGCTCACCATGCGGGCCAAGAAGCGCCGACCCTCCAAGGCATCTAGGTCTTGAGGCAGGTTCAGGGCTGCGAACGTGGACTCTGCGGTGCGCCAGACCTTGCGGAGGGCGTCGTCGACCTGGGTGACCCCAGGGAGTGGGATGGACTCCAGGTCGTAGTCGAAGGTCAGCGCCAGCTCCTTGCAGGACAGGCTGGCTGTGCGGTGGTCGAAGCCATCGAGCCACTTGGTCGCCAAGCTGGGGTCTAGCTTTTTGCGGCCCGCCAAATTGGGGTCGCCGATGGCGCGCGCGCCCTTGGGGCCGCTGCGCATCCGGTCGCCTTCGTAGGGGGTGGCCATGGCCGGCTCATAGTCGACGCCTAGCGCTGTAGATAGACTTCGAAGAGCAGTTTCGGGGTCGGACACCATGTCTTCGTATCGGATGCGCGCCCATCGCTCCTGGGGAATGTGGGCGTCGAGGAAGGCCCCGATCCGGCGGTTGCTCGTCTCCCAGACCTCTTTGGGCCCGCCGGGGTAGCCCTGGAGCATGACCTCGGCCATGGGCATGTTCTGCACGCTTCGGGTGACACTGGCGGGGTTGCGGACGATCCACACAAAGCGGGCCTGGGGAAACCACTCGATGAGTCGCTCAAGGCTGCCGTCTGGCATGCTCAGGTGTGGGCATTTATCGACAAGAATGCGGTCGCCGATCTCGTCCTGAAGGGCTTCGTAGACTTGTTTGATCGTCTTGTCGCCCCAGTCGCTCACGGCTTGCTTGGCCTGGTCCACGTCGATGCCGCGCAGCTCGATAAGCGCCCGCCGCAGGCCGCCTTTTTCCCAGTAGCGACGATTGAGGCCCTCGGCGCGCGCTGCCATGGTTTCATAGGGGCCAAGGACCATTTCCGGTGGGACGAACAGCTTGCTATGCCCGGCGAGCATCACCCGCAGCAGGGTGGTTCCGCTTCTGGGGGCGCCCAGGACAAAGGCGATGGGTCGGTGCATGGTCGATCTCCGTCAGGGCAGGGGAATTCGAAGCTGCAACAAGCGGTCTTTGGTGACCCGGAGGTAGCCTCCGGACAAAGCTAGGCCGCTGGAGCCGGCTCGCCAGCGGGCCGTGACGACCGCAGAGTTCAGCGCATCCGCGATGGGATGAAGGTCTTCGATTCGGTGCGGCACCACCACCACCGTGGACTTGGCGGGCAGCAGGGTCCCATCGGTGTCCACGACGGCCTCCAGACGGGTGCACAGGCCGGCGAGGATGATCTTGGGGCGGCGCATCCGCAACAGGCGCCGTTCGAGATTTGGTAGGGCATCTGCGGTCAATACGGGGTGGAGCCACCGACGCTTGAGGTAGCGCTGAGGCTTGACACCCCAGGTATGGCGGAACGGATCGATCGCGCCTGTGGTGATCAGCCGCAGGTCGTCGCCGGAGGGATCGGCCTTCTCGATGAGGCCGTCGGCGATCTGGTAGGCCTCGGCGACCGTGGCGGCGTTGAGGACCTCAGCGACGTGGCTCAGCTCCGGTTCACCGGCTCCGGCGTGGACCTCGTCGACCCAAGGCGACCCGTCTGCGGCCGGAGCAGCCCCCCCTCGCGCCACCAGCTGTACAAGGTCGATCTTGGCCTCGGTCACACGTCCGAGCCGAATCAAGCTGGGGCGCGCGTGGGCCAGCCATTGACGAACCGCCTCGGCGTAGGGCGCTTGAAGTAGTTTGTCGGGCAGCAATAGGCCGACCGGTGCGTGGGGTTGCGCGCTGATCAAGGCCTTTTCTACGAAGGCGCACCACAGGTCCCAGTTGCCCCTGCACACTGAAAATAGCGAGGAAATACGTTCTCTTTCGGTGGCATCACGCCGCGACATGCACGCCGCATCTTCATAGGGGGGGTTCATCAACACCGCTGCGCTGGGGGGCCAGTCGGCGCGCAGTCCATCGAGGACCTGAAGGTGGGCCGCCCGTGCCGCTTGCCTGGCCAACTCCGCGGATCCGCCGACTTCGAGCACGGTCAATCCCAGCGCGATTCGACACACAGCGATGGCTCCCGGGTCCAGGTCACATCCCCAGGTTCGTCGTACGATCTGCGCGCGGAGAGAGGCGTCGGGCGCCGTGCGGACCGCGGCAACGAGGAGGGCGCCGCACCCGCAGGCGGGGTCGGCGATCGGTCCCTGCTCGGCGATGGCCAATACGCGTGTCGCCAAGGCATTGGCGACGACGGGCGGGGTGTAGACCGTGCCGGGCCCCGGCTGTGCAGGCGGGGGCGCTGGGAGTTCAAGGCTGACGACTGCCGGGTGATGCAGCAGGGCCGAACTGCGATGTCCTTGGGTGAGCGAATCGATG
>JBGCER010000450.1:0-19773 GCA_045106515.1 Myxococcota bacterium
GCCAGGAGAGTGACAGACAAGGCGACGAGCAAGCGCATGGTGTCTCCAACAACGTGGGGCGGTCTTACCCCGTTTTCGAGCCCTGGCAAGGGACCGTCCCCGAACCCGCCGATCCTTGAGGATCCACGGATGGGGCGTTACCCCACCGTCACGTAGAGGAGCCCACATGTTGATCACACTGCTCGCTACGATCGGGTTCGGCGCGCCGACCACCACCGCATTCGATGAAGCGGCAGACTCCGCCGACGCCGACGACACCGGTTGTGTGTCATGGGCCAGCTGGGAGACCCGCTCCGCCCAGATCACGGTGCCCGTCGAGGTCACCGACACGCAGACGCTGCTGCAGATCACCGGGATGGACACCGAATCCCGAGGATGGATCAACCGATGCGGAGGCGCAGACATTGACGATGTGACTGTCGAGTTCGACGGCACCGTGCTCAGCACGACCAACATCAATGTGCAGACGACCCGCCCCTTTGGCACTACGTCCAGCGCGTTCCGGTTGAATGAGCCCTGGGCCCCCGCCGATAGCCGGCGCTACATCCTGTCCCAAGGCACCTACGACCTTGTGTTCACCCTCAACGGCCGCGTGAGGGACGATGGAGACTACCTCCGCTTGGAAGTGTCTGGCGATGTGCTCCAGGGCCGAGACTGGGACGGCGACGGCTTCGTCTCGAAGCAGCTCACGGGCGGCACCGACTGCGATGATGACGACGCCGCCATCAACACCGCTGCCACCGAGATCTGGTACGACGGCATCGACCAAGACTGTTCCGGCGGCTCCGACTTCGACCAAGACGGCGACGGCGAGGACAGCGCTGCAGACCTTGTGGGCGGCACCGACTGCGACGACACCGATCCCGCCGTCAACACCACCGCCACCGAGGTCTGGTACGACGCCATCGACCAAGACTGCTCCGGCGGCTCCGACTTCGACCAGGACGGCGACGGCCAAGACCGGTTGGGCGATGGGGGTGGCACCGACTGCGACGACCTCGACCCCACCATCTTCGACGGCGCAGAAGAGATTTGGTACGACGGCATCGACTCCAACTGCGACGGCGAGTCCGACTACGACCAAGACGGCGACGACTACGACAGCGAAGCCGAGCTACCAGGCGTAGGCGACGACTGCGACGACCTAGACCCGGACATCCACCCAGACGCGCCCGACGAGTGGTACGACGGCATCGACAGCGACTGCAGGGGCAACTCGGACTACGACGCCGATGAGGATGGCGAAGACAGCGCAGCGCTAGTGCCCGAGACCGGCACGGACTGCGATGACAACGACAACACCGTTGGCAAGGAAAAACCAGAGATATGGTACAACGGGATCGACAATGACTGCAGCGGCAACGCCTCGGACTACGACCAAGACGGCGATGGCCAAGACAGCTACGCCGACACCGTGCCCCCTGGCCCCGACTGCGACGATCTCGATCCCGACGTGGACGGCGACTCACCTGGATACTCCGACACGTGCGAGCGAGAGGTCCTGAGCGACGGCTCCCGCGTCTACACGCCGCGCCCCGACGGCACATCCGACAGCGGATGCAGCTGCAACTCGCAGTCGTACCCGGGCGGCTTCGCAGTGGTGGGCTTGGGACTGCTGCTCGCAGGACTGCGCCGACGACGCCGGTAGCAGAGCCGGAACGCCTCAGGTACACCTGCGAGTCTGCCCCCGAGGTGTGCCCTGAGCCAGCCGACCCAGGCCAAGTCGAACGAACCCCTGATTCGACAAATCATGGCCTTCAACCATGTCTTCTGGATCACCAACGCCATGGAGATGCTGGAACGGTTCGCCTATTATGGCGTCCGAACCGTGCTTCCCACGTACATGGTCTTGTCGATCTCCCAAGGTGGCCCCGAGTTCACCCACACGGAAAAGGGCATCATCTACATGTGGTGGGCTGCCGCCCAGTCGTGGCTGCCCGTGCTCTTCGGCGGCTACGCCGACCGCTACGGCTATAAAAACACCATCGCCATCAGCATCGCGCTGAAGATCGCCGGCTACCTCGTGATGGCCCACATGACGAGCTTCTGGGGCTTCGGCGCCGGCTGCCTGCTGCTGGCCACAGGCACCGCGCTCTTCAAACCGGGAGTGCAAGGAACACTCGCCAATGTCATGGAAGAACGCCATGCATCCGTGGGATGGGGCATCTTCTATCAGCTGGTCAACGTCGGCGGCTTCCTGGGCCCGGTGCTCGCTGGCTACCTGCGATTGATGGACTGGCAGTACGTCTTCTACAGCTGCGCGGGCATCGTCTCGCTGAACTACCTGCTGCTGCTCACGTACAAAGAGCCTCAGAAGTCAGAGGGCAAGGCGGATAAGCGCGATCCGGGCCAAGTGTTCATGCAGACCCTCACCGGCCTGATTCGGCCCAAGGTGATCATCTTCATCTTCTTGTTCAGCGGCTTCTGGTTCATGTTCAACCAGATCTTCGACATCCTGCCGAACTTCTTGGATGACTGGGTTGACTCCAGCCAATTGTGGACGTACCTCGCCGCTACTGGCCTGCCCGGCTCCGAGGGGGCTGCGGACTTGGCGGCCCGACGCGTGCCGTTCAACCAAGAATGGATCATCAACCTCAACCCGTTCATGATCATCTTCTTGATGATCCCCATCGCGTGGTTGACCAACTTCACGACCCCGCTGCGGTCGATCCTCATCGGGATTGGTATCGCGAGCATCGGCACGTTCTTCCTTGGCTTCACAACGTCCATTTGGGTTGTGATCGGCGCGCTCTTCATCTTCTCGGTCGGCGAGATGTCGTCGTCCCCCAAGAAGATGGAGTACCTGTCGAGCTTGGCCGGGCCGGGCGAGAAGGGCATGTACATGGGCTTCGCCAACGCCCCGCTAGGTATTGGCTGGATGGCCGGATCGCTGTTTGGCGGCATCTTCTACGACAAATACGGCGACCGCACCAACCTGGCACGCCAGCACCTGACCGACGAGCTGGGCAGCTCGAGTATCCTGGTGGACTACCTCCCTAAAGAAGAGGTTTTCCCTGCCATGATGACGTCCGCCGGACTCGATCGCGCCGACGCCCTCGACCTGCTGTGGACCACGTACAACCCGGGCATCATGTGGACGATCTTCGCCGGGATCGGCATCACGAGCCTGGTGGGGCTGGGCATCTACGACTTCTTTGTGCGCAGAGCGGCCCCCAAGGAGGCACAGCATGAAGCTGCATAATTGGGCACTTGCATCGGTGCTCTTCACCGGCTGCCAAGCCGCCGAGCAAGCCAAGACCTGGGGCCAGCTGGCCTGTCCTGAAGGCGCTACCGTGGCCGGACACCTCGACATCGGCCAGTGGTGCGAGATCGACGGCGAGCCCGTGCACGAGTGGCGGACGTGGCACGCCAAGGATCAAGCCGCAAGCGCCGGTCCCATCGTGCGCGGCGTGTTCATGGAGCCCACCATGCAGTGGTGGGAATCCGGCACCATCGGCTCGAAAATCGAAGGCGACACCCGGCTGGTCTTCGACGAGGCCGGCACCGCATGGGGCGAGCAACCTTTCGCCGACGGCCTGATCGTCGCATGCCCATACGGCGCCATGGGTGCGCCTAGCACGCTGGATAGCGGCCATACGCAGGAGGGGTGCCGGCTGCCAGACTATCCCGCAGTGGGGCGGATCATCACCCGGTACCCGGGCGGTGCCATCGAGAGCATCCGCCACGTCATTCAGCACGGCCCCACCGGCCCAGAGCCCCAAGGCACCTTCGCCGCCTGGCACCCGACCGGAGCTCCGTGGGTCCGTGGCGAGTTCTTGGCCGGTAAGAAGCACGGTCCGTGGCGGATCTGGGATGCGGCGGGCAAGATCCACCAGGCCGCCATGGAGCCGGATTGGGCAGACCACAAGCCCACCCCGAGCTGGGTCGACAACGTGGCCAAGGGGCTACCGCCCGTGCCTGCCGCGCCCGAGCCGGCTCCTGAACCGGCCGATGCCACCGACAGCACCGATGCCACCGACAGCACCGATGCCACCGACAGCACGGACGACACCGATCTAGCGCCGGCGCCAGCGCCGTGAGCGGGCGCTTCATCGTCCTAGAAGGCCTCGATGGGGCCGGCACCACCACCCAGAGTGCCCGCCTGGCCAGGGCCCTGCGCGCCAAGGGTCGAGACGTGGTGGAGACCCACGAGCCGACGGATGGTCCAGTGGGCCGGCTGATTCGCCAGGCCCTCCAGCGAAGCGAAGGCGCGGTGGCCCGATCGACCCTGCCGTGGATGTTCGCCGCCGACCGAGCCGATCACCTGAGCCGGCTCGTCGAACCCACCCTACGGGCCGGCGGAGATGTGATCAGCGATCGCTACCTGCACAGCTCCCTCGCCTATCAGTCACTCGACTACCCTCTTGAGGATATCTTCGCATTAAACGCCTCATTTAGAGTGCCGGACCTCACCATTTTCGTCGACGTCTCCGTCGACACCTGTCTGGCGCGCATCAGCGCCCGAGGCGAAGCGCTGGAGTTGTTCGAACGCCGAGAATCCCTAGAGGCCATCTCGGCGCAGTACACGGCGGTGTTCGAGCGCCTGACCGAGCGGGGAGACCCGATTGTGCACATCGATGGCGACGCCGCGATCGAGCATGTGGCCGAGCAGATCCTGAACGCAGTGCAGCGGCTGGGCGATCGAGGCTGCTGATGGCGATCGGCGTGTACCTGTCGGGTCTGACCCCCTACGCGACGTGCCTGTCAGCGATGGAACGCTTGGTGGAGGCCCGCGCCCAAGGCGCGATTCCAGACATCATCCTCATGGTGGAGCACGAGCCCACCATCACTGTTGGGCGCGCCCGAATGGCCTCTTCAAACGTCGTGAACGCGGGTCCATTGCCCGTCGTCGACGTGGGTCGTGGCGGAGATGTGACCCTGCACGGCCCCGGCCAGCTCGTCTGCTACCCGATCATCGCGCTGCCGCCCGAACGACGGGATCTGATCCAGCACATGCGGGCGCTGGAGTCCGCCATCGTGGACCTGCTCAAAGACCTGGGACTAAGAGGCCAGAGGGATGAGCGAAACACGGGGGTCTGGCTCCCAAGGGCCGATGGCGCGCCCCAGAAAGTTGCGGCCATCGGCATCGCATGCCGACGCTGGGTGACGTGGCACGGACTGGCCCTAAACCTGAACATCGATGTGGCGGCGTTCGAGCGAATTCACCCGTGCGGCATGGATATCGACACCGTCACCCGACTGGCTGATCACCTCGATCCTTGCGCCACGCCCACGGAGTTGGCTCCTGCATTTCTGCCGTACCTCGCGCGGCCTCTGCAGGTGCCGGTCGAGGGACCCCTTCGCGCGTACGCCAGCTCCGAACAGCTGCTCGCAGCCCTGGGAGTCGAGGGTTAGGCCCCCCCCGGCTTCGGAGGCCCCATGCTTGATCCCCGCTTGATCACCGACGAACCGGATCGGGTGAAGCAAGCGCTCACCCGCCGCAACCAGCCCGAGCTGCACGCACTCGTCGACGAACTACTGGCCTTGGCCGCCACACGGTCCGATCTCATCGGCGAGCGGGACGAGCTCCGGAACCAGCGCAATGTGCTGTCCAAGGAGATCGGCGCCTTGTACAAGCAGGGCAAGCGCGACGAGGCGGAGACCGCCAAAGCAACGGTTCAGGCGGGTAATACGCGAATCTCAGAGCTCGAAGCACTGCTCACGGATGTCGAAGCCAAGCGCACGACCCTGAGCTTGGAGCTGCCGAACATCCCCGATGAGGATGTGCCACAAGGCAAGAGCGAAGCCGACAATTCCATTGTTCGCCAGTGGGGCACCCCCCGCGAGCTGGACTTCGAAGCCCAGAGCCACGTCGAGGTCGGTGCCAACCTGGGCATTCTGGACTTGGAGCGCTCGGCCAAGCTCACGGGGGCGCGGTTCGCTGTACTCACCGGTCACGGAGCCCGTTTGGAGCGGGCCTTGATCAATCTATTCTTGGACATGGCGACGACGGAGCACGGCTACACCGAGGTCCTGGCCCCGTACATCGTGCACCGCCGCATCCTGGAGGGCACCACACAGCTGCCCAAGTTTGAAGACGGCCTGTTCAAGCTCGAAGGGCAGCTCAACGGCAGCGACGCCTTCCTGATCCCCACCGCCGAGGTGCCGATCACAAACCTGCACCGGGAAGAGATCTTGGAGGAAGCCGAGCTTCCCAAGAAATATGCGGGATTCACCCCCTGTTTCCGCTCCGAAGCTGGCGCGGCCGGTCGCGATGTGCGCGGCATCATTCGCCAGCACCAGTTCCATAAGGTGGAGCTGGTGCAGGTATGCCGTCCACAGGACAGCGAAGCTGCGCACGAGGCCCTGACCGCCCACGCCGAAGCCGTGTTGCAGCGCCTGGAGCTGCCCTACCGAGTCGCGCTGCTCTGCACGGGCGACCTGTCGTTTGGGGCCCGTCGCTGCTACGACATCGAGGTCTGGCTCCCGAGCCAGGGCGCGTACCGAGAGATCTCGAGCTGCTCCAACTTCGGTGCCTTCCAGACCCGACGCATGCAGCTGCGATGGCGCCCCGAGGCCGTCGACGGCAAGAAGAGCAAGCCAAGGCTCGCTCACACACTCAATGGTTCGGCCCTCGCCGTCGGCCGGACATTGGTCGCGATCCTAGAGAACGGGCAACAAGCCGACGGCTCCGTAGTGCTGCCTGCAGCGCTGGTCCCGTACATGGGTGGGACCGAGGTGCTTCGGCCGGCTTGACGCCCTGCCGCACAAGCTATAGTCCGGGTGTCGCTGCGCCTCGGAGGTGTGGCCGAGTGGTCGAAGGCAGCGGTTTTGAAAACCGCCGACCGAGAGGTCCGTGGGTTCGAATCCCTCCGCCTCCGCACTGTTCTTTTCCAAGCTCGCCGTTCATGTACGGTCACGGAGTCGTGACCGAGTGGCCGAAGGTGCTCGATTGCTAATCGAGTGCGGGGCCAAAAGCTCCGCCGAGGGTTCGAATCCCTCCGACTCCGCCACTTATGAGAGAGTTCAGCACCCATAGCTCAATTGGATAGAGCGTCTGGCTACGGACCAGAAGGTTAGGAGTTCGATTCTTCTTGGGTGCGCCACTGTCCCCCTCGCAGCAGCCAGCCTTGGCTGGAGTGCGAGCGAGGGGGACTTCTCATAAACCTTGACCGAACATGCACGATTGCGGAGCTCAAAGCACCCATAGCTCAATTGGATAGAGCGTCTGGCTACGGACCAGAAGGTTAGGAGTTCGATTCTTCTTGGGTGCGCCACTTAAAGCCTCCTCGGGACTGTTCTGTCCCCGAGGAGGTTTTTTGTTGGGCGAACGAGGAATCACGCGCGTCGACGACCCAAGTTCCCGCCCAGGCCCCTTTAGTTGCTGCGGGTTGAGCCGAACCTTGGTAACCTAGGCGCCTCGGAGGCTTGTTGTACCGATCGTTACTGTGCTTGGCGCTCATGATGGGCTGTGCCGATACCCAGATGGGTATCGACGGCGAGCCGGTCAACGTGAGCCTCGATGGGGTCAGCTGGGTGCTTTCCGGAGAGGGCCTCATGCTCGGCGTGCTTCGGCTTCAGCACAACCGCATCGACCAAGACCGCTGGCTGGTCAACATGAACATCAGCCGCTCGATCCTCGAAGACCGCGTGCTCCGAGACATCAATCAGCTGCCGCCCAGCAACCGCATCTTCCTGACGGACCTGCACGGAGATGACGTGACGGCCCGACTCGGCGACCTCACGGTCGGACCCCGCGGTGGCGGCCGCATCGACGCTGTATTTGGTGGGGGCCCCAACGAAGAGACCTACGGCGTGTCCGTCGATTGGACCCATTGGCAGGTCGACGACAAGCGGGACATCGAGCGAGCCCGCGGCGATAGCGACGGCAGCGTGCAGTAGAACGGCACAGGACCGGGCCGCCCGGTGGACCCATGCTACGGTCGCCGCCTTGAGCGGAGGTGAGCGTGGGTGACGCTCGTGTGAGGCCATATCCAGAGCTGTCGGTCATCGGCGTCTCGCTGGGCGCGCTCCAAGGCGTCGTCATGACGGCCGCCTTTGTGTACATCGCCCTAAAGCTTGGCTTTGGCCTGCCAGGTTCTACAGTGGCAGCCATCGTCGGCTTCACGCTCTTGCGTGGCGTGCTCCGTCGAAAGTCCATCGTCGAAAACAACATCAACCAGACGGTGGCGTCGGGCATCAACACCGCGTCGAGCGGCCTGGTGTTCACACTACCCGCGCTGCTGCTGCTGTCCGTCGATGATGCGAGCTTGCGCGACTACCCGTTCGCCGCGTTGATCTTCGCGACGATCGCCGGCAGCCTAATGGGCATCGTGCTCATTATCCCACTTCGAAAGCAAATGATCGAGATCGAACGACTCCGCTTCCCCAGCGGCGTCGCCGTCGCGACCTTGCTTCGCAGTCCCGGCGAAGGCTTGTCCCAAGGCATGCTGCTGCTGGGCGGTGGCATCTTGGCGGCCATCGTCACCGTCGCTGTGAATATGGGCTTCCTGCCTGGGTTATTCGACCCGGTCAGCAATGTGGCAGCCCTCGCAGGTCTCGACATCCCCCCGTGGGTCCCGTTCGCGATCGCCGTGTCCACCGCCAACCTGGGCGCCGGGCTGCTCTCAGGCAAAGGCGGGCTCCCCTTCTTCTTCGGCGGTGTGCTCGCGTGGTGGGTCTTGGCCCCCGTGGCGGTCAACCTCGGCTGGGTGGAACCCTCGTTCGACCTTCAGGGCAGCACGCTTGAGAACTGGCGTTACGGCGAGCTCTACGGCTCCATGCTTCGCCCGCTCGGCATCGGACTGCTCATCGGTGGCGCCATCGCCGGCATCTTCTCCGCCGCACCGGCAGTCGTCGGCGCCATGAAGAGCCTGGCCGCGGCGGCGAAGGCGGCCAAAGAGTCTGGCGCCAGCCCGGAAGAGCTACCACCGGCCTGGGTGTATGGCGGCGCGATTGGCGCCTTTATCCTCCTCTTTATCTCGGCCTACTTGGCCCCTGGTGTCGAGCTCGGCGGCGCGCTGTTGATCGCCGTCGTGGGCTCCATCTGGCTCGGCGTCGCAGGCATCATCGTCGCTACCGCCACCGGCCACACAGACATCTCGCCCCTGTCCGGGCTCGCGCTCATCGCCGTCACGCTCATGTACTTCCTGACAGGTGGCAACGTCACAGCCAGCATCATCGTCGGCGTCGCCATCTGCATCGCCATCAATCAGTGCGCCGACATGATGAGCGACCTCAAGACTGGCCACTTGGTGGGCTCCCGTCCCCGAGACCAACAGATCGCCCAGCTTCTACTGTGCTGGATCGGCCCACTCGTGGCCTTGGGCGTCCTCTTTTTGCTGTGGTACATGCCCGGCGCCGAAGGCGGCGGCTTCGGCCCCGAGTCCATCGCGTGCAAGACCGGAGCGGCGGACTGCCTGAGCGCGCCACAGGCCGACGCCCTACAGTCGGTGGTGGCTGCCCTAGAGAACAACGACTCCGCTGTAGACAAGTATGTAGGCGGGGCCATGCTGGGTGGTGCCCTGTCCATCTTCCCCATCGGCGGCATCGCGGTGCTGGTGGGACTGGCCATGTACCTGCCGTTCGACATTACGCTGGGCTACGGCCTAGGATGTATGGCCAACATGGGCCTGCAAAAGGACTTCGGACCTAAATTTATCGGCCGAAAGCTCGTGCCTGTTGCCGCCGGGTTCATCGTGGGCGAGGCGCTCATACAGCTCGCCTGGACCCTAGGAAAGTTAGCCCTGGGAGGTTCATAATGCGCATTCTCGCTTGGCTTCTCTTGATTGTGGGCGTGGGCCTTGCCGCGGCCGGCGGCACGGTACTCGGGCCACAGATGAGCACCGCTCGCTCCTACACCGGCCCCCTTGGCGTGGCCGAAGAGGCCATGTCCGCCCTGGAGAGCGCCCACGCCGCCCACGCCTCGGCCATGGATGTGCTCCGCCACGCCGAACGCAATGGAGACAACACAACCGCCCAGAAAGGGGTCCAAGAGGCCACCGCGCGCCTCACAGCCGCGCGAGCCACCATCGCCGACCTGCAAGCCACCGGTCTGCTCTCGGCCTCGCCCCCCCTGACGGTGAGTACCCTCAAGGCGGCCTCGGAGGCCAACCCGCCTCCCCTGGAGCGACTCATGGAGTGGCTCTCGGTCGGTGGCCCGTGGTGGGGTGCTGGACTGCTGATGGTCGTCGTGGGGGCCTTCTTGGAGAGGCGTCACGTCCGGGCCCAGAGCCGCAACCCCACAACCGGAGCGGGTGCCGTGGACTTCCTGGGTACGCTGGACCAGATCGAACACGCCCTGGACGCCGTCGCCGCCCAGATCGCCGACCTGGAAATGGACGGAGCGTCCGGGCCGGTCCGCGATGAGCTCGACCGCGTGCAAGACGAGCTGATCACGCCCCTTGTCGATGGGCGAATGCAGCTCGCAGCGCGCCACGGCAACGCCATGTTCTCGATCTACTTCAGCGCATTCTCGGGCGCCGAGCGCAATTTAGCCCGCGTGTGGTCCGCCCTCACCGACGGACACAGCGTCGTCGCCAGGGAGTCCCTGGCCCGAGCCCAAGCCGGACTCAAAGAGGCCCGGGCAGGCTGGGATCGCGCCGAGCTCACCCTCGAAAGCTAAGCGAGGGATTCAGCGCTGCTTTCCAAGCTGGAAGGTGTAGAGCAACATGCCCTCCATCACCAATTCATTGGCCGGCATCCACATGAATCGAGCCTCGGGACCGTGGCGCTTGCCATTGCCGCGCTCAAAGGGCAACCAGCGCACCACCGGGCCCAAGCCCAAGACGGTGGCACCCGCGGTTCCGTAGGCGCCTACGTACACATTGCCCTTGGTGTAGCCAGCCCCGACCGTCGCGGCGAGGCCGTGCCTGAGCTCGACGTTTGAGACGATATAGACGAACCAAGGTGCCATCTCGATGCCACCGAACCACCAGAACCCGCCGTCTCTACCGGCCCCGCCATCGCAGGTGAGCGCCACAGCGGGAGACGCGGACACCAAGAAGCCTTCGCCGAGCAGCACCCAGCTCGCCGCGACCTTGGTGCCACCGACCACGCCGCCGACGCCCAGGGAACATCCGCGAAGCGCCAGAGGCCGGTTCACCTTGCCGACATCCTCGTTGAGAGCCCGGCTGATGTCCGACACTCCCAGCCCGATGCGCGTGCCGACGGTGCTCCCACCTTCGGCAGGTTCAACCCTCAATTCAAAGCCAGACCGCCGAGACCAGCTCCCGTTTTCCCACATACGCAGGGCCACCCGCCAGCGGCCTTCGTCTTGGGCTCGAGATCGATACATCGCAGTGCCGCTCGATGTCACGACCATGCCCGTTGGGCCACCACTGGCCGCCCACGCCGACGCGCTTCCCATCCGGTCGACGAGCCGAAGATCAACCCGTTCTCCAACCTTCACCGTGATGATCGGCCAAGGATCATCACCCACCACCACGTCCTGAACCGAGCCGGTCCCCGCGACCACCGGCGCAGTCGCTGGCTTGGCCAAGGGTCGGCCCTCGGAGGCTGTGAGAGGTCCTGGCGGCGCCTTCGGGGCACACGACCCAGCCAGCACCCGCAGGTGGCCTGACGCAGACAGCGCGGCCATGTCCATGCAGCCATCGCCCTGGGCGTCGAGCACCGCGACCCGGCGGACCCCAAGAGGTGCCGGAACGGTCACTTCGGTGCGCGTACCCCCGTACATGATGCCGAGCAGCGGCGCGTTGGGGTGGGCGATCAACAGGTCGGCCACCCCATCGCCATTGACATCGCCATGGGCCAGATGGGCCGGGCCTTCAGACACCGGCGTTCGGCGCCGGGTCACATCGACCAGCACATCTTCCGAAGGCAGCGACCAGGTCCAGCTAGACGGGCCCGCCACCAAGCCGCCGACCTCGCCCCCCGTCGACATCCGCGAGGTGCCCCAGGGCCCTTCTTCCAACAGCTCCCCGCCCGCCACCACCGCAAACCGCTTGCCATCGACGGCCACGATGGGCCAACCGGTCGTGGCGCCTTCCAGCGCTCGGTTCTCCGTGATGGTGCCGCTCGAATCGAGCTTGAAAATCCGAATGGTCTCGCCGGCCACCACCAGAGCCGGACCTTCGGACGTGCTCACCACGCCCAAATCGCGGCAGGGTGTGGGATCGAGGACATTTCGCGTAACCGAAGTTTCATCCATAAAGGTCAGGCGGCTCAGGCCCTTCGCGCTGCACGCCCACACCGCGCCATCTCCGTCCGCCGCCAGGGCATCTGCGCCATCGGGACGCGAGGACAGCACCTCGCCGGAGAGCGGGTGAACCACCCAGGTACGGGACGGTCCCGCGACGACGATTCGGGTCTCGCCCGCCACTTGCACCGCGGCCAGGTCATTGACGGTGGCCTCCAAGCGCGCTTCGCCCAGCATCTCGTGATCGGCCGCAATCGCTGACGTCGCCGTCCCCAGGACGCCGAGCGCTGCCAACCAATGCCCTTTCGCTGCCCCGAAACGTCTCACTCGAACCCCGCGTACGATTCTTCTGTCAGCCTGCCACATCCTGCCGCCACCGTCATGGTCCGGTGAACGCTCACTCGCTCATCTGGTTGAGTGGCGGGACGGGCCGTATCCTTCACCGTCCTACCCGCTGGAGACCGCGATGGCTCGAATCCTCGTGACCGGAGCCCTTGGGCAAATCGGCACCGAGCTCACCCAGTTGCTGCGAAAGAAGCACGGAACGAGCGCCGTCGTGGCGTCCGACGTGCGCGCGGCTGTCGAAGGACCGCTGTCAGATGGGCCCTTCGAGACCCTCGACGTGACCGACCGCGCATCCCTTGAGCGCATCGTTACAGAACACAAGATCGATCAAATTGTACACTTAGCAGCCTTATTATCCGCAACTGGAGAAGCGCGGCCACAGCTCGCGTGGGCGGTCAACGTCGGCGGACTGCTCGACGTCTTGGAGGTGGCTCGCGAGCATGGGTGCGGCGTCTTCACCCCCAGCAGTATTGCGGCGTTCGGCCCCAGCACCCCCCGAGTGGACACCCCCCAAGACACGGTTCAGCGGCCCAACACCATGTACGGCATCAGCAAGGTGACCGGCGAGCTGCTCTGCGACTACTACTTCGAGCGCTACGGCGTCGATACTCGCGGCGTCCGCTTCCCCGGCCTCATCTCCTACGCGGCGCCTCCGGGCGGCGGCACGACCGACTACGCCGTCGACATCTTCGAACACGCGCTCCGCAATGGCACCTTCTCCTGCTTCCTCAAAGAAGACACGCGCCTGGACATGATGTACATGCCCGACGCCCTCCAAGCCGTCATTCAGCTGATGGACGCCGACCCCACCACCCTGCGCCACCGCAACGCGTTCAACATCAGCGCCATGAGCTTCACGCCCACCGAGCTGGCCGCCGAGATCCGCAAACACCTGCCGCACTTCACCCTCGTGTGCGAGCCCGAGCCCACGCGGCAGCGGATCGCCGACTCGTGGCCGGACAGCATGGACGATCGAGCGGCCCGCCGTGAGTGGGGTTGGGAACCCCAATATGATTTGTCCGCGATGGTGAGCGACATGCTCGAAAAGACCGCCGTGAAGCTCGGGCTTTAGGCCGCGACCCCATCCCGGCGGCCTCGGGGCTACGACCCGGCCACCGGCCTCAATGACGCAGCCTCGACCGACGCCTGGGCTTGAGCGTTCGCCTCCGCCAGGGTCTGTCCTTCGTCGTGGATCTCCGCGGCCTCGGCTTCGACGGTGGGGGCTGCAGTCGCCTCAACCGCGTTCAGCACCGGCTCTGCCACGGCGACCGCCACATCTTCGATGTCCTGCATCAAGGATTCGAGCGAGATCGAGTCATCTTCGACCTCCATGCCACAAGCCATGGCCGGAATCGTCGCGAGAGGGAGCGAAAGAAGCAAGAGAACGTGAAGGCGGGTCATGGCAACTCCTAGTGTGCTGCCATGTTGATGTGCACAGACCGTGCCAGCCACGATGCCGCCAACCCGTCCGTGCGTGAGACCCTATCGCTATGATTCTACGATCCAGTGGCGGATCGTAGATTTAGGCCCTAGGGTTCCGGCCAGAGGTTCACGCTAATAGCGTACATCCCTTCGATTTGAGCCCCTTCCAAGTCGGAAATCGGCTCACTGTCCAGAATCTGAGGTTCCAATGGGCCGAGCGCTCCCAACGCGCCACCGTCCTCGCCGGTTCCGTCGCCGCCCAGCAGCTCCGCCAGGTCGAAGGACAGCTGACCCGCCGCCACACCGGCGAGCTTGGTGATCAGCTCCTTCATGCCAGCCACGACCTCGTCCTCGTTCCACGCCGCTGGAATGGACTCGTACTGCAGGACCGCCGCCTCTCCGACCTCGATGGCCACGCCGATCTCGGTGCCATCGGGCACAATCCCGATCTCCATCGCCAGGTTCGTCTTGAGCCAGGTCTTGCAGCCCGAACCTTCGTCCACGCCGAATTCCACGTCGACGTCGGGAAGGTAGAGGTGACCCATGGGCTCGATGCCGTCGTGGAGCCGCACCACCTGCGCCGGGCCAGGCTCCAGGGCGATGCACCAGTCTCCTTCCGGCGCAAACTGCCCGCCGGGCAAGTCTCCGACGAGCTTACCGACCACGGACTGGAAGGCGCCGAGGTCCAGGTCATCGCCGAGGGCCGAGCTGACTTGGTCGCCCAGCAGCCCATCAAACACGTATTCGTGCAGGCCCACCACCAGGTGCACCGGCTGGGAGACACGCGTGGAGGGAGACGGGCCGGTCAAGGCATACGGCTCTTCGGGGCGGGGCTCATTGATACCCACCGCCATCAGAATTCCCAGCCCTTGCGGGTCGCCGTACAGGTCATGCAGACCAATGTCTAGGGTGGACTCCCCCAGCTCGGTCTGGAACTCAAAGGGGCCGCCCAGCTCGATCTCGCCCACAGCTCCAAGGAGCAGATCGGCCAAAAACTCGCCAGCAGGCTCCAGAAGTGCAGCAGCAACATCGGCCAAGAACGACAGGGCGCCCAAGGGGTTGCCGTCGATTCGGAACTCCGGGTCGGCGAACTCGATGGTGGTGGACGTGGCGTTGAGTACCACAATGCCGTCGTCTCGGATGACCGGCTCAGTCAGCGCCGTGAGCAGCACCGTCTTGTACGAGATGTCGAGTTGAGCCTTCCGCTCAAAGCCCAAGACCTCGAAGGTAGCGTCGGTGACGATGGTCACATCACGCAACTCGATCCCGACTTCGAGGCCGTCTTCGACGCCCTTGACCACAACCTGCGTGGGGGAGTGGGTGACTTCGCGGGGCACCAGTTTGGCCACGTTGGTGTCGACCTCGGGGAGGGCCGCGAGTAGCTGCTCCGGCCAGCCCGTAGCGTCGACCTGTGCGCCAATCACCCCACCCAGACGAAGCAGGCCTTCGTTGGTGAACCGACCGGGCATGCCATCGACGAAGGTGTCGATGGGGGCACGACCGGCGAACACCGGCACGCGCTCGCGGGCGTCGATCAGCCCTTCACCACCGGCCCGCACATCGACGACCTCGTAGTCGCCGGAGAACTCCAATGTCGTCGCGAAAGAGCCGTCGTGGGCAACGGGCACGGCCACCCCATCGATCAGCACCACCGCGGTGGGTTCGGACACCTGGCCCACAACCTGCACCGGGCCATCGCCAAGAAAGGCGCCGTACTCCGGCTGGGAGATCGACAGCGTGATCGACCGCGCCTCCATGGGCTCGGGCGCCGCGGCGCACCCCGCAACAAGACTGATCCAGACCAGAGAACGAAACATCAACAACCTCTCGCCAGCCCCCTTTTGGCACGAAACGCCCCACTTCGCCAGTGTTGGGTGTGAGGGAGCGCTCATGGGTCAGCCTGCGTGCTACCTTCGCCGACCCCAGAACGACAGGGAGGCGCCGTGTACCCCATCCGCTCCGAACTTCAGGCCGAGCTCGCCGCAATCCGAGACGCCGGCACCTACAAGGCCGAACGCGTGATTGTCACGGCGCAAGCCGCGGACATTCGCGTTGATTCCGGCGCAGCCGTGATCAACTTTTGCGCGAACAACTACCTGGGGTTGGCGGATGACCCGCGCCTAGTCGAGGCGGCCAAAGCCACCTTGGACACCTATGCCCTCGGCATGGCCTCGGTCCGATTCATCTGCGGCACCCTGGATATTCACAAAGAGCTAGAGCGGCGCCTCTCGTCGTTCCACGGCAAAGAGGACACCATCCTCTACGCTGCGTGCTTTGACGCAAATGGTGGTTTGTTCGAGCCATTCTTGGGCAAAGAGGACGCGATCATCTCCGACGCGCTCAACCACGCGTCCATCATCGATGGCGTTCGTCTGTGTAAAGCGGCGCGATACCGGTACAAGCACGACGACATGGCGGACCTACGGGTCCAGCTACAAGCGGCGAAAGACGCCGGGTGTCGGCGCGTTCTGATCACGACCGATGGCGTGTTTTCCATGGATGGCGACATCGCCAAGCTCGACCAGATCTGCGACTTGGCCGACGAGTTCCAGGCCATGGTCCACGTCGACGAGTGCCACGCCAGCGGCTTCTTCGGCCCAGGCGGACGCGGCGCGTCTGCCTCCAAGGGTGCGCTGGACCGGGTCGATCTGATCACGTCCACCCTCGGCAAGGCCATGGGGGGCGCCATGGGCGGATTCACCACCGGCCCGGCAGAAATCATCGACATGCTGCGCCAGAAGTCGCGGCCGTACTTGTTCAGCAACACCTTGGCGCCGGTGATCGTCGGGGCTTCGCTCAAGGTCCTCGACATCTTGGAATCATCGAGCGAGTTGCTCGACACCTTGGCCGACAACACGGCCCACTTCCGCACCCAGATGACCGCGGCCGGCTTCGACATCCGGCCCGGAACCCACCCCATCGTGCCGATCATGTTGGGCGACGCCTCATTGGCCACAAATATGGCCGATCGCATGCTCGAAGAGGGCATCTACGTCATCGGGTTCAGCTTCCCCGTCGTGCCCAGGGGGGCGGCGCGCATCCGCGTGCAGATCAGCGCCGCCCACACGCGCGCCCACCTCGACAAGGCCATCGAGGCGTTCACGCGGGTCGGCAGAGAGCTGGGCGTTCTGTCCTAGGATAGCTCCGCCAGGATCGGCGGGATCTCCCCTAGAAATCCGGCCCGATCTTCCCCACGGCCAAGACGACGCAGCCGCCCTCCGCCGCTTCGATGGTCCGCTCAGTGCCGATGGGCGCGCGGTCTCCCACGGCCAGGGGCTCGGGACCCGAAGTCGGGCGGTGAACGATGGCCGATCCGCCGATGACCTGGGCGTTCAGCGGCTCCGGCACCGTCCACTGGGCCCCCGCCGACAACACCGCCCGCAAGGCCTCACGCTTTGGCGTTCGCTCCAACACCCCTACGCTCACCCCGGTTGTCGAGGTCTCCGGCGGAACATCGGCCCACTCCGCTGTGCGCCGAATGCGGATACCTGGAACCGCGCCATCCAGAATCGTCGGCTTACGAAGCTCAATCTCGACCGCATGAATCTGGGCACGCGGCTCGCATGGCGCCGGCTCCGACAGAATGAGCCTCGCCATGGCGTGGGAGAGCGACTCGATGAGCGGCCAACACCCATCGCGGGCGAGGGTGAGCACCCACTGCTGCACATCGGCATAGTTGATGGACTCGCTCAAATCCTCGGTCCGCGCACATGATTCCAGCGGCAACTCCATCCAGATCTGCACGGCCAGCGGCTGAGGCGTCCGCTGCTCGCGCTCCAAAATCCCCACCAGAGTGTCGAAGGTGAAGTCCGTCAGCTGGATCCGGTCATTCATGACAGGCCTCAATACGCAAGTTTATAAGCAACGTATCAGTATCTTTGGGACAATCCGCCATCAAGCTTGATCACGTCGCCATTGATGTAGGGTCCATCGAAAAACAGGAACCGCACGGCCTTGGCCACATCGGAAGGCCGTCCGACTCGACCCATCGGAATCCGGCGGAGCATGCGCTCTTTGGTCTGGCCGTCATAGTCAGGGGGCCAGGCCACATGGCCCGGCGCCAAGCCGACGGTCCGCACGGCAGGTGCGAGCTCGACGGCCATGGACTTCAACATCATCGCAAGGCCTGCTTTACTGGCCGAATACGCCGTGTATCCCTTAAACGGCCGCTCGACGGCGATGTCCACCATGTGCACGATCAGGCTGCTCTCCAGGTCTGGGTCCAGCTCGGCCGCCTTGCGCAGCGGCGCCAAGAGTCCTTGAGAGAGCACCAGCGGCGCTTGTACGTGCAAGGCGTGCAGCTGCAGCAGGTCGGCAATGGTCACGTCTTCGAAGGCCGCCGGAGCGAAATACGAGGCGTTGTTCACCAAAATCGACAGGTGGGACCACCGATCGCGCACCGCCTGAACCACCGCCCGCGTCTGGTCCAGATCCGCCAAGTCCCCGGCCACCGTGAATGCCTCCACCCCGAGCGAGCGGCACGCGTCTGCCACCTCCTCGGCGGCATCGGAGCTTGAACGGTAGTGAATCGCCACATCGATTCCGGCGGACGCCAACTCCAACGCGATGGCCTTGCCCACCCGGTGTGCGGCGCCCGTCACCAGCGCACGGCGCTTCATCCCGCCTCCTCAACAGGCGCCTGACGCCCCAACATCTTCTTTAAACCCCACACGCCCGCGTAGATGAGCGGGGTATCGAGGGCCGCTATCATCAGCTTGTAGAAGTAGATGGTGATCATCACCTCTACGCCTTGCCAAAAGTCCCATCCAAATGCGCCATAAAAGAGGATGGAGTTCACGATGGCCGTATCGAAGAGCTGACTCACCATCGTGCTGCCATTATTGCGGAGCCAAAGGTGCTTTCCGCGAGTTAGGCGCTTGTAGAAGTGGTAGAGCCAATTGTCGATGAGCTGCGCGACGCCGTAGGCGAGCATGGAGCCCAGCAGCAGGTAGCCATTGAGACTGAAGATGCTCTCAAACGCGAGCTGGTAGCCCTCGACGGAGTCGTAAAACCCGCCCTCAGGCGGCGCCCAGTAAGGATGAGCCGGGACCCACATGGCCAGCTGTCCAATGGCGAGCATGAGCAGAGACATGGCAAAACCCAGCCCCACCATAAAATCCGCCCGCTTCTTCCCGTAGATCTCGCTCACCACGTCGGTGATCAGAAACGTCAGCGGATAGGTGAGGATCCCGGTGGTCAGCGCAAAACCGGCGTCACTCCTTGGGATAAAGAACAAGACCGTCGAGGTGACCTCGTAGGCCGGCGCGTAGAAGAGCTTGATCCCAATAATGTTGGTGAGCACTAACAGGACCGCGAAGGTCGCAGCCAAGAATAGATAGACCCGCTC
This sequence comes from Myxococcota bacterium, assembly GCA_045106515.1. GTDB lineage: Bacteria > Myxococcota_A > UBA796 > UBA796 > REDI01. The sequence continues at coordinate 19,212 of JBGCER010000450.1, forward strand.
GTAGCGAGGATAAGGCCGCTCATCGACCGAGAGATCTGCCTTGAAGGAGGGGCCGTCGCTCATGCCGGCCACTGTAGCCGCAGCATGGCCGACGCAAAGATGATGAGCGCGAAGCTCTTCAGCTCCTGTATGACCCCGGACAAGGGCACGTGTTCAAAGCGCTCCGAGAGCATCAGCAGCGCTCGCAGATCGAAGGCCCAGGCCGCGACACCGCACCCCAAGAACACCGCCCAGATGGGCGGAAGTCGTCCTTGTTGAATGGCGATGATGCCGAGCACAACCGCGGGGATCGCCCACACCACATGGTGCTCATAGGTGAACGTGGGGAGGAGGAGGGCAACGACCATCAGCGCGGCCGGCTGCGAGAACCGACTCAAGGCATCGACGGGCGGCTTCCGCCACGCCCACGCCAGCCCGCCCAGGATCACGATGGCGCACAGAGTGGAGGCGACCTGCGTTGTGGTCGAGAGGAGCGGCCCCTTGTCGTAGAAGGCCACGTGAAGCAGGTCCGGCAGGCTGTGGTTGGTGAACAGATGAACGGGCAGCCCGAGATTGTTGTAGT
>JBGCER010000451.1:0-8047 GCA_045106515.1 Myxococcota bacterium
CGAGGGCAGTTGACTTCAATCGTGTATGATCGTGCGGATGATGATCTTGAGAGTCACACTCCTATCGGTTGGCCTGCTGTGTATGGCGGGCTGCTCGGACGTTGATGGGAAACCTCGATCTGCGACGACGGCGATCACGACTGTAGGCGGGATGACGAGTGCGATACGTCCGACCCTGAAGGCGCCGATTGTGAGCCTTGTGACTACACTCCTGATGCCGAGGAATGTCAGCCGGAGCCATGAGGCCCAAGGCTGAAGGCCCCCGCAAGTCAACGCGCGACCGTCGTGGCATTGGACTCGGTCCCCTGGGTGCCGTACACAGTCCTGAAAACGCGTTGTAGAAGCTCGTACTTCCGGTGTGGACTACGTAGGGAGCCTAGGAGGTGGCTATGGTCCCCAGCCGTTTGATTCTCTGTGCTGCGCTGTCGGGGTGCGCAGGGACTGCGCCCATCACATCGCCACCGATTTCGGATGGCTCATTTATCCCAATGGTGCCGGTCGAAACCATTACGTATTCGGATCTTGTCGACTTTGGAGCGGACCTACCCGATGGCGTCGATCAGCAGACCATGGGCCACGTTCAGCTGGCCCTGGGCGATGACTACCCCACCATCCATACGTTGCTCCAAGGCGAAACGTGGGAGTCACGCTGCTTGTGGGAGGGCGACTGGGAGGCCCGTGAGGTCGCCTCTGCCGATGAGAGCATCGTCAAGGCCCAGATGCGCTCGGGCAATGTGGAGCTAGAGGTCGTGGGCCCTGGCACTACCAACGTCACCATCGGCGGCGTCTTCGACGGCGGATGTTGGTGGATCGAAGAGCCTCCAGGCCGCCAAGAGCTTCTGCGGGTCATCGAAGTGGTGGTCGCGGAGCCGGATGGCGTGCGATTGGCGTCGCCAGCCGGGTGCGAAGAGCCGCTGGTTGTGGCAGGCGCCCGTCCCGTTCCTGGCTTCGCGGTGTGGGCCACGGTCGATGGCGAGCCGTTCGCGGCGGACAATGCCATGGCAGGTCGACAGGTGTCCGTCACGTTGGAGATGCCCGATGGGATGACCACTCGATTACCTGCCGATGACCAACCTTTTGAAGAGTTGCGATTCACGAGTGGGGCGGGTTTGGTCTCGCTCTCCACGCCGGTCGGCTCCATCGACGGGTTCGAGGTTGTGAGCCCAGCGCAGGTGACCCAGATGGAGCTTGGCTGGGGCGTGCCCTATGGAGATTCTGGCTACACGCTGATTCTTGAAGACGGCGAGACCTATGCTTGGTCCGAGATTTACCATGTGGACGCACGCCAAGTGCTCGTTGCGGCGGGTTCCCCATTTGTAGGCGACCGGTCCGCCTGCTCGATTCCCTCGTCGGATTGGTTTGATGTGGAGATCGAGCCCGAGGGCAAAGAGATCAGCTCCGGCGGCACGACCGGGGTCCGGGGGGAGTGGTTGCTGGGCCGGGGCGCGACCCTCGAGAATACCGGTCCGATTCGCCTGTCTGCTTCGGCGTCGGAGCTGAATGATGGCCAGGGAATCCAGGCGGAGATCGCCGTGACGTTTACGGAGTGAGCGCGTCCCCTCGACGACCTAGCGCGCGAGCCCTAGCCACGGCAGGGGAACGCCTGCCTTGATGGCGTCGGCGATGAGGGTCGCGAGAGTGCCCCAATAGAACGCGACCGAGGACCTGGGTCCAAGGGCGTCGGTTCGCACAGCGCCGAGAGGAAAGGGTAGGGAGCGAGACTGCTGCTGGGCGATGCTGGCGTCGACGGAGCCCCCGACAAAAATGCGTTTGCCCGTGGCCATTAGGTCGGTGAGGATCCAGCCGTAGACGCCGCGTCGCTCATCGCTTTTCAAGGCATCGCTGATCCACAGATGGGTGATCTCGGCGGCGTCGACGGGTTGAAAGGGCCAGTTCGCGACGGCGTTAGGGCCCGCGAGGATTGCATACCGCTGAGCATCGTGTCCTACGCGATACCCGCCCAGCATCTTGGGGCCGCGCCAAAAGCCCCGCGCCCGGCCCGCTGGACCCCCGCGAGATCCTGGGCGCAGGCCTGAGAAGTGGGCGTATTGGGCATGAAAGACGTTGATCTCATCATCGGTGAGCCATCGTGTTTGAATGGGCTGGCTGGATGGGTGACGCGACACGGGGCCTCCAAGCATGCGGGTGTTCAACCGCAGGCAATGGAGTAGCGTCGGGTCTGTGGCAAACCTCCTGCATGACCATGCAGGGGGGAGGTCCTGATGCCAGCGGAGCCTGCGCCCTAAGGCGGCCGCCCACACCGAGTAGGCCATCCCCGCATAAAGGCGGCCCGGGCCTGGGTTCACGACGACACGGGCTGTCGCGATGCGCTGTGCTTCTTTGGTGCAGGGCCGCGGCGGGCGCGGGTCGGACAGAACCCGTCTTCGCTTGAGGCTGGCTGAATTCAATGGCGAGGCTGTCATACACAATCGGCATCCCGGACGATCTTTCAGCTTGCCGAACCCAGAGCTTGTCCCTATGCTTATGGTACCCGAACCCCCGGAGGCAACATGCGCATTGTCCTACCCTTCCTCGCCTTGGCCTTGGCAGGCTGCTCGGTAACCATCATCGACCTGAGCGCGGTCAACAGCGCTGTAGGTGACGGCTTTGAAGCGCGCGACGGCGCCTCGACAGAGGCGCTCTTGCTCCACACCCAACGGGTGCGCGAGATGGATCAACTGCAAATCGAAATGAGCACCTTCGGCGACCCGACCCTGATGGACCTTCAGTTGTTGGGGCCGGAGCTGTTCGATCCGAACGCGATAGATCCGATGTTGATGGATCCGATGATTTTGGACCAAATGCGGTACACCCCACAGGGGCCCGTCGTGCCGCTCTAGGGCCTCGTTCGCGCAGGTAACGGCAGGCGCTACCAAACCGCCCGTCCGCGAGGGATTCTGCTTGCCGTGAGGGACGGCTTCCCCTACATTTTTGTCACCCATCACGCCGGAGGTCCCATGCGTACCCTCATCCCCTTCTTTGCCCTCGTCCTCGGAGCCTGCTCCGTCACGGTTCACGACCTGAGCGCAATCAACAGCGCTGTGGGTGACGGTATTGAGGCGCGCGACGGCGCCGGCTCTGAGTCACTCTTGCTCCACACCCAGCGGGTGCGGGAGATGGACCAGATCCAGATGGAGATGAATACCTTCGGCGACCCCACGATCACGGATATCCAGCTGATCGGCCCCCAGCTCTTGGACCTGCGCCAGCTCGACCCCATGGTCTTCGATCCGCTGCGCGATATGCCGCAGGGTCCAAACTTACCCATGTAGAGGGGTTTTGAGTGGGATCGCGGGTTGCCGCGGTCGTGCCTCTACAGAGCGATCTGCTCCCCCTCTTTGGCGATGGCCATCCCCGCCGCCCGGACCGTCTGGGTGGCGTCGGACTTGGGGTTGAGCAGTGGATTGCTGTGGTTGAGGTGGATGAATCGCACCTTGCTTCGCTCTTTTTTGGGCAGCGGCGTGAAACGCTGGATCGACTCCTCGACGAAGGGGTGGGGGATCAGCGACATGTCCCGTGCAATCTCTCCATTGCCGTAGAAGGTGCCATCGAGCAGGGCCACGTCGACCTGGGCGATGAGCTGCTCTATGGGGCGCTCCCAACGGCTCCACTTGTCGATGTCGGGCACGAAAGCGATGGACCGCTGGGGTCCCTGGATGATGAACCCGACGGTCTCCGAGACCTCGTCGCGGTGGGGCACCACGAATGGGGTGAGGCTCACGCGTGGGGTGATCTGGATGGGCGCGCCGTCGGTCATGGAATGCAGGTCGATGTGCTTCTGGGAAACCAACAGGGACCACGGGCGATCCGAGCCCAAAAAAGCCTTCATCCGAGGCATGGCATAGACGGCGACTCCGGCGGCGCCCATGGCCTCGCGCCCCAGGTGAACGAGCCCGGTGTAGTGCCCGATGTGTGCGTGGGTGAGCACAATGGCGTCGAGTCGTCCGGTGGGGGAGAGCGCGTGTAGCTGGGCGGGCAGATCGGGCGTGGCATCGATGAGCACACGATAGTCGCCGTCGATGATGCCCAGGCTGGCCACGTGGTGGGCGGCTGTGGGATCGTCGTGGGCCGCGGCGCAACAGCTCTGGGTGCAGCCCGCTTGGGGGTGGCCCGCGTCTTGGGCGATGCCCAGGATCACCACGGTGGGGGCGGGCTCGGGAGCGGCGTGGGAGACGAGCGGCGCTGCGGTCATCAGCCCGACCATCATCGGGACCCGGCGACTGTTGAGGACGGGATGCATCAAGACTCCAACCGCGTCTGGCGACCGTGATGGTTCCATCGGTGGTCGAGAGGGTAACCCCACCAACCACTGACACCCCGACGGCGGGCCTGCCGTACACTGGCGTCTTGCCACGGAGCCTGCATGCGCACCCTCTCCCTCATCCCCGTGCTCGCCGCCTGTGCGGCGGGGGCTGGGGACTCACCGGTTGCGCCGCCAGCACCCCTGGACCCCCCTCCGCTGGCCGATGGGGTGCGGGTGGACCGGGTCGAGTTGGTTCAGGCGGCTCCGGTCGTGCTGATGCAAGACGGGGTGGGTGTGCCTAGCGCACGTCCAATTGTGAAGGGAAGACCTGGCATTTTGCGTGCCCACGTCGTGCGCGATGGACGTCGTGCGGACTTCCCCGTGGACGTGGTGTTGGAGCTGGTGGACGCGAATGGAGAGGCCGAGACCCGAGAGGTGAAGGGCTATTTTGCGCCCTACACTATCGACGTGGACGTCTTGGAAGACACGGTCAACTTCGAGTTTGACAGCACCGATCTCGAACCGGGAATGAGCTGGTCGATCAGCGTCTTTGAGCCCGAAGCAGAGCGCGTCCGCACGGGAGACCACGAGCGCCCCGATTCGCGCTTTCCGGCCCCGGGTCGCGGCATGGCCCCGCTGGCGGTGGGCGACCATGATGCGGTGATCGAGGTCTTTGTTGTGCCCTTCTCCTATGAGGCCGACGGATCGAGCCGACAGCCTCCACAGGGTGACGCGGACATCGCGGCCCTTCGCGAACAGCTGTACAAGATGTTCCCTGTGCGCGAGGTGCGTCTGACCGTGGTGCCTGTGCAGCCCACCGAGGTACTCATCGAGCCGTCCGGCGGGCTCGGAGACCTCCTCGAAGACTTGGCGACGTGGAGGACCCAGGCGGGAATTCCGCCCACAGCCTATGCGTACGGCCTGGTTCAGCCCGCCGATAGCTTCGACGACTTTTGCGTGGGCGCCTGTACTATCGGGCTGTCCTACCTGGTTGGCAACCCGAACGCCGATGGTCTGCGCGCCCGCGGGGGGGTGGGCTTCCCATCCGTGAGGGCCGATACCTTCGTTCATGAGCTGGGACACGCCCATGGTCGGCGTCACGCGCCCTGCGGTGCGGTCAGCAATGCGGATCCCGACTTCCCCAACCCTGGGGGCGGCCTCGCCGGTGCGGGCTGGGATATTGTCGAGGAAGTGCTGGTCAATAGCGTGGAGCACAAGGACTTTATGGGGTACTGCAAGCCCCGGTGGGTGTCGGCCTACCAGCTCTCCGCCATCTATGAGCAGATGGTGGCGGTCGATCGCATGTCCTCGCTGGGGCCACCTACGCCGTACCCAACGTGGACGATCGCCCTGCGTGAAGGCCAAGCGCCCCGTGTGCGCCGGATTGAACCCGCGGTGATTCAGCCTGGCGGCGAGGCGCGTCGGATCGAGGTTCTGGACGGGTCTGGGGTTGTGATTCGTGAAGTTGAAGGCTGGTTTTACCCGTTCGGGCACGGCGAGGGCGGCACCTTGATGGTCGAGGATGTGGGCGGCGCGGCGCTCCGACTCCCTGATGGGCACTTGCTCTCGCGGGAGCTCGCTCGATGAAGACACGATTCCTAATGCTGGCCTTGGCGCTCGCGTGTGGTCCAGACCTCGATGGCGATGGTGTCCGCGGCAAGAAGGACTGCGATGACGCCGATCCCACGGCCTACCGCGACGCCCCCGAGCTGTGCGATGGCATCGACAGCAATTGTGATGGCGTCGCTGAGCTCGATGTCGACGGGGACGGATACCGGGACTGCGCGGAGTGCGACGACACTCGGGCCGATGTGTTTCCGGGTGCGCCCTCGCTGTGCGATGGGACGGACGCCGACTGTGACGGCACCGTGAGCGCGGCTGAGGCCGCTGAGCTTGGCGATGATCCCGCATGTGCGGCGGCCACGTGCGCGACGCTGCACACGGCGCGCCCTGACCTAGGCGATGGCACCTACTGGGTCGATGGGGACACCCTCGTCCCGGCGTTTCAGGTGGACTGTGACATGGGCTCCGATGGCGGGGGCTGGCTCCAGCTCAGCCTGGTCGGCGACGCGGTCTTGGTGGGCAGCAGCAGCCCCACCAACGCCTGGTACAAGTGCGCGGACGACGCCACTGAGCCCTGGCCGTGGCTGCCCGACGAGCCCCAGGTGCCCGAAGACTATGGCTCGGGTCGCGCCGACGTTCGCGCGCCCTGGCTGCGGCCCAGCGATGGCTATGTATACAGCCGCGATGAGGTCGAGGCCCTCGGCGGGTCGGTCACCGAGCTGCATCCCGACATCAAGCTCGTGGCGAGCACCAATGACGACGATGGTGGCACCTGGCAAGACGGCGGCGGTGGTGGCCTTGAGGTCTATGCGTTGGCTGCGGATGGGGCGTGGTTCTTGCTCACGCCCGGCACCGGAGGCGAATGCGGCGGGGCCACGGGCTGGCCCACCGCCGACACCGTAGGCATGCAATACCACTGGTCCAGCGACGCCACGCAGAGCTGGTGGCAAGGCACTCAGTCCGACGAGGCCGATCCCGATCTAGAGCTTGGGGCGTTGCCGTCAGACGTGGCGTTGCCCGTGGGCTTTGTTCTGGCGACCTTCACCGGCGGGGGCGTGGCGGTCGGCTATGACCGCCAGGTGATTCGGGTGCGATGAACCTGTGTGGATCGGCCGGTCGTCGTCGGCGAGGGTCCGGTTAGGGAGCCTCATGAAAACCGCTCTACTGTCTCTGCTACCGCTCCCGTTCTTGTTTGTGGCGTGCACCGGTTCGCCAGCGGACACCGACGCTCTGGAGCCCACGGACTCCGACACGGACGCCGACACGGATTCCGACACGGACACGGACACGGACACGGACCGGGACACAGACACCGACTCCGACACGGACACGGATTCCGACACGGACACGGATTCCGACACGGACACGGATTCCGACACGGACACGGACACCGATACGGACACGGACACCGATACGGACACGCCGCCTCCGGTGACGTGCACCGAGTTTGGGCTCGTGACGCAGACCATCAAAGATAGCGCCTCGTCGGGAACGCCAGACACCTACTTCTTCGACGTGAACCCAGCCGATCCCTTCTGCGCCGAGATTGTGGGCGGTGGCGGGCGCTGGGGAGTGACGGTGTCGAACGGCACCGAGGCGGGCATCTACTGCTCCAATACGTCGAGCTGTCGCATTCGGATCCGGCCCGGCGACCCCACCGTATTGGTCACGGCCATCACGGACGACATCGGCAGCTATACGCTGACCGTCAAGTCGATTCCCCGCTGACGCCTACCGCTTCTCCACGATGGTGAAGAAGAAGCACATCTCCTCGTCGGTGCGCTCACCGTAGAAGGTCTCGCGGGGCTGCTCATAGATGCGATCTGGGTTGGAGGTCGAGTTGTTCCAGGTGCACTGCCAGTGGATCTGCTCTCCAGCCTTGATGTCCATGGGCTCGGTAAATAGGTAAGTGAGCTGATTGTCGAAGGCATAGGTGCTGGATTCCACCATGCAGCCGTTCTTTTGATCCTCCACCTGCATGCTGTACGAGGCCCCTAGAACATGCATGTGTGGGAACACGCCGTGAACGCGAAGATCCCGGTCCGGCCGCCACACATCTTCGAAGACATAGGCCGGATCATCCGCCGGAATTCGGAAGCTGAAGGAGCCGAGCGGCAAGACCTCCAGCTCGGTCTTCACCGAGGTCGCGGTCTTGAGCGCATATCCGCTGGTGTCGATGAGTTCCGCGGCCTCGGGGCTGCTCTGGTAGTAGTGCATTTGAAGCACCAAAACTTGATTCAC
>JBGCER010000452.1:0-8230 GCA_045106515.1 Myxococcota bacterium
GGTCGACGGGAAGGGGCGCGTCGAGGTCTGCGGGGAAGGTGTGCTGCGACACGGCGGGCAGCGCTTCGGGGGCCTTCTTGGCACACGACACCGCGGATAGGACCAATAGGGTGAGCAGGGACGTACGCATGGGAAGACCTCCGAATCGCAGGTACCCTAATGCGCAGACCCAAACCGCTCCTGTCACGTGCGCTCACCCTTTGTTGGCGAACCTACTTGGCGGGAACAGGCTCGCCGTGAGTCGAACCGGCGGAAGAGCTCCAGATGGAGCCGCCCAGCCACAGGGAATCGGGGCGAAGCAGGTAGCTGGCCACTAGGAAGAGCCCGAGAATCAGCGGGGTGACGGTCTCGCCGATCCCATCTCCGATGTAGGCATGCGACCAGGAGGCGCCGATCAGGTTGAACACGAACCCGGCGTAGACCCACTCTTTGGCCCGGGGAAGGGCGGGGATGAGTAGGGCGATGCCGCCGAGCACTTTGAGCGCACCCATCAGCACAATGAAGCTGGGCGGGTAGCCCAGGTGGGTGACGGCGTCGTCCATTCCGCCGGCCAGGTACATGCCGCCAGACGCGATCATGGACAGTGAGAAGAGGCCGGTGAGGGCCCAGTAAGCGATGGTGCGTGCGATCTTCATGGTCACTCCTTGGGGTGCTGACAATGTAGCATCGTGCAGGTATGGTACGAATAGGCAAGAATGAACATCAATCGTGCATTAGGATCACGAATCTGGAGGCTGCTGTGGGCGCACTCGATGGGCTTGAGGTCTTTGTGGCGGTGTGTGACGCGGGCTCCATCGCGGGTGCGGGGCGGGCATTGGGCGTGCCACGCGCGACGCTGTCCCGACAGCTGTCTCGCCTGGAGGAGGAGCTCGGCGTGATTCTGCTTCACCGCACCACGCGGCGGCTTGTGCGAACGGCGGCGGGAGAAGAGCTGTACGGGCGGGTCCGACACGTGGTTGCCGAAGCGACGGCGGCCCGTGAAGCCATCCGTCGGCAAGACGACGTGCCACGCGGCATCTTGCGTGTGACGGTCGCCCCGAATCTGGGGGGCGCCATGCGCGCCGTCTTTTTCGAATACCTGGACCGCTACCCCGATGTGCGGGTTGAGATGGTGGCGTCCGCGCGACACGTCGACCTGGTGGGGGAGGGCTTTGATCTTGCGCTTCGGGCCGGGCGCATCACAGATCCGAACCTGGTGGTGCGAAGGTTGGCCCGGATCCCCCTGCGCGTTTTTGGCAGCCAGAGTTACTTGGCCAAGCACGGCACCCCGAAAAGCCCATCCGATTTAATGCGTCATAACTGCATTTTGGGCTTCACTGGGGAAGGCGTGCCCGCCAATCGCTGGCCGCTTCTGGCCGGTGGAACCGTGCAAGTCGACGGACGTATGAGCGTGAACCTTATGGGCACCGTCATCGAGGCCGTTGTTGCGGGACGCGGCCTCGCGCTCATCCCTGATTTGAAGGAGATGGGGACGTTCGAGGGCCCGCTCACGCCGGTTCTGCGGGACAGCGTGGGCACCACCGCTGACCTGTCCGTGGTCATCGCCGAGCGCGCTCATATGCTGCCCCGGGTGCGGGCCTTCATCGACCTTGTGGTGGAGCGCATGCCCTCGATCTTGCAGGCTGGGATCCGCGGGTGAGCGGCGCCCTGTCCTGACCGCCCTACACGGCCCAGCCGAAGAGGCTGCCCAGGCTATTGCACCCATTGCTGCAGTTGTTGCAGCCATCCATGCACTTGGTGCAGCCGTCCAAGCAGTCGGTGCAGCCCTTGGTGCATTCGCCGCAGCTATTTCCGCAATCATCACAGCCCTTGCTGCAGCCTTCGCCGCACTTGCCGCACGAGTCGCACGCCTTGGCGCACCCATCGCATGGGCACTGCTGCGCTCGGGGGGCGATCCACGCTGGAAGGGCGGCGCGTACGGTGATGCCCGCCTGCTCAGTTCCCGCTTGAGCCGTGGTCGAAATTGCGGCCCAGAAGCTGGTAAATGCGGTCAGCAGTGCTGCTGCGGCGTGAACCCAAGCGGGCTGGTTGAGCCATGTCGCCAGCGAAGCCTTGCGGTCCTCGGTGACCATGGCCCTGGCGCTCTCGATGGCCGTGTTCGCTCGTCGCCTCACTTCGCCAATGGAGGCGGACACCAGATCTTGGTTGTTGTGCCACGCCAGTTCGGCGACGGCGTCTTCGACCTGCTGCACCGCCACCTCCAGGTCTACACAGGCGGTGTCCACTCGCTTTGCATCCGGAGACCGGTCGAGCAAGCAGGGGTTGAATGCATCTTCTTGGGCATCTTCCTCAAGGTCTTCGAGCGCGTCAATGAGGTAGATCGCGCGGCCCAGGTTGTGTCCCAACCGGGTGAGCGGTGTCGTCATCTGGGCGTCTGCGCCGGGCAAGGTGGCGATGGCGCCAAAGACGGCGGCCAGGGCGCGCTCTGTGGGGGCGGCGGCGTCGCTGGCAGACTGACGAGCGGTGTCAAAGTCGCGCTCGGCGGCACCCTGCTCTGCGGGGACCGCCCGCAGTTCTTTGGTATCAACGCCGAGTTCTTTGAGCAGCGTTGCGCCTCGGTTCACCGGCGCCTGCAGCATATGACGAGCAAATTTTGCGGCTTTGGAGCCTTCTTCGGCTTTGTCCGCCACCCACTGATCGGCCAGCAAGAGTTGAACACCGACGGCGAAGCGGATCGCGACGCTGCCGGGGTCCGTCGACTTCTTGTGCACGACGGGTAGCATAGGGCAGCGGCATGAGGAGGGTGCCGCGGCACTCTCGACGAGCCCGTCGACGACGGTGGCGATGAAAATGGCGTCGTGGCTGTGCAGGCCTCGCCATCCGTGACCGACGTGGGTGCCAACGCCATGGCAAAGACCGCAATAGTAGCGGCCGTGCCTCACCCGTTGGGAGTGAGAAAGCCGGGCTTCATCAGGCTTCATGAGGCCGAACATGCGACCTCCGAGGCGTGGGTGGGACGCCAGAGTGTCCAACTCGATAGATAGGGATCGAACTTATCTATCTGCGGGTGATTGCCGATGCGGTCCAGGTACCGCCCCAGCAGGAACCCGTGGATCCAGCGCATGAGCTCCGGTACGCGACCCAGGTCGCCCAAGTGAAGGTCCAAAGCACGTAATTGGTCGAGCGTGGGCAGTACGGCCAGGTCCGAGCCCGTTTGCACCCACTGAGCCTCGATCCCAGCGGCGTCGGCCGCCTGGACCGCTTGGCTCAAGGGTGCGCCGGCGCGGTGGAAGGCGTGAACCACAGGCAAGGTGTTCACGAATTGGTCGCCCAGATCCTTGCGCAGGTCCGCTAAGGCATCGGCGGCCTGAATGTGCAGGCCCCACGAGAAGAAGGCGGCGGTTTCGTGTGGGTGCGGGCCCCGTTCAGCGCCGAGCAGCCCCACGTAGGTGACCATCGCGAGCCAGGCGCCGCTGATCTCTGCCGTGACGCGCTCGACCTCCACCAAGGACACCGAGCCGACGCCGGCGCTGAGCGTCACGACGGCGTCGGCTTGCACGCGCCAGCCTCGGGCGATGAGGGCGAACAGCTGCTCCAGTCGGGCGTCATCGATGGCCAAGGTGCGCAAATCCCGGCCCAGTTCCGCGGCCAGGTGACACCGCGGTTCGGCCGTTTCCGCGACGCCGGTGCGCAAAGAACGTAGGGTAGGGGCCAAGAAGTCGGTGGTGCGTCGGTGCAGCAGCCGTCGGTCCGTCGCCGACCCACCGTGAAAGGCCACGTCGTCGATGACCTCGTCGTCGAGCTTGGTGAGCAGGGCGAGCTTGGCGGCGGCGCGGCCGACCGCTTCGGTGTCTGTCACCCCCCGCGCGGTTGCTGCGGTCTCGGCCAAGGCCGCTAGGCCACAGCACAGCAGGGCGGCCGGAGGGGAGACGAGGCCGTTGGGATCGGCCTTGGCCAAGGATGACGCCAAGCTGCGCAGGTGCTTTCGGCCTGTGCGGGCGAGCAACTCCGCGGGGGAATCATAGGGTATAGGCACGTAATCCTCCAGGACCGCTGGAGTATAGGGGAGCGTTGCGCATGGCGTTCCAAAAATCCGAATCGCCGATGCCTTCAGCCGCGCTAGGCCTGGGTCATGCGTGATGTCGTCATCATCGGGGCCGGCATCGCCGGCCTCACCGCCGCCCGGACCCTGCAGAACGAGGGCCGGACCGTCACCGTGCTGGAGGCCTCGGACCGCGTGGGGGGGCGGGCGTTTAGCCCCATGCGGGACGGCCATCGGCTCGACCTGGGCCCGACGTGGGTGTGGGACACCGAGACGGCGATTCACAGCCTGTTGAACGAGCTGGGCATCCAGACCTTTCCTCACTTCGATAGCGGCGTTGATCGGTATGAAACCGACGTTATCCAGCGCGTACAGATGCCGCGCAGCCATGTGCCGGAGCGGCGGGTGCACGGCGGGGTTCAAGGCATCGCCAATGCCCTGGCGGCCTCCGTCGAGCACATCCACCTCAATCGTCCGGTGATGGAGGTTCGAGGGACCTCGGATGGGGTCATTGTGCACACCGATGCGGGGGAGGTGAGGGCTCGGCATGTGCTCGCCGCCCTGCCACCTCGCCGGCTGGCCCCCTTGGTGCCAACCGCGAAACGGGCGTCGCTGTGGCGTGAGGTGCCCACATGGATGCAGGACATCGCCAAAGTCGTGATGGTCTTTGAGCGCCGATACTGGGTCGATCAGGGGTGGAGCGGCCGCGCGTTCAGCCGCCGAGGCCCCATGATGGAGGTGCACGACATGAGCGGGCCCGACGGCACGCCCGCCTGCCTATTCGGCTTTGTGCCAAGGGTGTTGGCCGATGGGCCCCTCGCCGAGCGCGCCATCGAGCAGGTGCAGCGCCTGCTCGGTGCCGTCATCACGCCCCAGTCTGTGCACGTGCAGGCGTGGTGGGATGCCCACGAGCCCATCGACCCCAGCGCTCAAGACCGCATGTCGCTCCTCGGCGACCCTCGGTTGAGAGACCCATCGCTAGACGGCCGGTTGCACCTGATCTCTTGTGAGACGTCTGCCGTGAGTCCAGGGCATATCAATGGGGCGGTGGAGCGGGCGATTGCGGTGTGCGAGGGACGTTAGGGCGCCAGGAGTCGGGGGCCCTCGGAAGAAGCCACGGCCATCGACGTGCATCTCGAACACGTAGACCGTGTTGTCTTCGACACCCTAGGCGTGAGGATGGCCTGACGTCGTGCCGGCCCCAGCACCATTCGGCCCGCCGGCCTTAGTCGCCCCTAATTCTGCCGCTCTTTCCGCCTAATTCCTTTTCTTGCGGATATGCAGCAGTCGTCAAACGCACGGAGAACGAATGCGCACCTTCAGCATCCTGGTCGGTCTGACCCTCGCCGGCTGCGCCTCTGTCGCGAATATCACTCCAAATGACCCCGACTTGCCCACGGTCGAGCCCGACCCGGACCCAGACCCAGACCCGGACCCGGAGCCCGAGCCTCTGTTAGATGATCCGGTGGTCGATCTGGCGGTGGCGCTGCACTCGGTGTGTGTGACGCGCGAGTCCGGCGCGGTCACGTGCTGGGGGAAGGGGCCGTTCACCCACGACTGGGACCAAGCGCCGCTCCCTGAGTTTGAGATCACAGACGGGGTGTCGCTGTCGGGAATGGCCGAGCACGCCTGCGTGCTGCACGAAGATCGCACCGTGTCGTGTTGGGGGTGGGACCACCACAAGCAACTGGGCTTGGCTGCCGAGCGGAACGAACGGCTCGACACGCCCACCCCATTGCCGGAAGTTAGCGATGTACTTTTGCTTTCCTCCGGTCATCACCATGTGTGTACCCTTCGGACCGATGAGCAAATCTGGTGTTGGGGGGAGCCGTACTCCAACGCCATCGGCCCGGACGTACAGAGCACCCGAACGCCCATTCGAGTCTCACTGCCCGAGGTTCGTATCCGAGACGTGTCGGCGAATAAGGAGCAGACCTGTGCGGTGGGGGAGTCGGGCACCACCTATTGCTGGGGAGACCTCGGGGTGCGCGCGAGCGGCCTGGCGGACTACTCGGGCCAACCGGTTGAGTTGCCGATGCCCATCGATGCGGTGCGTGTGGATGCGGGCTGGTTTGGCGGATGCTCCTGGGATGCCGAGGGGCATGCGTGGTGCTGGGGGCGCCTAGGCGACGAGGAGTGGCCGGCGCGGCTCGACCTGCCGCCCGTGCAGGACATCTCGGCCAGCTACTATCAAACGTGCGCATTGCTCCTTGATGATGGCCGCTTGTGGTGCGACACCGCCCTGCCTTCCGAGTTGGAAGGACAGGGCGGGTTTACGCATCTCGATGTCTCGCTGGGTTCGGGCTGCGCGGCCCATGAAACCGGTCGAGTGGCGTGCTGGACGCCGGAGTCTGAGGTGGTCTGGACCGAGCTCGAAGGCAGCCGCTAGCCCCCCTCGAACCCGGCCCACCTCGCCGAACTAGCGGACGCGGATTTCCACGTCCTTCACGAGCACGCCTTCCGCCGCGAAGCTGTCCATGGTCTCCCAGCGAATCACGTCGGTCTCGGAGACGGTGTCGGTGCCGAAGTCCCAGGTCTCGGGAGCCCAGTTCCAGCCCCACTCGCCGCCGGTCTTCGAGTCGTCTTGGTCGGTTCCGAACTTGAAGTAGCCGCCGCACTCGTCGCGGGACTCGCCCCAAACGGCATCGGTGATGGCGTCGTCCGCGTGGTGGGAGGAATCGGTTTCGTCGGCGGTGAAGCTGCCTTCCCACTCGGTGAAGGTGAAGGGCAGGGTGGTGGTGGCCCGCACAGCCACACCGACGCAGGAGAAGGTACCCGCGGCGTTGTCTGCGTTCTCTGGGACGAGCAGGAACTCGCCCGCCGTGGAGGTCCAGGCGCCGCCCGCATTGGTGGACGGGGTGCCGGACTCGATGCTGAAGTCGACCCAGTCTTGGTCATCGATGAGCGCGCCGGTGATGATGGTCCAGCCACCACCGTCGGTCGTCATGTCGCACTCAACGTCGAAGGTGTTTCCGGCGTCATCTTGCAGCGTGTAGGTGCCGTCCTCAGGCGTGGGGTGGGCGTCCAAGATCTGCGCACAGCTCTCGGCGGCACAGGTCGCGGAGTCGCCAAGGCCCGTGAGGCTGCTGTCGTTGTCATCGCAGTCGTGCAAGACGGGGATCTGGTCCCCGTCGGCGTCCACGTACAGGGCGAGCTTGCCGAAGGCCGAGGATGCGACGTACGACACCTCATCGAGCTGACCCAGGCTGTAGAAGTCGCCTCCCACTCGGCCGTTGACGATATTGGCGGCGGCGCGGCTGTCGAGGGCCACGTCCACGTCGAGCTCGTTCTGCGAGGCGTCGTTGGCCAAGTCCAGGATGGCCTCTGCGAGCAGTGAGCCCTCTTGAATACCGAATACATCGACAGGGTTGGCGGTGGCGTAGTCGCGCAGCTTGGTCAGGGCGCTATCGCCGACGTAGCTGACCGCGTCGAGCTCGGCGATGGTGTCGAACGGGCGCTGGTCGACGATGTTGTTGGCCGCGCGGCTGTCCAGGCGGACGTCGAAGTCGAGTTCGTCCACGTCGGCGGTATTGGCCACGAAGAGGATGAGGCGGGTCTCGCTGTCGTCGACGCTGAGTTGAAGGCTGGCGCCGTCGTCATCCATGACGGTACCGGCGGGCTCGTCTGAGGTTGCGCAGGCAGACGTAAGAGCAGCAAGAAGCAGGAAGGACAAGGAACGCATGTCGGAACTCCAGATGGGTTGTGCACCCCTGAAGTACCGCTGGCTCACGCGGACGCCGCTGCTTGGTACACGGCGCAACACAGGGGCATGGGCCGGGCTTGGGAACCTGCAGGGCGGCTTCGAGCGCAATCCGACCGCGGGACCCTTCCGAACACAGGCCTATGGTGAGTTCTCATATCGTCTGTTTATCGGTAGATGTGTGGATACTACGGCATGACGTAAGAACGAAGCATGATGACTCGGCGCCGCAATGGTGCAGGAGAGGCCGCATCTGGCGCAGCGCCTTGCTCCACCAGACTCGACGCCTCGGAGGCCGACTATGACGCGCTCACTCCTGCCCTGTATGGTTCTCATCGCCCTTGTGGGTTGCAATAAGGCCCCCGAAGGCGGCGCGGTCGCGATCGGCCCCGATGCCCCCACCACGTCGAGTGATCTGATGCTCACCATCAGCGAACAGGCGGTGGACCCCAACAAGAACGACGAGATCGAGTACCAAATCGCCTGGACGGTTGATGGCACGGTTCGTTCCGACTTGACCGGCGAGACCATCCCAGCGGACCAAACGG
>JBGCER010000453.1:0-3350 GCA_045106515.1 Myxococcota bacterium
CGCCGGCCTCACCGTCCTGCTGATCCCGAGCATTTTTGGATTTCTCGCTTGGGAGCTAAAGGAAAACTACAAGCTGTACCGCGCCACACGCCCTGATGGCCTACCTGCGGCGCCAGTTGGGCCGCATGGCGAGACCATGAAGAGCCTGTTGGTGGTCGGCTTGCATTCGGGCACCCTGCCGAAGCTCTACGAACGGTTGCGGCGCGCGGCACAGCGCGAAGACGATAGCGCCGTACTTCGCGCACAGCCAAGCAGCCGTTCACACGGCTACGCGATCGGAGGATTGGGTCGATTTCGTGATGGCTTGCGTGAAGTCGAACGCGGGGTGCGACGCTTCGTTGAGCGGGAGCTCATCGCCGTGCTGCATCGGTCGCCACGCTGGACGTTCGGCGCCCTCAGCGTGAAGGCGGTCGACCTCAGCTCCAATCGGATCCGGGTGACGATCGACTGCGATGCCATGCCGACCGACCCCGTCGAGTTGACCTTCGAAGAGCAATCGGGTTTCGTTGTCGCTGGCGCCGCCCAGGCAGGCTTTGTACCCGAGCTCACGGCTCGCGCTCCGGACCAATCTGTCCTGTTTGAGAACGTGCTCGCCGGCCTTTACCAATTGGCAGAGGTCGACCTCATCCGGGAGCAAATCGTCGTCGAACTCGGCCCCGCCGCGCACTACGACATCGCAGATGAAGGCTTGTTGGTGTGGCCTGAAGAGGGCTACCAGACCGAACTCGTCTACCCCATCCGAAAGTCTCCGGGCCGCTCGGTGCCGCCGCGCGTCCGCGGTAAAAAGCCCGAAAACCCGCCAGCCGTGCTCGACACTGGGCGGCTTTCGTTTCAAAGCCAGCCGATCAACTGGGTAGCCTGGGTGGCAGCTTGGACCGCAGCAGAGCAACCGGACGCACAAATCCCACGACTGCTCTCCGGGGTTTCGATTCTCCCCCGTGCAGATGGTAGCGCTCACCGACACGAAGTCCCGCCGCCGTTCGTTGCGCCCACCCGTCCAATCCAACACGTGACCATCGATGCTTCAGGACAAACCGTGCCGGCCGATGTGGCCGCGAGCGTTGCGAGGACTGTGCATGCAGCACCGGCGAAAGCCCTCAGTCAGACACGCAACGACGGAGGCACCCCCTCTCCCTCGCTCACTCAACCTCACGCCGTGCATACGCCAACCGTTCCGATGGAGACGCCGGCCGCTGAGACGCCGGCCGCGGAAACACCAGTGGTTGGGGGGATCCCAGCCACATCGGAAACGACCCAACCGGTGGTTCGGGTGATCGGCGCAACCTCGTCGCCACAGACCTCTCCGTCCGTCGCCACCCCCATGGACATGACGCAGATGGCCGGCTGGACAGCCCAAGACCACGACCCGACAGACATGGCCAAGGCTCCGACAGACGTGACGGCGGTCGATCGGTCAGCCCCCGATGCATCGACCCCCGATGCATCGACCCTCGATCCAATGACCCCCGACCGGGCACGAACGCAAGAGGGCATCGGCCCCAATGAAGCCAACGCAGCATCCCCGGGTGCGGACGACTCGAACTCAGCCTAACCGCATCCCCTTCGTCGCGGCGTGAGGTGCGTCCCACGAGAGTTGAATTTCGCGGCGGCGTGGGAGACCCTAGGGTGACTCGTCCGGCTTTTCGCGGGGCGAGCTCGCTCCTGCCAGCTCAGTCCTGCCAGCTGACCTTGGCGCTCAGCCCGGGAAGTTCTCTCCACGATCCATGCATGCCCTCATCGAGAAAGGTACCGTCATCGGTGGCGACTTCCGCATACTCGACGAGCTGGGCACGGGTGGTATGGGCACCGTCTACCGTGCCATCCAGATTAGCACGGGGAGTCAACGCGCCTTAAAGGTGATGCACAGCCGGCTGAGTGACGACATCAAGCTGCGCGACCGCTTCACCCAGGAAGCCCGCGTCGCTGCAGCGTTGGAAAGCGTTCATGTCGTTGAAATCATCGGCGCTGGGGTCGACGACAACGGCGTGCCCTGGATCGCGATGGAGCACCTCGAAGGCGAAGACCTTGCGGCGTACATCAAGCGCATTGGTCCTGTGTCGCTCGGCGCAGCGGTGCCGCTACTCGAACAGTTGTGTCACGGTGTGGCGGCAGCTCACGACCTCGGCGTCGTCCATCGCGACCTCAAACCGCAGAACATCTTCATGGCGCAGAGTCGGTCCACCGCCAATCGGCGATCGGTGAAGGTGCTCGACTTCGGTATCGCAAAGCTGCTCGCCGACACCACCATGCACACGACCGCGGCATTGGGTTCGCCAGCGTGGATGTCGCCGGAGCAAACAGACACGAAGCCACACATGACTGCCGCGGCGGATGTGTGGCCGATAGGACTGCTCACGTTTTGGATGATCACGGGCCAACCGTTTTGGCTCGCCGCCAACACGAGCGAGGGCTCGGTCCAGGGCGTGCTCCGCGAAATGGTGATCGAGGACATTCCATCCGGCAGCGAACGTGCCCGTGCTCTCGGTGCTCACGATCGCTGGCCTGCCGTGCTCGACGAATGGCTCACACGGTGTCTCGCGAGAGATCCCGCCCACCGCTTCGAACATGCTCGCGCCGCCTACGAAGCCCTCATCGGAGTGCTCGAAGGCGAATCCTTGCCACCACTCGAAGACGAAGAGCTTCACCAAGACGGAGACTCAGGAGACTCAGGAGACTCAGGAGACGCAGCCGATCAAGGTGTCCAAGAGATCTCCGAGCGCCCCCCAGTGACCGTGATCGATCAACTCGACACAACGGCGGCGCATCGACGGCATGAAGCACGCCTTCGGATCACCGGCGACACGGATGAAACTGGCGACACAGAAGCATCCGGCGATCTCGCTCGCGACACTGGGGGCACCGCGGCGACGCCTTCTCGCGGCGCAAGCTCTCAAAGCCCGTCTAGCGACGCTAACCAGACAGAGGCCTTAGCGACGGGAGGTCGACCTTCAACAAGGAATCGTTCGTTAGGGTTGGTCCTCGGTGCGGTCGTCCTCAGTGCGGGTGTCCTCGGCGCGGGTGTCCTCGGCTCGGGTGGGTTCGCCGTCGATAGCCGTCGCGCCAACACGTCTTCCTCTGCAACAGCCCTGCCTGCAGCGACGGGCGCCCTTGGGGTGGCGGCGCCTGGGGAAACTCGCGCGGCGGCCACAGCATCGAGCGTATCCACCGTACCCAGTTCGCCCCCGTCGGCTGCTCCCTCTGCCTCGACTTCCCAATCCACCACGCCCAGCTCCCGCCCAGCCGTCGCGCGCCGCCCTGCGCCAGCCGAACCCCCTCCTCCAGCTTTCAACCACAGAGCGACGAAACCGAGGGTCAAGAAAGCGTCGCAGATCGCCTCGCGGAACTGCCGA
>JBGCER010000454.1:0-10322 GCA_045106515.1 Myxococcota bacterium
AGGTACCATCTTGGCATGGGAGTAGAGCAGCTCGATATCGACGCAGATGTGGATGTGGTCGTCCAGGGTGGCCGTCTTGGTCGGGGTCGCCTCGATGACGATGCGAAGCTCTTCACCGGCCGCCACCGCGCGCTCGAAAACATAGGTTGTGCCACCAAAAAGGGCGTCCTCTTTGCGTAGCGGCTCGGGGGTGATGGCGTGCACGTCCAATAGGGCCTCCACATCTTCGGATAGGCCAAAGTTGAGCAGTTTGTCGTCGAGGGTGCCGTTGTTTTTCATGACGATGGCGATCTCGAAGGCCTCGTCGATGGTCAGGGACTCCGGCACGACCACGTCGAGCTCCAGCGCCTTCTGGGCCTCTCCAGCGATCGACTCGGAGACTGAATCACTCTCGCAGTCCCCATCTTCAAAACAGACCGCGAACGAGCCCGACTTGAGGCCTCCGAGTCGTGGAATGGCGTCGATCTCGATGGTCTCGCTGCTCTTTGCCGCGATGACCAGCTCCAGGTCCAAAACATAGGACCCCGACATATTGGGCTCTGCCTGCTGCACGGAGTTGGGCCGAGTCTCTGTAATTTCCAGGGCGCGAATCCAATCTCCGGGCAGCCGAACCGACGTGGCCCGAACAGGATCGCTGCCGTCGTTTTTCACGGTGATGGTGAACGTGGTCGGTTGGTCGACCGTCAATGGAGGGGAGCTGACCGAAACTGACTGGTCGGAGGACACGCTGCCGAAGGCGAGGCCCACTGCGGCAGCACTTCCGAGGATAGACACCAATAGTTTATGGCTCCGGGTCATGAACGAACCTCCATTGGGAGCGCGGGTATAGCGCGTTTCTAAGGCCACCGTGGCGATTCGCTCACAGGCGACTGGACCGCGGCCGAGGCCCAAGCCCCAACCACTAGATCTTCAGTCCGGTCGTGGTGAAATTCCCATAGCTGCGTCGGTTGGACGGGCGGTACCACGTGGTGGAGTTGCCGGGGACTTCAACGAGCACCGCAAGGGTCGGACGCAGGGTCTCGATCTCGCGCTCCAGCCGCCGAAGCTCAGCGCAGAGCTTGTCCGCCACGTCCGCCTCGTCATGGAGTTCCAACACCCGAAGCCACGCCTGAATCCCGAGCCAGTTGGCCAGGTGGAAGCTCTGGAGTTGGGTGCAAACCGTGGCGATCTCGAGGTCGCGAAGTTGCGGATCGACCTCAGTGGTGGCGAGCCAGCCATCGTGGGCCATGACCGCAACCGGGCGGGACTCCGACGCCGAGTTGGCTTCGCCTTGTTCGGCCAGCAGCCACTCGAGGGCCTTCTTCTCTTCAGTGGCGATGGCGCTGTGCAGGGTCAACGCGGCCTTGAGCACCGCATCCGAGGCCTTGCTGCCCATGGCCATGAACGGCGCCAGTGTTCGCGTTTGCAGCGACCATACGATGTAGTTCGCTGATGAGGTAAGCGGTGAGGGACTCGGCTTTCATGGGGACTCCAGTGTTGTTCACCTCTGGAGTTGCGAGGCCTGTGCCATCACGCGCAGTCTGTAGGAGACGGACTCGACAACGCTGGCACGTGTCATTTAACGCACCGGGGTGGGGCAAGTGACACACCTCCGCCGATCGCCTCAATCCGCCGCCAAACCGTTAAGCCCGTGCCATGACCCCCTCCACCCCTGAACGTTCGCATCTCCGCGCTCGTCTCGCCATTCTCGCGACAGTGGTCGCGCTTTCGGTCACGGTGTGGACCGCGTGCTTAGAGATGCCCATCACCACAATCGCTGGCTTGATTCTGACCATTCTTGTATTTCTGACCGCCATCCGTTCCTGCTCGGTGCGAATGATCCAGGGGGTTGGACTGTCATTTTGGCTCATCGCTGCCGTTCTTGGCTGTTGGGTCCCTGTGGTGGAGGTCAGCGCCACATTCACACGGTGGCAGCACGCCCTGGACCAGGGTTCAGCCTTGATGCCCCATCAACTTGTTGGAGCCTACTTTCTGCACGCTTCCATGGCGCCGGTGGGGCTCATCACCGGCTTCCCAGAAGCGTCGGTCGAGGTTGTCGCGTTGCACTCGCACGTCAGCCCGTGGGTCCTCCCCAGCGATGTGGTGCTGCACGAGCCCGCATCACGGCCTGTCGTCTCCCAGTGGTTGCTCAAGGCCGAACGGGGAGCGCGTGGCACCCGAACGTGGAGCTATGCGTGGCCTGGCCGGTACGATCGACAGGGGCAATCCTTGCGCGCGGCCTTGGCCCTAAACTGCCCCATGACCCTAGAGGGCGTGCTCAACGCCGACGCCCAGGGCCCATTCGTCGACCTTCGAGCCGAGTGCGTGGTGCGCTGGCCCAAGCGCTCTCGGATACCGGCTGGAACGGTGTTCGGATTCACCATTGGGTTGGAGGAAGGCGTGTTCCGCGGTGTTCAAGATGCGGGGCTGATCCGTCCCTCCACCGTGGTCTGGACGACGCGGGTTCGGTCGGGTGATCCTCGTCTTTTGGACGCTGAGCCCACTCGTGGGTGGCTGGAGTGGTGGCTCTACGGATGAGCGGCGGCGTCGGATCCTGCCCGGCGACACCAAAACTGCAGCATCCCCACGAAGACCTCTGGGTGGGCCTTCTCGACACGCGCCCAGCGATCCAAGTCCCGCTGACTGTGATCGTCGGGGTAGAGCTCCCGATACCTCGCCGCCGCGGAGGGGTCTGGGTGCTGGAATCCGAGGAGCTCCAAATCCAGATCGAGGAGCGCGTCCCGGAGCTGCTCCACGGTGAAGCGATGCTCGCACTCATGTTGGACCAAGTCCCGAAATCCCGCCAGAGACGGGAAGTCCGGCGACCACACCACGGGGTGGGCAGGGTGTTCGGCGGGAAGAGTCAACAGCCTGGCCCGGGCTGCGCGCAGGCCTTCATCGGTCGAGGGCAGGTCGCGAACGAGCGCGTGAGCCGCCACCACGTCGGCGCGCGCATGCTCGCTATATACGCCGATTTTCATAACTCCTGACGGAGCTAGCAGGCCGAGTAGCACCCGCCACCCGGCCATCGGGTCCGCCAAGTGATGCAAGACCCCGCCGCACTCGATGACGTCAAACTCTTCGTCTAGGCCGTCTAGCGCCAGAACATCGGCCTGCATCAACCGCACACGATCCTGCATTCCCCACAAATTCACCTGGCGGGCGGCCACCCCCAGAGAGGCGCGCGAGAGGTCGACGGCCAAGATTTGAGCGTCGGCATATCGGGATGCGGCGAGGATCTGCTGACCGGTGCCGCAGCCCGCGATCAAGACCCGCAGCGATGTGGGGTCGGGGACGGAGGTCACGTGCGGAAAGAGTCCGCGAAGCAGGGGCCCCAGCCGAATTGCAGGTTTGCGATGGACCGAGAGCAGGCGCGGGTAGGGGTGTTCCTCGTATTGAGCCCGAACTCGGAGGCTGACCTCGTCGTCGGTGAGAGCCAGGGTCGGGATCTGAGCGGCCAAGACCCGCTCCCGCATCAGATGATCGTGGTGCAGCTCATTGAGGGCGTCGGGGCCCAGAACAGTGGCGGGGAGGGCACGGTACAGGGCCCAGACCACAGGCTCGCGCTTCGCATCGACCTTGGACAGCGCTTGCGCCTCCCACGCGCTGCACTCCCAGGCGAACTGAGTGTGCCAGCTCTGAATGGCCAAGGCGAGCCGAAGCTCGGGGTGGTCTTCCAGCAGGCGCGATTGCAAATCACACAGTCTCAAAGCGGTGAATATGCGTTCGAAATTCGGACCTAAAACGCGGGTTTTCCGCAGCCAAGCGTGCACGATGGGTTGATCGAGCGCGTGGGGAAGCAGCGCTAAATTGTTGAGGCCCGCCTGAAACTCCGGCGTGCGCTCGATCAGGGTGCGGACCGCTCGCTCCAGACCTTGGTGAGAAAGAAAAGGCCGCTCGAAGGCCTGAATAATCCGATCCTGAATCTCATCAGAGAGGTGCTCAGCACGGGCGAGGCTATCCACCAGCGCGACCCATCGACTGGCGTCGTCGGGTGCTGCGCGTAGGGCGGCATCGTGGTGCGGCAACGCCTCGTCCGCCAGGCCTTCGCGGAATAGCAACCCAGCCAAATTGTGATGGGTCGCGCCATGATTCGGGCTGGCGTCGAGCGCTCGCTCAAACGCGTCCCTCGCAGAAAGGGGATCGCCAGCTTGATCGTAGACGGTGCCCAGCAAGCACAAGGCATCGGCGTCGAGGCCCTGCGCGCCAATGACCTGGACAGCCAAGTCCAATAGACCGCGATCCCGGAGTTTGGCCCCGAGGGGAAGTCGCTCGTGGGGGGCGAGTGTTCGGATTCGAGGCATCAGCTCGGTGATCAGCCGCTCTGCCGTCTCGGTGCTCCCAGCGCTCAGCTCCGCGAACACCAGCGGCGCCATGGCCGAGACCAGGCCCGATTCGTGTGCGGTGCGCAGGTGCGCAATGGCGGCACTCGCCTGCTCGGTCGCCAGCAAGATCCGACCAAGCAAGAGATGGGTCGCGGGTGTATCGGAGTAGAGAAGCGCTTTTTCCAGACTCGATTCGGCATCGTGCAGCCGTCCAATCGCGGCCAAGGCCCCGCCTCGGTTGGACCAGGCGCCCCCGTGCTCTGGGTCCGCACCCACCGCTTGGTCGAACCACGCGATCGAGTCTCCCGCACCCCCCAACCTGCCGGCGACCAACCCGCGAAGGTTCAGCGCATTGGCGTCTTGTGGACAGACCCTGAGAACGTCTTCAAGCAGCTCCGCAGACCGTTCGAACGCCCCCGCTCGATAGGCGGCGAGGGCTCGGTTGAGGCTGTCTTCAATGGGAGGCATCGGTGAAGCTCTACTACTCTTCGGGCCCGGACTCTACCTGGCTCACCGCCGCTTGATCCCGCATGGCGGCGATCCGGTCGGCCTGCCACAGCATGTACACATCATCGGGGGAGAGCTTGGCTGCCTCGATCGCTGCGTTGTAGGCCTCGTCCAGCTCACCGCGGGCCGTGTGCACCACCGCCTTGGTGTCCAGGTAGTCGGACCGGGGGCCCGTCTCCGCCAGAGCGCCATCGACGAGCGCGAGGGCATGATCGAGCCGGTCTCCCGCGAGCCCGCGATACCAGGCCTCGCAGTTGTCGCGAGCCGGAGCGAAGCCCGCCATGGGGGCGCAGTCTCGCTCAAGCCCGAGCTCGAGGAAGCGGGTCGCCACGTCTTGGTCTCCGACGGCGTGGTAGGCGGCCACCATAAAATCCAAAGGGCGAAGGTCGGGATGCAGCCTCGCGACCGCGACTTCCAGGTCCCTTCGAAGCGTCTGCTCCTCGTTGTCTGTGGTCACCAACATGGCGTAGTACCAAAGGAATTTCCCTTCCGTCGGGTAGAGCTGCACCTGGCGCCGCACCAAGTCTAGGGCGGCGAATCGGTCGCCCTCCGCCATGGCGACACGCGCTCGACGCAGGAGGAATGCGTCGGGGTTTTGCATCAGATCCGCAGCTTGAAGCAAGGCTTGGCGTGCGCCCGGTAGGTCTCCCTTTGCCAGCAGCGCATCGGCGAGGGAGAGGCGAGCGTCCGCCTTGTCGGGGCGGACGAGGGTCGCCCGTTTCGCCAGCGCGATGGCCTCGTCTGCTTTACCGTCCAGCGCCAGTCCGTTGACGGCGGCCACAACCTCGCGCTCATCCACCAATCCAGCGGGGCCCAAGCCCTTGAGCGCCTCCCACGCAGCCGGAAGGTCCGCCTCCACCCTGCGTGCTCGGGCGAGCAATACGCGGCCCTCGGCGTCTTCGGGGTGATGGTCGACGTAGCGCTCCAAGAGCGTGAGGGCCGGGGTCCACTCGCCGAGTGCCACCTGCATTCGCGCCCGGAAGAGGTCTCGGGCGGGTGCGTCCTCGCCGAACTTCGCGATGTCTTGGTCGAGCAGCACCTGATGCCCGTCGTTCTGGTGCTTGCGCCGGCGGGAGCGGGTGAGCGCCAGGCGTTCGCCTTGAGCGTCGATGAACACGCGGTGCTCGGACAGCAAGCGATGCCCGATGAGGCCCAGAGTCGCCACGTGCTGCTGCTCTGCGGCTTGCCAGTACAGCCACTGAGCGTCCAGGCGCAGATCGTGGTGCTTTCCACCCAAAGTGACGGCCCGAACAGGAATTCTTCGGGTCTTCTTCAAGAACTGGCTCGGCGGAAGGAACTCGCTGGCGCCCACGCCGTACACCGGCTCCAACCCTTCGGTTGCGACCGTCGCGAAAGGGGCCCCCGATTCCCCGGCCATCAATAGAGCGCTAGCCCCGGTGTCGAGTTGCAAGCGGATCGTCCGCGTCAATCCTGGCTCACCGGCCGTCTCCACCGTGACGCTGGCCTCGATGCTTCGGCCGTTGAAGTGTAGCTCGTCAGCGCTCTTGGGCAGCCGCTTGGTGCCCGGGCGATGCAGGGTGAGCCGATCGGCCGGGTAGTCCAGCTCCATGATGAAGCGGCTCCAGACCTCCATGCCCAGGATTCCGTCCAGCGGCATAAATCCGGCGCGCTTGGACACGCCGCGCACCCCGACGGCGAACTCCATATTCTTAAGGGATGCTGCCCCTAATTTGAGAACGGGGAGCGTGGCGCCAGCCGCTTGGGTGCTGCCGGACAGCCCCGCGAGCCGATACCGGCCCGGGTCCACGTCTAGGTCGAGCCGCTCGGCCGTCTCGGTCGACAACACGTTGACGTCGGCTCCAGTGTCCACCATGAACAGCCCCAATGAGCCGTCGGGCAACTCCGCCTGCACATAAATCCGAGGGCCGCCCTCAGACGTCCGCAGCAGATCAACCACCACGTGATCCGGGCCCTCATAGGACCGATCTTCCGCCTCGATCTCGGCGAGTAACTGCTGCACATTGTCGATTCGAGGCGACTTTGCGCTACATCCGGCAGCAGCGAGCAGCGATGAAGTGAGCAGTAGCAGCCGGTACATGGCGGTCCTTGTAGACATAGAGTGTGCACCATGTCGGACCCGTCGAGGGTTTCGTTGCGCTATCGTTGGCCCATGACTCTCGATGACGCGCAACGACTCGACCTTGTGGCCCACCTCGCCGACCGGCTGCCGAGCTACCAGGATCGGTCCGCTGCTGCCCGGGGGGCAGGTTTAGGGGACACCCAACTCACGGGCGAAGCAATCTTGGTGTGGGCATTGCTCGTGCGAGAGGCGGAAGAGCGTCGTCGCCTGACCCCGCTCCTCTCCGAAGCTGCGCGAGTGCGACCCGGTGACCCCGTGTTGACACAGCTTGCGACGAGCGCGGCAGATGGGGCTTTAGTCGTCCCAAAACGCGACCGCCCTGGAGAGTGGGTGAGGGGAGCGCTCATCGCTGGGGCCGTTGTGGCAGCGCTGGGAGCCATCGCGCTCTTTGCCGACCTCTCGGGACTCACGCAGTCTTTCGCGCCGCCCGCCCCCGCGGCGTCGACCGCTCCGCCCATCGCGGCCGCCTTGGGAACCCCATTGGCCACACCACCGGCGGCCCCTGTCCAGGGCAGCCCGGTGGCGGATGCCGCCCAACCTTCGGCGTCCAACACCCCGCTAGCCACGGCTGGCGACGGCACATCGGCAGGCGGAGAGACCGCCCCGCCGCCGCTTGAAGCCCCAGCCGATCCGCCCCCCACGACCGCCGCGCCGTCGAACGAAGCTACCGGTGGGGGTCTATGTCCGGGTTCTCCCACGCAGATCATCGGCTATGCCTATGCGGGCGAGACCGCACCGGCCGTCGCGACGTGGCGACTGCCGGCGGGGCGAAACGTCCGCGCCGACTATCCCCGGCGCGAGAACAGCTGGAACTCCCGGTCTCCCGTTGTGTGCGTCCTGCCCCGAGGCTCAACGCTGCGTATCGAGAGGCCCCCGATACGCGTAGACGGAGATGCCTACTGGATACCTGTAGTAGGCGGGGCAGCGACAGCCCCGTAAGCTGGCTGTTAGAATGTTAGGATAATCCCCTCGTAGTGCGGAATTGGTTGAAGGTCAGACCTCCGTGAGGCTACCTTTCGCCGCCCCCTCGGGGGCAGGAGACTCCCCCCATGCGCTCAGCCACCCTCCGGAATGTAGCCATTGTTGGCTTACTAGCACTCGCTTGCACCCCTGACCGCGACGAAGCCGTCGATCTGATCGCAGATCCCGGCACGGCCGACTTGGGTGCTGTCGATCCCGAAGGCCCAGGCACGATCGAAGTCGAGCGCACCGTTCGTCTGGCCAACGTGGGCACTGCCCCCGCCGAGCTGAGCGAGCTGTCTATCGAAGGCGACGGCGCAGACTGGATGCAGGTGGGCGGCGTCGAATTGCCGCAGCTGCTCGCCCCGGGCGAGGTCCTCGATGTGACCATCACGGTTGCGCCTCCTTCCGGAACCGAACGCCGCGACTACGCGCCCGTGCTCACCGTCGATGCCCAAGGCCTCGCGGTCGACGACTTGGGCGGGGGAGGCGGCTGCAATGGCGGCTTCATCTCCACCGATGGCGACTCGGTCGACATTCAGCTCTTCGTCACCATCGGCAACAGCTGTGACTCCGACCTAGACGGATTCCTCGCCGAGTCCTGTGGTGGCCTCGACTGCAATGACAATGTGCCGGAGATCAACCCAGACGCCGAAGAGATCTGCGACGGCATCGACAACAACTGTGATGGAACCATCGATCTGATCGATGAAGACGGTGATGGCGTCAGCGTCTGCGACGGCGACTGTGATGACAACAACCCGCTCGTCTTCCCCGGTGCCGAAGAGCTGTGCAACGGCATCGACGATGACTGCGACGGCTTGCTCGGCCCCGACGAGCTCGACGAAGACGGCGATGGCGTCACGGTCTGCGATGGCGACTGCAACGACGAAGACCCCTTCATCTTCCCCGAAGCCGACGAGCTCTGCAATGGTATCGACGATGACTGCGACGGCCTCGTCGATGATGGGCTCGACGAAGACCTAGACGGCGATGGCCTGTCCGTTTGCGGCGGCGACTGCGATGATGAAGACCCCTTGGTCCGCCCCGGCACCACCGAAATTTGTGATGGCAAGGACAACGACTGCGACGGCAACCTGCCCCCGGGCGAAGCCGACGCCGACGGCGACCTCTTCCTGTCCTGCAATGACGACTGCGACGATAGCAATGCATTGGTCAACCCCGACGCCATCGAGCTGTGCAATGGCATCGATGACAATTGCGACGGTATCGTTGACGAAGACGATGATCGCGACGGCGACGGCGTCACCGTGTGTGGTGGCGACTGCAATGATGGCGACGCCAACACCTTCCCGGGCGCCACCGAAATCTGCGATGGCTTTGACAACGACTGCGATGGCTCCTTGCCCGCAGACGAGCTCGACGCCGATGGGGACACCTTCCGCGCCTGTGACGACTGCGACGACGCCGACGCCGCCATCAACCCGGGCGCTACCGAGATCTGCAACGGCTTCGATGACAACTGTGACGGCGTCCTGCTCACCACCGAACTCGACGATGACGGCGACACCTATCTGGCGTGTGACGACGACTGTGACGACACCGACGCGTCGATCAATCCCGGTGCGACCGAAGCGTGCAATGGCTTCGACGACAACTGCGACGGCGTGGTGCCTGCCGACGAAGCAGACGATGACGGCGACACCTACAAGGTCTGCGATGACGACTGCGACGATGCCGACGCCTCTGTAAATCCCGGGGCCACCGAGATCTGCAATGGCATCGATGACGACTGCGACGGCATCATCCCGGCCGACGAGACCACCGACGACGACTTCGATGGGTCTCCGGCGTGCGAAGACTGCGACGACGATGATGGCTTCGTCTTCCCTGGCGCCCCAGAACTCTGCGACAAGCTAGATAACGACTGCGACGGTTCCATCGACGAGGGCGTCAACACCGACAATGATGGCGACGGCGTCACCGCCTGTGACGGCGACTGCGACGACACCAACGCAGATATCGCGCCCGGAAAGGCCGAGGTCTGCAACTTCATCGACGATGACTGTGACAGCCGCGTCGACGAAGACTTCCGCAGCGGCCCCAAATACACCGACGAAGAGAACTGCGGCACTTGTAATAACGACTGTACAACCGCCGTCTTCGACAATGCTTCGGCCTTCTGCGACACCGCGCTGTCCACGCCCGACTGCGACTTCACCTGCGACACCGGCTTCTTCGACGTCAACCTCGACCCCGATGATGGATGTGAGTGCGAGTTTATCGACTCCGTCGACATTCCCTTCAATGGCATCGACGAAGACTGTGACGGCAATGATGGCGATCCCACCGACGGCGTCTACGTCAGCGAATCGACTGGTTCTTCCTCGGGCTTGGGCACCATCGATGACCCCCTCGACTCCATCCAAGATGGCATCGACCTGGCTGTCGCCGACGGCTACGCCTTCGTCATCGTGGCGGGCGGCACC
>JBGCER010000455.1:0-4497 GCA_045106515.1 Myxococcota bacterium
TCGGCCGGCGCATCGTCTTGGTGGTGGGCTCCATCGGCATGACCATCGCCCTGCTCCTGCACGGCCTGGCCTTCGACTTCACATCATTGCTTTTCGCCCGATTCCTCGCCGGCTCTTGCTCGGGTTTGCTGTCGGGCGCCAGCATCGCCTACATCGGCGACGCCTTCCCCTTCGAGCGCCGTGGCTTCGCCAATGGGGTCCTCGCCAGCGCCTTTGCGGCCGGGCAGATCTTCGGCATCCCCGCTGGCGCCTTCATGGGGGAGATCTCGGTTCAGATCCCCTTCGTGGCCTTCGGGGCGTTCACCGGGATCGCGGCGACGCTGATCTTCGTCTTCGTCAGCCAGCCCGA
The DNA here is from genome assembly GCA_045106515.1 of Myxococcota bacterium. Classification (GTDB taxonomy): domain Bacteria; phylum Myxococcota_A; class UBA796; order UBA796; genus REDI01. The sequence continues at coordinate 350 of JBGCER010000455.1, forward strand.
CGTGGAACTCACGAAGCGTCTATCCGTCGGATCGGCGATTCAAGGCTATGTTTCGCTGCTCAAGCGCAGGGCTCCAGCCGCCAGCGTCGTGGCCTATACGCTGATGTTTTTGGGCGTGAGCCTGTTCATCACCTACCTGCCCACGGAGCTGTCCAACCGCTTTGACGTGTCCGCCACCCAAGTGGCTACGCTCTTCATGGTCGGTGGCGTCGCCAATATGATCGTCGGCCCCCTCGCCGGCGCCCTCTCCGACCGGGTCGGTCGCAAAGTCTTGGTCGTGGGCGGCAGCACCTGCATGGGCTTGCTCTTGGCCGCCACCCCGTGGATGCTGCCTGTCTTCTGGGCGGCCTACCCGCTGTTCTTCATCGTCATGGTCTTCGTCGCCCTTCGTATCTCGCCCATGCAAGCGCTGGTGACGTCCCTCGTCCCCGCCAAAGAGCGAGGCAGCCTGCTGGCCCTCGACTTTGCCATCGGCCAGGTGGGCTTTGGCATGGGCTCGCTCATCGCCGGCGTCTTGTACACGCAGCTGGGGTTCTGGTCGACGGCCCTGGCCGGGGGACTGCTGGCTGCGCTCATGGCGGTGGTGGTGGGTCTCTTTATTCCAGAGCCCACTGAAGACCTGGATAATCCGGAGAAGCCTGAGCCGGCGGCGGCGTAGGTGGGGACCTAAGCCCCCTACGGACAATCCTTGCCCGTCAGATACCCAAGGGCACACAACTGCGCGCGTTGTGCAGGCGACACCTCGACTTCCGAGGCCTCAAGCCCTTGGCCGGACGCGTCGCGCACGAGCTGCATAGCCTTCGTCAGGTCTTGGGCCCAGTCGTCGGGGAACTTGCTGCAGATGGCGGCGCCTCCGCCCAAGAGATCGGCTTGTTCGCCGGGATCGGCCACGACGTCGAACATGGCGCGCTCGGGTAATTCGCGGCTTCCACCGGGCTCGGCCAGGTGCAGCGAGAAGCCGGAGGTGCGCACGGCTTGGATGCGATTGCCTTCGAAGTCCTGCTCCATCAGCACGACGCGATCGAGGGCATGGGACCGCAAAGCTCGGCACCGCTGTGCGGGGCTCTGGGCTGCCGGTACAGCGGCCGGTGGCTCGTCGGCGGTCTCCTTCACGGGGTCCTCGCCGGGCTCAACCGCAGGTTCGGGCCGCGGGTTGCGCTGCGCCTCTTGAGACGCGATGAAGTCGACCTCATCGGGGCCGAACAGGTCGCGCCCCTCCCAGCTCGGATCGGGCTCCGCACCCAGGATGCGCGCGATCGTCGGCGCCACATCGATGGAGCGCACCTGCCAGTCCGCCCGCTCCCCCGCGAGCTCGCCGGCCGGCAGGGCGAACACCAGGGGCACTTGGGTCTGCTCGGCGTAGAGGCTGGTTCCGTGCCACCACCCGCCGTGCTCAAAGAACTCTTCGCCGTGGTCGCTGGTGAGCACGATCAGGGTATGTTCCAGCTTTCCTGAACTCTTTAGCGTGTCCAAGAAGGGCCCAAGGGCGGCGTCCAGGCGCTCGACCTCCAGTCCGTAGCGACCCACCAAACTCGGTCCCAGGGCCTCGGCAGGGCTCGGGTTCTCTGCGCGCGAAAACCCGTCTCCTTCGGCGTCAAAGTAGGGATCGTGTGGCTCCATCAGGTGCACGGACAGCGCCCATTGCTCCTCACCCCGAGCCTGAATCCATTGGTCGGCGTGCTCGAAGACAGCGGTGGCGGGCGCATAGTATCGCTCGACCGATCCTCCGCCTGTGACCCGCTCTTCCACTCGGTGCAGCACCTTGTACAGCGCCAGGTTGAACACGCCTTCGGTGGCGCCGAAGGGGTAGGCGGGCGCCTCGTAGTGGAACGTATCAAAACCCTGATTGAAACCGAAGCTTTCGGTGACGTTGATGTTGTTGACCAAAGCCCCGGTGCGCACACCACGGGCCTGTAGAGCCTCGGCCCACGTCACCACTTGCTCGGGCAAGCGACTGCCTTTTCCGGTGGCTGTGTGGTTGGCCGGCGACCGGCTGGTCCACAGCGAGGCCACGCCCGGACGGGTCCAAGACGCCGCCGACCACGCATTGTCGAAGGTGACGGACTGGCCGCGCAGGCGGTCCAAGTGGGGCGTGTTCAAGGTGGGGTGATCGAGGTGATCCGCGCGCAGCGTATCGACCAAGATGAAGAGCACGTTCGGCGACTCTTTGGACGCCGGCTGCGACGGGGAGGCGCTGGTGGGCAAGGTCGGATCGAATCGGTCGCCGGCCGAGAACCCAGCCGACAAGCCCAGAGACAGCAGGAAGGCCAAGGCCCACCCCAGCGCCACCGGAGGCAGCACCTTCTTGCGACCCAAGGTCCCCAGGCCCCGGGCCCACACCGCCGCCGCGCCCCCGCCTACGACCAGTAGCCCCCCCGCCATGACCGCCAGCGCCCACACGGGCACGCCTTGCTCGGCGAAGAGATCTCGGTTGAGCACGTAGCGACCGACCACCCCGCCCACGGCCAGCAGGCTCACGATCGCAGAGGCGCCGCCCGCCCATGCTTTGAGCCTCGGCACCTGTCCAAATGCGGCGGCAAAAGCCACACCTACGCCAAAACCGACCGCGCCACCTGCCGCGCCGTACAGGCCGACGCCCCACGGCGGCAGCGCCAAGTCCACGCCGGACTGCGACCACAGCCACGCGACCTCGGTCAGCCCGACGAGGCTGCCAGAGACGACTCCAGCTACGAGAGACTCAGCGATGGTGCGCAGGCGAGACACGGACGGGGGTATACCGTCTCCCCGCCCCGGAGGCCCCCATGCAGGTCAGTGTGCTCGCATCCCCCCGCCACGCCTGCTCCGGGTGTGGCGCCTGCTGCCAAGGTGCGGTCATCCATCTGATGGACGGCGAGGCCGAGCGCCTCCGGGAACAAGCGGTGGCCTTGGACGTGGCCGATCCGGTCGACGGCGACACCATCCGCATGCACAAAGGGGCCTGCGCCTTCTTGGCTGAAAACAAGCTCTGTCGGATCCACGCCGAGTTCGGCGAGGACCAAAAACCCACGATCTGCCAGCAGTTTCCGTTGGTGTGGGTCGAGACCGAAGCGGGCCTCCGCGCCGGGGTGGACCCGGCCTCCGTCGCCTGGAACACCAGCCAATCCGAGGCCGCTCCAGAGCTCAAGCCGCCCTTGGTCATGCGCCCCCGCCCCTGCCACCTGAGCCCCGACCAAGCCAAGGTCGAAGCGCGGCTGGTGCACCTGTGCGGCGAGCCCGACACCACGCTCTGCACCGTGCTCGCAGCCTTGTGCGGCGCCAAACCCACCGATGACCTGCCCGCTGGATTCGCCGATCGATGGCTCCAGGTCGTGCGAGAGGCCCCGCTGGCCTTGCTGCTCGGCCACCGCAGCGTCGGCCCAGACCATCGCGACACCCTGCTTCCGGTGGTGACCGAGCTTCCCGACACCCCACCGGCGTGGCCCGTCCTGTCCCCCGAGCTCGACCGAGAGGCGGTGCTGCTCATCCGCGACGCGCTCTACCTGCGCGTCGTGACCAAGATCCCCCTGGTCCAGGCCACAGCCCTGCTCATCGCCGCCGGGGCGGTCTTGTGCGCCTGGCACAACCCAGAGCCCGCCGCCTTCCGCCGGAGCCTATCCCTGTGGTGCCGCACGTTGAGAGCCGGACCGTTCTGGCAAGCGATGGTGCCGGATCCAGCGCGTCTTCAGTGGCTCGCCACCGGAGAAGCGCCCTCCCAGTGAGCCACGCCGGGGACCGGGGCACAGACCTCGCCCGCCATGCGCGCTTCTAGATCGCCGCCGAGGGCCTCGCCGAGAAGCTCCACGAAGAGCCGAACGCTCGCGGATAAGTGACGTCTGCTGGGATAGACTGCGAACACGGCCGCACCGCCTTCGGGCTCGTCGGAGAGCAGTTGAATGAGCTGCCCCGTCGCGAGATCGCGAGTGACCAAGAAGGCGGGGAGCCTGGCGATGCCCAAGCCTTGAAGTGCCGCATGGCGCGCCAAGTCCAAGGCGTTGACCACTAGAGGCCCACTCACCGGCACCAGCACATCATCGCCGCGATGGCGGAACGTCCAGTGGTACGGACCCGCGTTTTCGCCCACCACGATGCACCGATGGTCCGACAGGTCTGAGGACGTGGACGGCTCGCCATACCGCTGTAGATAGGCCGAAGACGCCACGACGCGGATC
>JBGCER010000456.1:0-3893 GCA_045106515.1 Myxococcota bacterium
GCCCGCACCCAGCTGAGCGAAGTCGAACTGGGCGTCCCGTTCCCAGACAGTCGGTACGCGATCGTCCAGCTGCATTCGATACCGAAGCAGCTTCGGCGCCTTGTAGGTGGGCGAGACGAACCGCAGGTGCAGGTGGCTCGCGGGCCTTGGCAGCTGCACATCGCCCAGCGGCATGGCTTGGCCGTCCACGATCACATCGGCCAGAAAAACAGCGGGCGGGTCGACACGTTTCTGGCGCACTGAGTCGGGCACAGTGACCAGCCCCGTCGCCCCGCCGAACCACAGCGTTCCATCTGCGTCTTCGACTAATCCACTGGGTTCGTTGACCAGGCGGCCCAGCCGGTCCGAGAGCCGCTCTTCGACTTGCCAGCCGGTGGGCAACTCCGGCCTGTCCCGGACTCTCATCGAGACCGACGGCCCCAAGACCCACACGCCGCCGCGGGGCGACGCGCGCAGGGCATAGACCTTGGCGGTCGGCAGGGTCGGCACGCCAGGGTGCGACTCAAAAGCGCCGTTGTGCAGCCTCAGGAGGCCCATCTTGGACCCTGTCGCCCAGACATTTCCCGCGTCGGTCACCACAAGGTCTCGGATGGAGCCCCCGCCGGGCAAGGCGTAGCAAGACCATTTCGCATCTTTGGTTGAAGCGAGCAGGGAGACCTCTTGGGTGATGCAGGCCTGCTGTCGATACGCCACCCAAACGGAACCGCGCTGGATGCGTAGAACCATCAACCAATCCGGCTTCTCGGTGAACGGCAATGAAGTGAAGGGCTCGGGTTCCGCCACACCATTTGTGCGCCAGAGCTGGTCGTCTTGGGTGAACCAGACCGTGCCATCGCTGGCCACGGCACAGTCTTCCCAAATCGAGCTGCTCGGCGCTGGCCACGAGCCCAAAACATGAGGAGGATCGCCGCCAACCGCGGTGCGGTGCCGAAGTCCCTCGATGGGCGTCGTCAAGCCCCAGGCGACGTCGTCGGCACCGGCACACACCCTAGAGGTGATCACCGGATCATCGATGTAGACCGTCTCTCCCGAAGCCCGGTCGTGTCGGGCCAGACCCTGCCACGCCCCCAGCCAGACCGAGGTCGCCGTGGCCGACACCGTTCGCCCCGTGAGTTGTGGGATCCCCGGTTCGGCGGTGAGTTCCTGGGCGGAAGGGTCGGGGAGCTGACCCAGGCCTCGTCGGGTGCCGAGCCAGATGCTACCCTCGGCATCGACGAATAGCGGCCCTGAAGAAGGGACTTCGAAGCTCACGTTTTGGCGGCCACCGAAGGCGTTGGGCCGGAGCCGGTGCAGCTCATTGCCATCCACCCACCACAGCTCATCGTCCCGCATGGTCATGAAGCGCGATTGACTGGGAATGGGGATGGTCTCGATCAGCTCGCCGTGGCCGGTCACGTGTCGGATGCCGCGATCCTGGTCCAGCAGCCAGACCGTGCCGTCCGGGTCGGTTCGTGCGTCCCACGCCGCCACGTCGACTCCGGAAACGAACGGGATGGCTCCGCCTGCGTTCCACTTCACCCAGCCTCGCTTTGAGCCCAGCAGGAGTGAGCCGGAGGGACCCTGCCGTACGACCGACGCTCGGCCGGTCTCACCGCTGCTCGCAAGCAGGATCCACATCTCGTCGCGCCACACGTACAACCCCCCCTGGTGCAAGGCGAGCAGCTCCTCATCGTCGTTCCGCCAGATGTCCTTGAACCCCTCAGTGGCGCCGCCCGGTCCGAGTTGAAGGTAGCTTTCTTCGCCGTTGATCCACCACAGGGAGCCGTACTCAGCGCGGGCCGCGACTCGGCCGTCGGGCAAGGCGACCAGGTCGTGCACCCAGTCCGTCACCTTGCCGCCATCGGCCCGCTGAACCCGGTCGCCATCCCACTTGAACACCCCGCCTTGGGTCGCGATCCACAGCCGACCATCGGGCGTCTGAGCGAGCGCAGAGACGTGCTCGGGGTCCAGGCCGTCATCGACGGTGAGCCATCGCCACGTTGGGGCCGCCGCGGTCGCGACAGATGGCGTGAGGGCCAATAGGACCCCAAGGTGGCGGGCGAGCAGCATCGCTCCACCCTAGCTCGGTGCACCGGTCAGTGGCCCAGCTCCTCCCCCGATCGTGCGAGATCCCCATGCGCTTAGGCCGCCGAGAACACCCCGTTCCCTACACCCTGGGGTGCATGAATTTCGGCAAGCGCACCGATGCCGATGAGTCGCTTCGCATCGTCGATGCCGCGGTGGACGCAGGCCTCACCCTGCTCGATACGGCCAACGCCTACAACGGCGGAGAGTCCGAGCGGATCGTGGGCCGGGCCCTAGCCCGGCACCCTTCGCTGAAGGTGGCGACAAAAGTTGGGTTTGGTCGAATCGATGGGGCGCTGGAAGGGCTGCGTCCCGACCACATCATCGCGGCGTGCGAGGCGTCGCTCCAGCGACTCAACGTCGAAACCATCGACCTCTACTATCTGCATTTGCCGGACTACAGCGTACCCATCGCCGATTCGTTGGGTGCGATGGCTCGGCTGATGGAGGCCGGCAAGATCCGAGAAGTGGGCGTGTCGAACTTTGCGTCGTGGCAGGTGCTGCAGATGCATCAGAGCCTCCGGCCAGCGGTCGCCCAGCACATGTACAACCCGCTCATCCGCCAGCTTGACGTGGAGTGGTTTCAGTTTGCTCAGGCCTTTCCCATCCACACGACGGTCTACAACCCCCTCGCAGGTGGGCTGCTCACCGGCCAGCACAGCCTAGAGGCCGGAGCGGTACCGGGCGGTCGATTCGACAAGAACCCGCTGTATGAAGGGCGCTATTGGCGGTCTGCCATGTTCGAGGGCGTCGATGCCTTGAGTGATGTCGCGCGTGCCGAGGGGATCTCGCTGCTCCAGCTCGCCTACGCCTTTGTCTTGAGGCATCCAGGCGTGGACTCGGTGCTCATCGGGCCTGGCACTCAGGCGCACCTGCAGGACGCGCTGTCCGCCCGGCAGGTGGTCCTGTCCACCGACGCCTTGGCCCGCATCGACGAGGTCTATGTGAACCTCGTTGGCACCGACGCAACCTATGCCCGATAGGGACCGGACATGAGCAAACGCGACGCGCTCAAAGGCATCACCACGGGCTTTGCCCGGCGGACCCTGAAGACCGGTCGTATCGCGGCTTCAGTGGCTGCGGCGGGTGCCAAGCGCGTGGTGCGCACCTCTACGGATGATGACGCTCACTTCGGCGAAGCGCTGCTGTCCCAGATGGATGAGATGAAGGGGTTCGCCATGAAGGCGGGCCAGATCTTGTCCTATATGGACGGCGCGTTGCCGCCCGAGACGGCCCGGCGGTTGAGAGCGCTGCAAAAGGGCTCTAAACCTGTTGAATTTGATGTTCTGCGGCCTGCGGCCGAGGCCTCTTTGGGCGGGACGATCGAGGACCTCTTCGAGCGGTTCGACATCACGCCCATCGCCTCGGCCTCCATCGGGCAGGTACATCGCGCGTCGCTCGATGGCCAAGAGTTGGCGGTGAAGGTCCAGTACCCCAACGTCGCCAGCACCTTTCGAAGCGACTTCTCGACGCTGCGTCAGTTGTGCCGCTTGGCCTCGTTGGGCTCGAACGTCAACGCCCCGGCCATCGTTCGCGAGCTGGAGACCCGGTTCTTGGAGGAGTGCGACTATGTGCGCGAAGCCGCGTGGCAGGAGGCGGTTCGGGCGCAGCTCGCGCTTCCCGGAGCGGTCATTCCGGCCGTGCGCCACGATCGCAGCACGGGTACGGTGCTGAGTTCCGCGTTCATGCCGGGCCAGGACTTCTACGCCTTTGTGCAGACGGCATCGCAGGCGGAGCGGAATCAGGCCGCCGCTGTCCTATTTCAGGCGTCCTTCGGGCTTATTTTTAAGCATGGCATCATCAATGCCGACCCCCATCCCGGCAACTAC
>JBGCER010000457.1:0-3767 GCA_045106515.1 Myxococcota bacterium
CTAGTGCTTCAACCCGGCGATCATATCGACATTTGGGTGATTGAACGACGCCTTGGCACGGGCGGCATGGGCTCGGTGTACCGGTGCCATAACCGTGATGCAAACCGTATTCTCGCGGCAATCAAGGTCCTTGAAACCCACGTGGCCAAGAGCACGGAAGCGCGGCGACGCTTCGTCCGTGAAGCCGAGATCTTGTTCACACTCGAACACCCGAACATCGTGCAGGTGCGGAACGTCCGCGTTGAGCAAGAGAGCCCCTACATCGAGATGGAGTTCGTTCGCGGCGAAAGCATCGAAGATCGGCTTGCGAGCTCCGGCGCGATCGCGCTGCAAGACGCCCTACCGATGTTGGGTCAGATCGCCAGTGCGCTGGCCTACCTGCACAGCCGCGGCGTTCGACACCGCGACATCAAGCCCGCCAACCTGCTTGTCGAAGACGCGACACGGCAGATCAAGCTGGTGGACTTTGGGCTCGCCATGGAGGCCGACACCACTCGCCTGACCCAAGGGACCATGAGCTTCGGCACCGTCTCCTACGCCCCGCCCGAGTGGGTGGAGCCCGAGACCCTCAACCCAGTGCTGTGGGATCTGTACGCGACCGGCGTCGTGTTTTGGGAAATGTTGACGGGCCGCGTCGCCTTTCCGGTGTCTGGCGAAGGCAGCGCTCGCCAACAGGCCTTCCAGGTCGTGCTGAAAAAGCAGAACCACGAGCCCCTCGACCCCGGCACCCAGTTCCCCAAGGCCCTGCGCGACATTATCGCGGACCTCACCCGGTCCGACGCCGCCGAGCGCCTCCAGGACGCCAACCTCCTGGTGGAGCGCCTGCGAAACCTAGAGGGCATGCCAGACCTGCCGGCCTTGCCAGCGCCGCCCCCCCGCCGACCTCCGGAGCCCACCATTATTCCCCGCGATGGGACTGGGAACACCTACGAGCTCGGCCCCAACGACACCCAAGATCTCCGCCCGGCGCCGACGGAGACCAACCACGCGCAAACGCTACTTCAGGCAGACATTTCATCGGGAAGCACCACTCCGCCCATGATGGCGCGAGCCGGGATCGGCATCGGGGTTGTGTTGGCCCTGCTCGCCGCCCTGGTGGTCGTCGTCGGCGGTCTCGCCTTGGTGGTGCTGCTGCTTTGGCCACCCGCGCCCACATCGCGGAGCGTCTCGCTCAAGATCGATGGCCTCCCAGATGGCCTACCCGCGGACCTGACGCTCGGGGGCCGCTTCGCAGCCGACCGGGATGGCTCATCTCTGCTGTTCTCCGACGTGCCTCTCGGCGAACACGAGGTGCAGTGGGCTGTCGGCGAGGACTGCGAGGCCCTGGCGTGCCGACGCAACGCCTGCCCCGACTGGTGCGTCGCTGGCTGGCGCAGCGTGGTTGTGCCCGACGGCGATGGCCCGGTGACCCTCCCGTTCATGCTCGCCGCTCCAGCGCCTAGGCCCGTGCGGGTCGGCACCAGCGAGCTGTCCAAGTCGTGGCCTGTGGCCATCGTCGTCGAAGGCGCAGAAGGCGAGATGAAAGGCCCTGTTTGGCGGGGCGCGGCTGTGGCGCCAGGGCGCTACCGAGCGCGCGTCGTGGTGGGAGAATGCCCAGAGGCGGCGCCGTGTGAAGACGCCTGCCCACCCGGATGCCGCGATGCCGTCCGAGAGTTGATCGTACCCACGGGCCAAGGCCGACACGAGGCCCGCCTGCAGATCTCCGAGCCCACTCCAAAGCCCAGCAGCTCCGGAACATCGCCCACAGGCTCCGACGAGCCCACGGTCACCGCGCCATCGCGGCCGAAGCGACCCGTGACCAATCGCCAATACGCGGCGTGGATCGCCACCACCCCAGCGTGGAGCCGCGAGGCCGCCGTCGGCAGCGGAAAAGCCGATGGAAACTATCTTTTTGGTTGGGAAGACGGAGCTCCACCGGCGTCGAAAGCCGGCCAACCGGTTCAGTATGTGCCCCACTCGGCAGCCCGAGCCTACTGTCGCCGCCGAGGCGGCCTGCCCCAGACCACCGACGCCCCTACGAGCTGGACCGAGACCCTCACTGGGTTGTCCTTCGAGTGGCGACTGCAGGGGGATCGACCGGCGTCGTTAGAGTCAACGGGTGTCCCATCGACCAAGGTTAGACCTGGTCAATCTCTGCTGCGGACCGGCTTTCGGTGCGCGCGATGAGCGACCCCACGCTGCTCTTCGCGACCCAGCCCTACCGGCCCCTGCAGCGGCTGATCTGTTCAGACCGCGTCGTGGAGGGCGCGCTCACCCGCGACGTCTTCCCCGATGGCGAGCGCTACCTGCGCATCGACAATCCAGTGCGAGGCCGAGCGGTCGCCGTCCTCGGCGGCACCATCAGCGATAGCGCCACCCTGGAGTTGTACGACCTCGCGGGTGCAGCGGTCAGCCAAGGCGCTCGCTCACTCACTCTGTTGATCCCGTACTTTGGCTACTCCACGATGGAGCGCAGCGCCCGGGACGGCGAGGTGGTCACCGCCAAGCTGCGGGCCCACCTGCTGTCCAGCTTGCCGAGTCCGTCCGGCGCCTTGCGCGTAGTGATGATCGACCTGCACTCTCCAGGTATTCCCTACTATTTCGAAGAGCACATTCAGCCGGTCCACCTGATGGCCACGGAGCTGCTGTGCACTGCGGTGCGAGAGCTCGCGGGCCAAGACGACTACGTGCTCGGCGCGGTCGACGCGGGTGGCGCCAAACGCGTCCAGAACATGGCCAACCGACTCGGCGTCGAGGCTGGTTTTGTGTTTAAGCGACGGATCAATGGGGACCGGATCGCCTTCACCGCCTTGGCGGCCGACGTACAAGGCCGGGCGGTGGTGCTGTGTGATGACATGGTTCGAACGGGTGGGTCCCTCATTCAGGCCGCTCGGGCGTACCGGGCCGCTGGTGCGACACGCGTGAGCGCCGTCGCCACCCACGGGGTGCTACCCGCCGATGCCGTGGACAAGATCCGCGACTCTGGAGTGATCGACTGCCTCGTCGTCACGGACTCCCATCCCAACGCCGTCGCCCAGCGCAGCGACCTGGTCCACGTCGTCACCATCGCCGGCCTCCTTGAGCAGTGGCTCGACAAAAATCCAGGATAAAACGCCTTCTACGGCAGTCTAAAGCGGCGTCATCGCCTCGCTGACCGAGACGAACTCCACCGTCTGCACCGCGCCGTCTTGTCCGGCGATCACCACCGAGCCTCCGCTTCCGGCGAGGGCTGTGATCGATTCCACCCGCACATCGACCGCGCGAGGTTCGCCGCCGACCCCGACTACGCCCAACCTGCCGTCGGGACGTACCCAGGCAAAACCGCCTTCGAAGGGGACCACATCTGGACCCGGCAGCGGGAGGCGCGCGCCTGCGGAGACAGCCTGACCCCCATCGCTCTGCACCCAGACCAGGCCCTCACGGACAAAGGCCGTGGCGTCGGCGGCACGCACGGGCTCGGAGCCAAAGGCGATGGGTTCAGGCACCGTGCGGTCGACAGACCAAAGGAAGATGCGGCCTAATCGAGCAAAGACGACCTGGGGTCCGGCCGACACCGAGACGGCGTTGAGGCCCGCCGTCCCTCGGGCGACCGCGCGCCAGCCCGTCTCGTCTTTCAGCAATAAGGAGCTTGATTCTGAGATGGCGACCAGGGTGCTTCCTTCGCCCACCAAGCCCGAGGCCCGGCCCCCCACGGGCCACCCGGTGGCGACCAAGGGCGTCGCCGTCGCCTCGGCCACATCCACGGTCCACACCACATCCTGGCCGGTGGGCGTCTGAGCTAAGAGCCA
>JBGCER010000458.1:0-14229 GCA_045106515.1 Myxococcota bacterium
GACTCGGAATGGAGTCGACAGCCTTGGAGGCCGCACCCGCGAGGTCTTCGACGACGTCGTCATCTCCGCCCTTGCCACGCCGAAGCACAAATACGATGGCACCGATGATCGCGACGAGCATCACCAAGCAGCACAGCGAGCTGCAGAGGAGTCCGACGAGAGGTCCGATAAGAGATCCGATATCCATAGGCCTTTGCTCCGGGGCTGCGGCACATGCGTGGGCGCATGGTCCGCCATTGGACTGAGTCCGTCAAGGCGGTCCCCCCGCTCTACGTTGGATGCGGGCTTCCGTCGACCTCAAACCGTTACGGCGCTGTGGACTCTGCATCAAATCGATAGATCACGGTGCCGTCCGCGGCCCACTCTAGGTCTTCCGCGACGGCGCGTTCTGCAGCGATCGGGTCGGTTTCCAGCACCTTGATCTGTCGCTGCATGCGCTGGTTCTCGCGCTGGATGCCGCGCAGCGATGTGTTGGCCTGTTCCAGCTCTTCGGTGAGCTCCATGCGTCGAATCAGCCCATTGTCTCCCCAAATCGACGTCAGAACGATCGCCGCCAGCACGAATGCCGGCACGGCCGCCAGGAGGATCCGGTGGATAAGTGGAGGGTGAACCAACGATTGTTCCGGAGGGGGGGCGAGGGACGCCGAGGAACAGCAAGGAGGGACGCCGATGTTAACGGGCGGGATCGCGCTCCACAAGCGGATCGTTCGAGGTTCCCTAGGGTTCTTGTGCGACCTCGGTGGCGATGGCCAACCGGGTCAGGCCCTGGGCCCGCGCCAAGTCCATCACCTGCACCACGCGGCCGTGCTCTACACCGGTGTCCGCCTTGATCACCACCAGGGTGTCCGGGTCGCGACCCGCCGCCCGCTCCAGCCGCGAGGTCAAGCCGTCGATGTCCACAGGCACGTCATCGATGTACAGCTCACCGGTCAGCGTCATCCAGATGTTGAGGTCTTCATCCTCGGCCACAACCACATCTTGCGAGCTCCGAGGCAGGTCCACCTGAATGCCCGGAGCGGTCTTGAAGGTGGTGCTGACCATAAAGAACAGCACGAGCTGGAAGACCACGTCGATCATGGGGGTGACATCGACCAAAGGGTCGGCGCGCCGGGCGATGGCGAACCTCACTCTTCGTCCGCCGCCGGCTCGTCACACAGACAGTCCAGCACTTCGAGCGAGACCTCTTCGAGGCGAATGAGCAGCCCATCGACGCGGCCCAATAGGAAGCGGTTGGCGATGAGTGCGGGAATACCAACGGACAAGCCCGCAAAGGTCGTGATGAGGGCCTGGGAGATACCGCCGGCGAGCTTGTCGACGTCTCCGAGCCCTTGCTCTTGAATCGCCGCGAAGGTGACGATCATGCCGCCAACGGTGCCAAGAAGTCCCAAAAGAGGACTTACAGACGCCACAATTCCGACGATGGGGATAAAGCGCTCCAGCTCCGCCGCCTCGCGGCGACCCACCTCTTCGAGGCGCTCCTTGACCTTCTGGCGGTCGCTGCCGCGGTGCTCAATGGCGACCGTGAGCAGTCGAGCAGCGGCACTCGGCCGCTTCTTACACAGGGCGAGGGCGTGTTCATCCTCGCCCGCCTCCACGTGAGTCAGCACCTTGCGCACGAGGTCCGCCGGTGCGACCCGCGACCGCTGCAAGGCCACCAAACGCTCTAGAAAGGCTGCCAGTCCGACCACAGACGCGATCCCAATGGGGATCATGACCGGGCCGCCTTGCACAATGTAGTTGGTCAGCTCAAAGAGCCAGTTCACCGAGCCTCCGCGTACTGAATGGGCCTAATGGTGCATCGGGCCAACTGCGACCCAATGAAGTCTGCAGCGCCGATGGCCGCAGCGGATGCTACACCGTGCCTATGTCTCGTCGCCGCGCCACGCTTCGCTTCGCTATCATCTTGGTCGGTCTCTTCGTCGTTGTGTGCGGCCTTCTAAGTCTACATCCACGCGTACAATACGTGATCGGCGCCGCCACCGTGCAGCTAGACCTGCTGTGGGGGCGGGTGCCGGTGGAAGACGCCATCGCCGCAGGCCACTACACGCCCGCTCAGGCCGAGAGGCTGCGCCAGATCCCCGCGATTAAGCAGCACGCCAAGAAGATCGGACTCGCCGACACCGGCCACTACACCACCATCAACCCGGACTGGGACGAGACCATCTGGAATGTCTCGGCCTGCGAGGAGCTGTCGTTTACGCCGCGTACGTGGTGGTTCCCCATCGTCGGCACCGTGCCGTATTTGGGGTACTTCGACGAAGCCGAAGCCCGAGAAGAAGCCGCGGGCCTAGAAGCCGAAGAGCTCGACGTCTATGTGCGGACGGCAGGCGCGTGGTCGACGCTCGGATGGTTCGAAGATCCGGTGCTGCCCAAGATGATGACCTGGCCCGAGACCCGACTGGCAGACACGCTCCACCATGAGCTCACCCACGCTACGGTGTGGATCCCGGGTTCCGTCGCCTTTAATGAGTCCCTCGCCAACTACGTGGGCCGGGAAGCGGGCCTGGCCTTCATCATCGAGAAGTACGGTGAAGACCACGCAATTGTCCAGAAAGAAATAGCATATCGCGCCGATCGACAAGTCTATATGGACCTCATGCGCCAAGTCTACGAGGACCTAGACGCCGTCTACAGCGACGATGCCCTCACCGACGTCCAGAAGCGTTCCAAAAAGCAGGCCATCTTGAGCGGGCTGTCCGACCGAGCGGCTCAGGCCCCGTTCAAGGATGCGGCCCGGTGGCAGGTCTGGTTCGAAAAGGACCCGTGGAACAATGCGCGCCTCGTCCAGTTCCGGGTCTACAATCGCAGCCCGGCGTGGTTCGATGAAATCCGGCGGCAGGAAGGCGGCAACATAGGCGCCTTCCTTACGCGCATCGAGGCCATTGCAGCCGGGTCCAGCGATCCGTATCGAGCCCTCGCCGAAGCGGCGGGAGTCGACCCATCGACGTTGGGCGATGAACCCGTTCGGTAGCTTTTTGGGAACCTCTCCAAACGATTGCGGTCCCACCGCGACATAGATGTCACGATCTGCAGCCTTCCGCCCACGGGTGTCCTAAAATCTTGGACACTGTCTGGCTGGCTCGACGGGTTTGTTGGCAACTCTTGGACACGAGAGGCCCATGCACTCGCGGTGAAACCGCCACGGCCCGTGTCCATCCAACAGATCGTGACCGTTCGATGACGGTTCGCGACACTGGCACGGCCCTTGCTTGACAAGGGGTTGTCAACGCAGTCCCCCCGCGCTGACAGAGGAGACACCCATGGCCCTTGCTGCAGCGGTCCAGAAGCCACGCACCACGCGGTCCCGGTCGACAGCCCGAACCACCGAGAAGGAAGACGATGGCGCGCTCCTCAACAAATATCTTCGAAGCATGGGCACGATTCCCCTGCTGTCTGGCGAAGATGAGATCGAGGTCGCTCGACGGATCCAGGACGGTGGCGCCGACGCCGAAATCGCCACTGCAGCCCTCATCAAGGCCAACCTTCGCCTCGTGGTGAGCATCGCCAAGCAGTACAGCTACCGCGGCCTGCCCCTGGCCGACCTCATCCAAGAAGGCAACCTCGGCCTGATCAAGGCCGTCGAGAAGTTCGACTACACCAAGGGCTTCAAGTTCTCGACCTACGCCTCCTGGTGGATTCGTCAGTCCATCATCCGGGCCATCGAGAGCCAGATCCGCACCATCCGCGTGCCCATCTACAAGCTCGAAATCGTCAATCGCGTCCACCAGACCCAGAAAATGCTGTCCCAGCAGCTGGGCCGCACCCCGACCTTGTCCCAGGTGGCCGACCGCCTAGAGATGAAGCTGCACGAAGTCCAAGACCTAATGAAGATCGTGCGAGAGCCCATGAGCCTCGACACTCCGGTGTCCGACGAGTCGGACAGCACCATCGGCGACTTCATCGAGAACCCGGACGCAGCCAGCCCGTCTGCCCAAGTGGAAGATGCCGCCCTGCGCGACGAGATCGCCACCGTGCTCGCCTCCCTCACCCCCCGTGAAGAGAAGGTCGTGCGCATGCGCTTCGGCATCGGCGAGCCCACCCACTACAGCCTCGAAGAGATCGGCAGCCGCTTCGCCCTGACCCGCGAACGCATTCGCCAGATCGAGATTAAAGCACTTCGAAAGCTACGTCACGCCAAGCGTCGCAAGAGCCTAGAGACCTTCCTCGCCGTCTGAGGTATACTACCGGCAACGCTTCACCGCCGATCCGGACTCAGCCCCCGGGTCGGCGGTCTTGCGTTGGATCAACAGCTCCCCACCCCGCGGGTCACTAATTGCCGTGGACCGCACCCCGCGGGTCACTAATTGCTGGGCCAGGCGTCGCAGCTGCAGATCAGGTTCTTGTCACCATAGACATTGTCGATCCGACGAACGCCAGGCCAGTACTTGTGTACGCGCTGATGATCCGTGGGAAACGCTGCCTTCTCGCGACTGAATGGGTGGTCCCACTCCGCCGCAACCACGCTGGTCGCCGTGAATGGCGCATGGGCCAAGACGCTGGCTTCATGACTTACGCTGCCACTCTCGATCTCGGCGATCTCGGCCCGTAAGGACACCATCGCATCGATGAAGCGATCGAGCTCGAACAGGGACTCCGACTCCGTAGGCTCCACCATCAGGGTGCCGATGACCGGCCAACTCATGGTGGGGGCGTGGAAGCCGTAGTCCATGAGGCGCTTGGCGAAGTCATCGACGCTGACCTCGGCGGAGGCTTTGAACGGTCGCGTGTCCAAGATGCACTCGTGCGCCACAAAGCCCTGCTCATTGGCGAAAAGCACGTCCACGGTGCCTTCGAGCCGCTTCGCGATGTAGTTGGCCGCCAAAATCGCGACTTGGCTGGCCGCAGTCAGCCCATCGGGGCCCATCATGGCGATGTAGGCCCATGAGATGGGCAGAATGCTCGGGCTGCCCCAAGGAGCCGCGGAGACCGGACCCAGGGCCGTATCCGCAGCGCCGTCGACCGCAATGACGGGGTGGCTCGGCAAGAAGGGCGCCAAACGCGACACCACCCCGATGGGGCCCATCCCAGGTCCGCCGCCACCGTGAGGGATGCAGAACGTCTTGTGCAGGTTGAGGTGGCAGACATCGGCGCCGATGTCGCCAGGCCGGGCGAGGCCGACCATGGCGTTCATGTTTGCACCGTCCATGTACACGAGCCCGCCGTGTCCATGAACCACCTCGCAAATGTGGCGGATCGCGGTCTCGAACACGCCGTGGGTCGAGGGGTAGGTCACCATGAGCGCTGCAAGATGATCGGCGTGAAGAGCGGCTTTTGCCTCCAAGTCTTCGACGTCGATATTGCCCGCATCATCGGTTTTGACGGTCACGACCTTCATGCCGGCCATGACGGCTGACGCCGGGTTGGTGCCGTGGGCGGACGTGGGAATCAAACAGATGTTGCGCTGAGACTCGCTGCGGTGATGGTGGTAGGCCCGAATGGTCAACAGCCCCGTATACTCACCTTGCGAGCCAGCATTTGGCTGCAAGCTGACGGCGTCAAAACCGGTGATCTCGGCGAGCCACAACTCCAAGTCATCGAACAGCTTGCGGTAGCCCTGCGCCTGTTCCTTTGGAACAAACGGGTGAATCCCGCCGAAGCCAGACCAAGTGATGGGGATCATCTCCGAGGCGGCGTTGAGCTTCATCGTGCAAGACCCGAGCGGGATCATGGCGGTGTTAAGCGCCAAGTCCTTGGCTTCGAGGCGGTGCAAATAGCGCATCATCTCGGTCTCGCTGCGGTGCAAGGAGAACACCGGATCCGTGCAGAAAGTGGTCGTGCGCGCCAATGACGCAGGCAGAGCATCGTCCGCATCGCCGGGGTCGGTGGCACCAAAGCACGACAGGACATCGGCCAGGTCCGCCTCGGTCGTGGTTTCATCCAAGGCGATGATCAAGCTGCTATCGCCATACGTGCGCAAGTTGATGCGAAGATCGGCGGCCTTCTGCAGCACCGCTTCCCGGTCTCCCGTGCTCACCCGGACCGTATCGAAGAACGAATCCGAGGTGGTGTGTCCGGCGGCTCGAAGGCCTGCAGCCAGGCGAGTGGCCAAACGGTGGGTGCGCATCGCGAGCTGACGAAGACCATCGGGTCCGTGCCAGACGGCAAACATGCCTGCGCACACCGCAAGAAGGACTTGGGCGGTGCAGATGTTGGACGTGGCTTTGTCGCGGCGAATGTGCTGCTCGCGCGTCTGAAGCGCCATCCGGAGTGCTGGGTTGCCGTCGGCATCGCGGGACACGCCGATAATGCGGCCGGGCATGGTCCTCTTGTAGGCCGTGCGGCAGGCTAGGAAGGCCGCGTGAGGGCCGCCGTAGCCGAGCGGCACACCGAAGCGCTGGGAATTGCCGATGACCAAGTCCGCACCCAAAGAACCGGGAGACTCCAACACCGTCAACGCCAACAGGTCACTGGCCACGACCACCAAGGCCCCGCTGTCCTTGACCCGCGCAAAGACGTCGCGTAGGTCTTCGACGGTTCCGTCGGTGTTCGGGTAGCCCAACAAGGCGCCGCACAGGGTCGTCGCCGAGAAGTCGAACGTTCGAGCATCTGCAACCACGATCTCGATGCCCATGGGCTCCGCGCGAGTCTGCACGACGGCCAAGGTGTGAGGATGGGTGCGCTCATCGACAAAGAACGCGTCGATCTTGGACTTCTTGAGACGGTGGCACATGGTCAGCGCCTCGGCCGCAGCCGTAGCTTCGTCGAGGAGCGACGCCCCACACAAGTCCATGCCCGTCAGCTCTTGCACCATCGTTTGGAAGACCAACAGCGCCTCTAGACGCCCCTGGCTGATCTCCGCTTGGTACGGCGTGTAGGCCGTGTACCAACCCGGATTCTCAAGGATATTCCTTAGGATCACGGGAGGCGTGTGCGTGTTGTGATACCCGTAGCCCAGGTAGCTGCGCCACACCTCGTTCTGGTCCGCGTAGGACCGCAGGCGGGCCATCGCCTGCTGCTCGGTCAACGCGGCAGGAAGGTCGAGCTCCCCATCCATGCGAATGGCGTTGGGGACCGCCTTCTGGGTCAGCGCTTCGAGGCTCTCCAGTCCAAGCACCTTGAGCATCGCGTCGATGTCGGAAGCGCGGGGACCGATATGGCGAGACGCGAAGGCCTCGACGGGAGGGAGCGTAGGCATTCACACCTCGTCAATCAGACGGTGAGACAGGCCGCACCGCTAACGCGATGGGGTCGGACTGAAGGCGAACAGCGCCCCAGTTCACACAGCCGTTTCCGACTGGTGCGCCACGCCACCAAAGCGACGCCCCACACCGGCCGGACGACTACGCGTCGAGCTTGGCCGAGTACGCCTCAGCGTTCATCAGGCCATCGAGGGGCGCCAGGTCTGCCACCTCGAGCTTCACCAACCAGCCCGCGTTGTACGGGGCCTCGTTGATGGTCTCTTCGCTGTCTTCCAGGTCTCCGTTGACCTCGACGACCTTGCCCGCGAGCGGGGAGTAGACCTCGGCCACGGCTTTGACGGACTCGACTTCGCAGACGGCGTCGCCAGCATCGAAGGACTCGCCAACTTCGGGCAGCTCTACGTGCACCAGTTCACCAAGCTCGCCTTGGGCGAAGTCGCTGATGCCGAGGGTGACAATGTTCCCGTCCACCCGAACCCACTCGTCGTGGTCGGTGTACTTGAGGTCAGCCGGGACGTTCATAGGGCCTCCGAAGGGATCAGCGTGCGCGTTTGTAGAACGCGCCCTTGTGAACGATGCAAGGGGCTTTTCGGCCGCGAACATCGACGGTGAGTTCGGTGCCCGCCTTAAAAAAGGCGCGCTGTACATAGGCCATGGCGATGCCATGTCCCAGGGTGGGAGAACGAGTGCCGCTCGTGACGTGACCGACGACGGTTTCGCCGTCCATCACGTTCATCTCTTCACGCGCGTTTCGCTTCCCAGTCATTCGCAGGGCCACCAACCGGTGGGACTCGTTGCCCTTCCGGCCAATAAGTGCTTCCTTACCAATAAAGTCGCCCTTGTCCATGTCGACCACCCGGCCAAGCCCCGCCTGCCAAGGGCTGGTGTCGTCGGTCAACTCGTGCCCATACAAGTGCATGCGCGCTTCAAGTCGAAGGGTGTCGCGCGCTCCAAGCCCGATAGGCTGGATGCTGTGGTCCCCGCCGGCTTCGATGAGGGCCCGCCACAGCGTCACAGCGGCATCCGCAGGACCAAACACCTCAAAGCCGTCTTCGCCGGTGTAGCCCGTGCGGGCGACGAGGCAGTCCGGCACACCAGCGACGGCACCAAAGGCGCCGGTGTAGTTCTTCATGTCGACCACGTTCACATCGGTGAGCGTCGCCAGCACGTCGACGGCCTTGGGCCCTTGGATCGCCAGCTGGCACCAGTCATCGCCCTCGTCCACGATCTCCGCTTCGTGAGGGTTATTCGCCAACATAAACGCCAGGTCTTTGTCGCGATTCGCGGCATTGACACAGATCAAATACTCTTCGGAGCCCAGCCGGTAGACCACCAGATCATCGACCACCCCGCCAGACTCATTGCACATCACCGTGTACAGAGCCTCGCCATCGGCCAGGCGAGAGGCATCGTTCGAGATCAGATATTGAACCGCGTACAGGGCGTGTGGGCCTCGGACAAAGACCTCGCCCATGTGGCTGACGTCAAAGAGCCCAACGGCGTTTCGAACCGTATTGTGCTCTTCGATGAGGCCCGAGTATTGAACCGGCATCTCGAAGCCGGCGAACGGCACCATTCGGGCACCAGCGGCCACGTGCTCATCGTACAGAGGGGTGCGGCGCATGGACATCGGAGCCTCCGGCGTGGCTGCCTGCATCCCACGAGGCGACGGCGACGTCAAGCTGCGTGATTAGTCGGCGGTGGATCCGTCGAGAGCCGCCATGAAAAACACACGCTGCTTGCCGGGTTTGGACCCATCCCGCACCTTGTTGAACCCCCATGCCAAGAACGTGTTGCCATACCACCACGCGGAGTCACTGTTGCCCGGACGCCACCCGTCTCCGTCCGACAAGGTCTCCACCACGCGGGTGTTCTCGCCAGACGCTCCGACACCGCGACTCACCACCCGATTTCCGTAGACGTATCGAAGGCGCACATCATCGCCTTCGGCCTGAACCCGAACCCGGCGCCGCAGGTCCATGGTCAGCACGTCCCCCATGGGCAAGCTCGACTCCCAAAGCCGCTCCCCCGTTCGGTCAAACGCCGCCGTAAAGGCATGGGTTCGACGAAACCCAACGAACTCCTGCACGACCACGGACTGCGTCTGGGCCACACCATCGATCCAGACCGTGGTCCGCTGGGTCCGAGTCTTAAACTCGGGGTAGAAGGCCTCACCGGTGACCAAAAACCGGCCGTCCTGCTCGACGATTGGGTGCAACAACACGCCTAGACCCAATCCCAGCTCCTTGCCCTTGGCCCTCTTCCGTCTGGCACGCCGCTGCACGCGCTCGCGCTTGGCTTCGCGCATGTGGTCAAAGAACCCGTCGAAATCGGCGAACGCATGGGTGTCGGTCCCCACGGGCACAGCCCCATTGTACCGGGCCAGGAAGAGCCCCTGAGCGCCCGAGCCACCCGCCGCGGAGTAGGTGCCCACCAGAACTTCCAGTCCATCATCCAAGGTCGAACGCCGTACATCGCCAACCCAATTGCCCCATGGGTGGGGGTCTACAATCCGAAGGGATGTTTCCAGCCCCCCGCGGTAGCCTGCGACGGCCACGACCGAGGGCCCACCGCGCGAGCGAGACGTCGCATCCACCTGATCGCCCGCCTGCGAACGCACGAGGCCCATCACCTTGGGCTTTTGGCCCACGATCGCGGGCGGCGGCACCACCCGAGTCTCTCCTGAATCCAAGCGCGTGTGCAGCAGCCTGCCCCGCCCCTTCCGCATGGCGCGAGCATAGGCATCCCCGCCAACAACGACCAGATCGACGACGGCACCGGTCTTTCCCCGCGCGTCCATCGACAAGACCGTGGGCGGGGCGCCGTCCAGCGGCAGCATCACCAGCTGAGGGCGTGGGGTCCGCGATGGCGAAGACAGCGCCAAGTGCAATGACCGGCCCTCGACGGCGTAGGCCAACCGGGTCAAGCCCAGGGGCACATCCAAGATGTGGCGCCCCCGCTCCTTAAACGACCGATCGAAGAGCACAACCCGCCACAGATCCCGTTGACCTTGCGTGTCGTGGTGAATCAGCGCGACGCCCTCGTCATGGAGCGGCGCGACCCACATCCCATCGCTGCGGCCTACCTCGAGCCGAAGCCTCGCCCGGACTCCGGCGACAGAGGGTGCGGGCTCCGCCATCGCCGGTGTGGTTCCCCAGAGGGCTGCGCCAAAGAGCCCTCCCAGGAACACCCCCACCAGACGTGCACGTCTAAGCACCTTCAAACGCCGCGAGCGCTCGAACCCCTTGGGCGGCACACGAGGCGCGGTACGTGTTTTCCATGAGCATCGCGATGGTCATGGGCCCCACCCCGCCCGGTACAGGCGTCAGACACCCAGCGACATCATTCGCCTCGTCAAACGCCACATCTCCAACGAGGCGCCCATCCTCTAGGCGGTTCATACCCACGTCGACCACCGCTGCGCCGGGCTTGATCCAGTCTCCGCGGACCAGCTCTGGCCAGCCCACCGCAGCGACCACCACGTCCGCCCGACGCACGTGCTCTTCCGTATTAGGCGTACGACTATGGCAAACCGTCACCGTGCAGTGCGCCTGCTCCAACAGCATGGCCATCGGCCGGCCCACAATATTGGAGCGCCCGATCACGACCGCGAGCTTGCCGGACAGCTCCACCTCGGCATCTTCGAGGAGCCGCATCACGCCGAGCGGCGTGCACGCCACAAGGTGGGCGCGCCGCTGGGACAACAGCCCCGTATTGGGGGGCGTAAACCCGTCCACGTCTTTGCTCGCCGGGATTCTGTCCATGACCGACGTGGCATCTAGGCCCTTCGGAAGCGGCATTTGCACCAAGATCCCATCGATGTCAGGGTCTTGGGCTAGGGCGTCCACTCGGGCTTCGAGCTCGTGCTGAGCCGTCTCGGCCGGCAGATCGATCTGCCGGTGCTCAAAGCCGATACGACCGGCCACCACGCCTTTGCGGCCGACGTACACCTGACTCGCAGGATCAGCGCCAACCAGGATCACCGCGAGGCCCGGCCGACGCGACAAGGCCGCGGCACGCCGCTTGAGGTCCTTGTTCAGCCGCTTCGATAGCGCCCGCCCATCTAGCCTGCGTGCGGGGGCCACCCTAAGAGTCCGAAGACGGCGTTGTGGGCGCGCTGGGCGTGGACGAGCCGCCGCCGTCCGAGCTGGACCCGCTGGAGCTGGACGACCCGGCAGCCGGCTTGCTGTAGCCGTCCTTGTACCAGCCTCCGCCCTTCAACACGAAGGCCGAAGCGCTGACCTTCTTCTTGACCTCGCCCGCACCACAAGTCGGGCATTGCGGTATTGGATCACTGATTTTCTGGAGTTTTTCAAACTCGTTTCCGCACTCTGGGCACCGGTACTCATAGATCGGCATGCAAGCCTCCGCGCGCGGTCGATATAGGTTCGGACCGAGGGTGCAGCAAGGCCCGACTCGACGGAGGACACATCCTCGACCTGCTCAGACAACTCCTGCTCGTGCCCGCGGCCCTCGTGGTCGTGGCCCTTGGCGTGACTGCAGCGGCCTTCGTCCCATTGCTTGCAGATCGAGGAAAACCGGCTCAACCCGGACGTAAAGAGCTGGGCACCCTCAGTCGAGAAGCCCTCGGAAAGGTCCTATTCTGGAGCACTGGTTTCTTGGGATGGTTCCAAGGACAGCCCCGATCTTGGCCCGCGCATCCCGATCGAAATGTGCCTGTCCTCTTGGTCGCGGACACGCACCACGGCCGCCATGCCATGTTCGCCTTGGCTTGGTTTCTGCGCCGACGAGGTCACGGCACCGTCTGGGCCGTGGGAACCGGTCGCGGCGGGCTGTCCGATCGAGCAGCCACCGTGGAGGGCTATGCAGCGCGCTTGCTCGCCGACACGGGCTCTTCCCAGATCGACATCGTGGCTCACGGTATCGGAGGCTTGGTCGCGGGCTGGTATGTGAGCCATCTCGGAGGCAAAGCCCACGTGCGGCACCAGGTCACCATGGGCACCCCCTGGCACGGCACCCGAATGGCCGCATTCTCCCGCGCGCCATTGGCCAGCGAGACCCTTCCGAATGCGCCGCTTCTAGACGGCCTGCGCCCGCCGCAGGTTCCACTGACCTGCATTTGGGGCTCCATGGATCCCATGGTTTTACCAAGAGAATCCGCGTTCGTGGATGGAGCGACGAGCGTTCGACTCTCCGGGGCCGGCCACCTGGACCTGCTGCTGTCGGCTCGGGCCTTTCGGGCCGTCGACGCCGCCTTGACTGGAGCCGGCCCGACCGACCCCGAGCACAAGCCGGACGTTGACGGTAAGGCCGAGCCCAGCACCGAGGTCGCCGGGTGAACCTATTCGACCGAAAGCTCCTGTTCGTCATCGGGAAAGGCGGCGTGGGCCGCACGACCGTGGCCATCACCCTGGCCATGGCAGCCGCCCGACGGGGCAAGCGCGTGGGCTTGTTGGAGCTGTACGGCAATAATGAGGTGGGTCGGCGGTATGGGCTGACCGAGCGCTCCTACGCCCCGCGCGAAGTGGTGCCTGGGGTCAAACATCAGTCCCTGACCCCCTATGAGTGCCTCGACGACTTCGGGCGACAAAAGCTCAAAGTGGGCGCCTTGGTGAAGGTGCTGTTCAACAACCGAGTCTTCCACGCCTTCGTGGATGCGGTGCCCGGGCTCCACGACCTGTTCCAGCTCGGCAAGATCAACAACCTCGCCGTGAGCCCACACCGCAAGGATCCTGTCTACGACATTATTATCATCGATGCCCCAGCGACGGGTCACGGCCTGACCCTGCTCGACGCCGCCGGATCGATGAGCGAGATGGTCGGCGGCGGCTTGGTAGGCGATGAAGCGGGCGACATTCAGGCGCTCGTCCGAGACCCGACCCGGACCGGCCTCGTGCTCGCGACCTTGCCCGATGAGCTGCCCGTCAACGAGTCCTTGGAACTGATCGAAGGCCTCGGGGCCCACAAGGACCAACTCGTCGGTGCCATCGTCAATCAGGTCCGGTCGCTCGACGTGCCGGAAGACCCCGCCTGGGCCCAACTGCGGGAACGCCTCACCGATGCCGCCCTCGTGGAGCTCGGCGATGATCTCCTGGCGATCGGCGAACGTCAGCGCGACGCCTGCGCCAAGCTAAAGGAGCGGCTACCCCAACTGATCGCCCATAGGGTGCCCATCTTGGAACTCCCCCGAGCAGAGCCCCAAGAGCTCACCACAGCAGACCTGCCAAGGCTCGCAGAGACCCTATTGCAAGACTACAGCGCCTGGGAGCGCTCATGACGCGCATCGTGCTGTGTTGTGGAACGGGCGGAGTGGGCAAGACCACAACCGCCGCCGCCGTCGGTGTGGCGTGGGCCCTGTCGGGCCAGCGCGCCTGTGTGCTGACCATCGATCCAGCGCGGCGCCTCGCCGATGCCCTGGGTCTGGACGGGCTGGACAACACCCCCAGACCGGTCACCCTCGACGGCGAGGATGTGCCAGAAGGCGGCTCGCTACACGCCATGATGCTCGACCGAAAAGCCACATTTGACGACGCGATTCGACGCATGGCCGAAGACGAGGCGAGCGCCGACCGATTGCTGGCGAACCGGTACTATCGGGCCGTGTCCACCAAACTCACGGGCTCGCAAGAGTACATGGCGACCGAGAAGCTCAACGAGCTCGTCCAGAGCGGGCGCTTCGATGTCGTGATCGTCGACACGCCCCCAAGCCAGCACGCCATCGAGTTCTTTCACGCCCCCGCGCGCATCCAGAAGCTGTTCGATGGACCCGTCGTAAGGCGACTCGTTCAACCCGGACGCGGTCTGACCGGGGGCGGCACCCGGCGCATCTTGCGCTCCGTCCTATCCCTCGTCGGACGCGACGTGCTCGAAGACATCGGGGAGTTTTTCCGGCTGATGAGCCACGCGAGCTCGGGTTTCGCCGACAACTCGGCCGCCGTCGCTGAACAACTCCGGTCCGACAACACCACCCTCTTGCTGGTGACCACCCCAGCGAGCGCTGCGCGGGCGGGCGCCCTCGCCTTCGTCGAACATGCCAAATCCGACGGCCTCTCCGTCGATGGCGTCGCCATCACCCGGTTCATCTCGTCTGCCGGCGTGTCCGACAACACCTGGACTTCAGGGCCCCCAG
>JBGCER010000459.1:0-6198 GCA_045106515.1 Myxococcota bacterium
CCCGTGCTTGAGTGACCTCGTCTGTCGGGTGACCTCGGGACGGTACGGGGACTACGATGACTTGGTGGACTGGTATGCCACGTACTACCAGGATCCTATCCTGGACAAGGCTGGCGTAGAGGTGCAGAGCGGTGAGTACATCCGCCAGACCTGCTTCCAAGAGCTTCGGGCCACATCGGACGAAGAAGTCCGGTTTACGGCGACGGTCGACAGAGACGAAAACGGCACCATCGACACCAATGACCTGCAGTTCGTCGAGAACGCGGATGGTGACATGGAAGCCGAGTTCACCATCTTCCAGCAGGAGTTCGTACCGGGCTTCAAGCTGTGGGGTTGGATGGACAGTCCCTCTCCTGTCGATGGCCGCCTCAACACCTGTGACCCCCTCGCTGGGTTCAATGGTGGCGACTACAACGACCAGTTCACCGGCGGCGTTCAGCGCAACGACCTGTTGAACTACCCGAACGACCACATTCAGCAGGGTGACTGGGTGGTTTCCGACCCCTTCGTCTACGAGACTGTGGAAGATGATGTGGTGTTGACCCTTGACTTCGAGGTGGTGGAATGAACCGCGTTATCGCTCTTTCCGCTTGTGCCCTTCTGTTTTCGGGCTGCGACTACACGGGAGACTGGCTCTTCCCCCAGCCTAGTGAGATGGTGCCTGGCATCATCGACTTGGGCGTCTTGGATCCCGACACGGTCACCACCCTCGAGGAGGCGCGCGCGAGCACGCTCTACGGCGAAGTGGGTGCCACCGGCACGGCCCAAGTGGGCGGCGTGACCTTCAACTTCGTTGGCACCGGTAGCTCGGTCTGTCTCTGGGTCGATCCCGAGACCGTCTATTGGTCGCAGTCGGTCGGTCGCCAAGGCGGCGTCGAGAAGTGGAGCTACCCCGACAATATGGAAGACGACGGCGACATCGACATGTTCGCTGGTGTTTCGGTCTACTACAGCGGTTCCCCCGGTGTGGAGCTTGGAAGCTTCGAAGTTCGTTACCAAGACGCCCTTGGCAATGAGATTCCGGTTCAGTTCAACGAGTGCGAGATCGAGTCGGTCAACATCAGCCGCGGCGCCCACGCCGGTCGGGGCATGTCCGAGCACTGCCAGCTGAGCAATACGCAGCTTGGCGTCGACTACACCGTCGTGCTCGAGACCTTCAGCCCGCCCTCGGATGACAACCGCTTGGGCTACGGCCTGTTGTTCACCGATGGCCCTTGTTTGGACCTCGAGACCATCGTGTCCAACGACGCCGAGGGGAATGACGAGTGTCTGATCGTCGGCGAGAGCATCGACCCTCGCAATGACCACGACTACCGTGAGCAGCCCTTCCTGGTGAAGGGTGCGGATGCGGTAGCCGAGTACTCGTGGGTCGATTCGACCAAGTTCGAAGGCTTGTTCTGCTTGGCAGCCGGCGCAGGCACGGTTGAAGAGGGCACGCTCCTTCGTGACTACTGCCTCGACGAAGCCGACCTGATCGTGGACCGCAAAGACTGCGACCAAGAAGAAGTGCGCTGTTTCTGCGGCGACTTGGACGAGACCCCGGCCGCGGACTTCTAGTCCAGGACGAGTTCTTCGGGGCTGCGATGTGAAGCGATGGGGCTGGCGCCGTTCGGTGTCAGGCCTCGTCGAGCCACGTCTTGAGTTGGGCCAAAGCCTCTTCTCGACCCGACAGGACGCCATCGAGCTGCGCCTGGTACAGCCGGGCCAGCCACTGTCCCACAGCGGGGCTTGGGGCGACGCCGCACGCCAGCACATCGCGGCCTAGAACCCATGGTTTGGGCGGGCCCCAGAGAATCGATAGCCGATGTGCGTCCGCTCGATTGGACTCGGCGGGCCCTTCGGGACGGAGCGCGGCTTGGGCGGTGAGGGTCAGCCCCAAGTGGCATCGGGTGCTCATGTGGCGGAGCTGCGCCACATCAGCGGGGGCAGTGTCGAGCTCTGCGTGGGCTCGTAGCAGCTGATCGCGCACCGGGTAGCCACCCCATCGGTGTAGGCCCAAGGCGTCTAGGACCGCCTCGACGTCCTGTGTGGGGGTCTGGGAGAGCCAGACCAGCAGCAGGACCCCCAGGCGCCTCCCTGGGGGCTCTAGGCCTTGTGTAGACGCGACAGCGAGGTCGACGGCGGTGTCCAGGTTGGGTGCGTCGCGCAGGGCTGGAAACACGCGTTGCAGTTGGTCTGTGTCCCGGGCGAGCTGCAGACCGACCGATGGGCGGCTTCCCCGTAAGAAGAGCTTGAGCCACTCGCCTTGAATGCGTTCGGGCGGAAGCTCTTGGAGCGCCGCCGCACGGCACAGGTCACGCAGCTCGGCGTCGGCCTGGAACTCGAAGCGGGCGGCAAACTGCACAGCGCGGAGCGCGCGCAAGGGGTCTTCGAGGAAGGTGTTGGCGTTGACCGCCCGTAAGCGACGCGCTTTGAGGTCGGTGTGCCCGTCGGCCAGGTCGATGAGCTCCCCGGTGACCACATCGACCATCATGGCGTTGATCGTGAGGTCTCGTCGGGTCACCGCCTCGTCGAAGCTCATGTAGGGATCGCCCTCCACCTCGATGCCGCGGTGGCCTGGGCCCGAGTTGCTGTCTCGTCGGGGGATGGAGACGTCGATCTCAGCACCGTTGTGGGTCAGCTTGAACACGCCAAAGCTTCGTCCGACGGCGTTGACCCGGCCGATGCGTCTGAGCACGGCCTCTAGCGCATCCAGATCGAGCCCGAAGACCTCGATATCCCAGTCTTTAACGGCGATTTGAAGCAGGTGATCTCGGACACCACCACCGACCACGAAGCATCGGCCTCCCGCCTCGTGAACCCGCTGTCCCAGGCGCTCCACCACATTGGGAAGCGGCAGGAGGAGGTTCATTTTTCGCCGTATCGCTTGCCCTGGGACTCGTTCGCGTCGACTTCGCCCGTGCGCAGCGTGGCGCCCTCGCCCAAGCCCGTGGCGACGGTGTAGTTGCCCGCCAGCCAGGACAAGATCCCATCTTCGAGGTTGGGGTTCTCGTCGAGCAGGTTCGTGCCGGTCGCCACGCCGTTGAGCAGCATGGCCCGCGTCGGGCCCTTGGTCTGCTTCTCTAGGTATTTGACCGTGCTAGAAGCGCGCCGGTCATCTTTTGCGGCCGCGAGCAATAGCGGTTTGTCGCCCACGCCAGCGATAACGCCAGAGGGCTTGAAGCCCTGAATATTGAGGCCAGGGGAGAGCAGCACCACGCTGGCGAGGCTCTCGTCGCGCGCGGCGAGCTCGATGGCCAGGTTTGCCCCCAAGCCCGCGCCGACGACAGAGACCTGCTTGACACCGGACTTTCGAAGGTGAGCCAGGCTGGCGGTGACGTCGGCGGGCATATTGGCCCAATCCGGCTCAGTATCGAGGATGGAAGCAGATTCGCCGTGCCCACGAAGATCGATAGCCAACACGCGGTAGCCCTTCGATTCCAGCTTGGAGATGAACAGCGTCCAGTCGGAGTGCGTTCGGCCCTGGTCGTGCAGCAGCAGAACACCGTGGCTTCCGCGTCCTTGTTCGACCGCGTGCAAGGTCTGGCCGTCTTCGGTGTTCACCTTGATGTCTGCGGACAGGGCGGGCGTGGTCGCAAGCAGGGCCGCTACCAAGATGAATCGCATGAGCTCTCCGTGGGACAGTGCATCGGGCGCGTCAGAGGATCCTTGACCCTTGGAGCGGGCGCAAGCTTCCTGTCGAGGATCTTGTTTTGACGTGGGTCGCGGCTTCTATCCTCCCACCTTGCGGAGGGGCTTGAGCCGAGGTTGGCGCCATTGGCAATGGTCGTTAGAGCCCGTGGGCGCTTCGGGGGGAACCCCGAATGATCTTTGATGGGTGAGTTGAGCACCTCCGAACACGAACGCTGGATGGACGTTGCCCTGGCCGAAGCCGAACTGGCTGTGGCCAAGGGAGACGTACCCGTCGGAGCCATCGTTGTTCAAGAGGGGCGCGTAATCGGGCGAGGCCACAATTTGCGGGAAGTCGATCAAGACCCCACCGCTCATGCCGAGATGATCGCCATCCGGCAAGCCGCCAAGGAACTGGGTTCCTGGCGACTCGAAGGCTGCACCGTGTACGTGACCCTGGAGCCCTGCCCTATGTGCAGTGGCGCCATGGTGCTCTCCCGGATCCACCGCTGCGTGTACGGCGCGAGCGACCCCAAAGGCGGATTTTTGGGGACCTTGGCAGACTTGTCTGCCTTTGAAGGTCTCAATCACCGCTTTGACGTCGTCGCTGGAGTCCAGGCCCAGGCCTGCTCCGAACGCCTCACGGGCTTTTTCCGGGAAATTCGCCGTCGCAAGAAAGTGGAACGCGAAACGTGATTTATCAGGTTTCTGGAGGGGTGGCCGAGTGGACGAAGGCGATGGATTCGAAATCCATTGTGCGTGCAAGCGTACCGAGGGTTCGAATCCCTCCTCCTCCGCCATTTCACTTTCAAGCGCTAGTATTAGGAGAGGTGACCGAGTGGTCGAAGGTGCACGACTGGAAATCGTGTGTGGGGCAACTCACCGAGGGTTCGAATCCCTCTCTCTCCGCCACTTTGCGCATTTCGATGTGCACAGCGACAGCTGATGTGAGAGTCGGGTCCAGGGACTGCGACTCGTGAACTCCGCCAAGTCCGAAAGGAAGCAACGGTAGCGGCCACCGCAGGGCTCTGGGGTGCCCGGCTCTCTCTTCATCTGTCGATAGACCGCGTCCTCGCAAGGGGGCGCGGTTTCTGTCTGTTTGGGTGCCCCCGTCAGGCCCCGCCGGCCAAGGCCCAGAGCGGCGCCAGCTCCTCGGGCATCGGGCTGACCCCGTGGACGAGCTCGCCTCGGACGGGATGGGGGATCGTCAGTGATGCCGCGTGTAGCGCCAGCCGTGGCCAGGCTCGGCCGAGCTCGCCGCCGTAGCGGCGATCTCCGACGATCGGCACCCCGGCCATGGCGGCGTGCTTTCGGATCTGGTGGGTGCGGCCGGTCTCCAGTCGAACCGAGACGGCGGAAAATCCGCTTCCTTCGCCCAATCGAGTGATGTGCGTGAGCGCGGTTTTACCCTCGATAGGGGCGTTCCACGCGGCCTGCTCAACGATGGGCCCACCCAGGACAGCCTGGTAGGTGCGTTGGGCGGTGTGGCGCCGAAAGGCGGTGGCCAAGCCGGGGTTGGCCGCTTCCGAAAGGCCCAAGGCCATCACCCCGGATGCGGTCTGATCGAGCCGATGATGCAGGGTTGCGGTGGGAAACCCGGCAGCGCGCAGCAGCTCCACCACCCCGGGTTCTCCGCCGCGACCGGCTTGGGAGGCCAGGCCGAATGGCTTGTGCACCAGGATTAGATCGCGGTCCGCAAAGAGCACACGGATGCCGTGGGGCTCTAGCGCCTCGCTCATAGGTCCCGTCGGTGCTCAAGGGCCCGAGCCAGGGTCATGGTGTCGGCGTACTCGATATTGGTGCCGACGGAGATGCCGTGCGCAAGCCGTGATGTACGTAGACCCAGGGGTTTGAGCAGGCGTGCCAGGTACATGGCGGTGGCGTCGCCTTCGACGTCGGGGTCGGTGGCGACGATGACTTCGGTGATCCCGCCAGCCTGGACGCGGGCGAGCATGGGCTTGATGCGAAGTCGGTCGGGCGTGACGCCGTCGAGGGGGGAAATGGCCCCATGCAGCACGTGATAGCGCCCCTTGAACTCCCCGGTTCGCTCGAAGGCGAGCACGTCTTGGGGATGCTCGACAACGAGGAGCTGAGTCTCGTCACGGCCGCCGCGGCTACACAGCGCGCAGGGGTTGCGGTCCAGCGTGGTCAGGGTGCAGCACTGGCTGCATTCGGTGACCTTGGCTTGCAGGTCCGCCAGGG
The DNA here is from genome assembly GCA_045106515.1 of Myxococcota bacterium. GTDB lineage: Bacteria > Myxococcota_A > UBA796 > UBA796 > REDI01. Next base: position 5,812 of record JBGCER010000459.1, read on the forward strand.
CTTCGGCGAGCTGACCAGGCACTTGATCGCCGGATGTCATCATCCAATAGACAAGGCGAGTCGCCGATTTTTCCCCGATTCCGGGGAGTCTTGCCAGCTGGCGCACGGCCGCACGAATGGGATCTTGGCTCACGCTACAAGCCGAGCATGCCGGGAGGGATGGGCAGCCCCTGGGCCAGGTCGCCCATGTTCTTCTTGGTCTCTTCGCGGGCCTGGCGTAGGGCTTCGTTGGTGGCGGCCCTGACCAGGTCTTCGAGCATGTCGATGTCGCCGTCGCACGACGGGTCGATGTGCACTTCAGTGCACTCGTAGGCGCAGGTGACCTTGACGCGGACCAAGCCACCCCCGGCCGTGCCTTCCACGAGCGTCTCTTTGGACTTCTGCTTC
>JBGCER010000460.1:0-6970 GCA_045106515.1 Myxococcota bacterium
TGAAGTCGACTGCCCTCGATCCAGACCTCCGTTTGGCCTCAGGCCAAAACCACGACTCATCCCGAACTCATACATCTCACGCAGGCCCCGTCCGGTTCCGACCCGACTTGGTGTCTGACCCCGCGGTGGACTCATGCGCAAACGTCTGCTTTGTATTTCGATCGGCCTGGCTGCTTGCATCGAACCGGGAGACCCCACAGGGACGGATGGGCCTGGAACCCCGCTTGAACCCATCGAAATCGGGGAGCGAATCGTCTCTCTGGACGACTACCCTGGAGCGGTCTGCAACAACGGCGCACCGGCCAACTACCACGTGGTCATTGAAGAGGTCGACGGGGTCGCTTCCGACCGATGGCTCTTCTTCTTTGAGGGCGGCGGAAGCTGCAAAGACGACGCCTCTTGTGCGGATCGGAGCGCTTACCACACCACCCCCGCCGAGTCCTACATCGCCGGTGGTCGACCCAACCTCACCAAGGGGCCCCTACAGGCCTTTCCCGGATTCAACACCGTCTCGGTGCACTACTGCTCCTCGGACGGTTGGATGGGGAGTCGCGAGGGTGGAGATGGCCTGCGCGGTGATGCCGCGTTCGCCGTGGAGACGGGCAGCGACGGCTACCCCATCCATTTCCGAGGCAAGCGCATCGTGCAGGCCGTGCTGGACTCCCTCGATGATGAATTCGGCATCGTCGATCAGGCCAGCGAGGTGGTGGTCAGCGGCACCAGCGCGGGCTCGGTCCCTGTGCAGAATCACATCGACAAATTTGATGCCCGCTTCGGATCGCAGACCCGGGTCCGCGGAGCCGCCTTCGACAGCTTCGTTCCTGCAACCACATATTTCGCCGATGACAACGCAGCGAGAGCGGTGCTCAACGACGCGGGCGTCGGTGTCGCGGTCCAAGACCGACTGCTGGCGAACACCGTGTTCGATGCCGCCGCCGTGCGCGCGGCCACCCTGGAGATTGCGACGACGTGGGGCTCCCTCGAACATACAGACGAGGAGGGATGGCCCGGCCCAAACGCGTGCTTTGAGGCCCTCGCACCCCAAGGTCCCGCCGCACAGATGGACTGCCTCTCCGCCCCCTTTGTGTACGACCCCGCGAATCGTGAGGGGGATGGCGCATGGATCGACTCCGAAGTCCTTGTGCTACGGAATTTCACGGATATCGCCGTCGCCATGGCGGCTTTGAACCTGTTCTCAGACAATGAATCGGCCGATCCCGAGGAGTTCGAAGCGCTGTTCGACGCCGCCACGTCGGTTCGGAACCTCAAGGAGCTCGCCGCCGTACAGGACCCGATCTCGCTGGACCTGCACATCAACCCCAACTCCGAAGTGGCGACCGGCATCTTCGCCCTGTCCGATGCGATGACAGGGGCCGGACTCACCGCCGCGGCGAGCAATCCCAAAGTGAAGATCTTTGCCCCGCGCCTGGAAATGACCATTGGGCAGGGTGTATGGGGCGAAGAACAGCGACGCGCACTGCCCCACCACGGCGTGCTCGACGAACAGACCGACACCCGCACCTACCAGGGCCAGCTCATTCAGCCGCCCAATAGCAGCGACTTGGGAGCGGCGCGCTCGATGCTGGAGTACCTGAGCGGCTGGGCCAACGATGATGCGACGATGGACTACGAACTCGTCGGTGACGAACGTCTCTAGACCTCACGCCATGGCCATGACCTCGCCTTCGACTCGGAGCACGTCCAAGGGGTAGATCTGCGCGCCCTTGGCCAGATCCACAATGATGCGGAGGACCTCTAGGCTTCGGAGCTGCAGGTCGGGCAGCTCTGTGAACTCGAACCAGCGAGCGCCTAGGCTGTGGTGGTCCGGAACACGCTTGGGCGCATTCTCAGTCAGCGGTTGTGCCAGGAAAAACGCCCGCATCCGCGCGCCATCTTGGACGGGTCGGTGGTCCATTTTGTACACGCCCTGCAACACGATGGGCACCCCGCCTTCCTCGCAGCACACCCGCTGCACGGCGTCGCCCCAGGTCTCACCACGACGCATGGGGCCGGCGGGGAAAAACCAGGAACCGTCCGTCTCTTGAATCAAGAGGAAGCGGCCTTTGCCATCGTGCACAATCGCGAAGACGATGCACCAGGTCGGAATCGGATCACGGGCCAAGCAGCCTCCAGCGTGGGCCGTTCGGCAAGGCGGGTCCGCGCTTGAGGCTCACACCCGGGTCTCACTCCACGCCGCCAGCGCAGCACCGACCAGGGACACCGTGGGCAACGCGGCGACCTCGCTCAGAGGGACCCAGGCCACCGCCGCTGTTGAGCCTCCCACTTCCTGCACGCTGGGCGGGCCCACCATGGTGGCGCTGTAGACGATCTGCACGGCCAGAAAGTCCCCGCCCGACCCGCCCGTTTCGCTGAACGTGCGCGCGTGCAATAAGGCCAAGTCCTTGGCGTGTAAGCTGGTTTCTTCCACGGCTTCGCGCACCACGGTCTCGTGCGGTTGCTCCCCGTGGTCGATACCGCCGCCAGGCAAGGTCCAGTGACCGCCGTTGCGGCAATAGGCGGCGAGTTGCGTCAGCAAAACGCAGTCATTGTGGATGGCGAGGGCGTAGGCGCTAGCTCGTGTGTGCATGGGACTCCGCGGGGTGCCGCCGAGGTATCCCTCTCACTCGCCCACAAACCACATCGCCACGGACCCAAACCATGAAAGCTGCTATCCACGACACCTTCGGCGAACCCACAGACGTGATGGTCTGTCGCGAAACAGTCTGTCCAACGCCAGGTCCCGGGCAGGTCCGAGTCAAGACGACCCTCTCGCCCATCCACAATCACGATCTGTGGACCATTCGGGGAAATTACGGCTATAAGCCAGAATTGCCCAATGCTATCGGGGGCTCAGAAGCATTGGGCACCATCGAGGCCGTCGGTGAGGGCGTGGACCCCGCGATGGTCGGCACCCGAGTCACCATCGCAGGCATGCACGGCACCTGGGCTGAGTTCTTTATCGCGCCCGCTACGGGCGTACTTCCCTTGCCCGATGCCATCTCGGACGTGGTGGGTGCGCAGCTCATCGCCATGCCCTTCAGCGCCATCGCCCTGCTCGAAGACCTTCGGGCCAAAGAAGGCGACTGGATCGTACAGACCGCCGCGAACGGCGCCGTCGGCAAGGTGATGGTCACCCTCGCCAAGTCTCGCGGCATCCGAGTTCTTAACCTGGTGCGCCGCGAAGCAGCCGCCCAAGACCTTCCGAACTTCGGGATCGACAACGTGATCTCCACCTCCGATGCGGGATGGAAACAAGCGGCGCGGACCCTCATCGGAACGCCAGGCGCGGTGTCGGCCATCGACTCCGTCGGCGGTCAGGTCTCTGCTGACCTGATCGACCTGCTGGGCACCGACGGGGAGCTGGTGGTCTTTGGCACCGCCACCGGCGCACCCATCCCCCTGCCCTCGGGGGTGTTGATCTTCAAACACATCAGGGTGCGGGGCTTCTGGGCCTCGCGAGTCAGCCGAGACATGGCCCCCGAGACGCGCAAGCGCCTGATCACAGAGCTGGCAACGCTGGCCGCCACGGGGCAACTCAAGCTCGAAAGCGGCGGGTTCTTTGCGTTGAAAGACATCTCTAGCGCGGTGACCGCAGCCCTCACCCCCGGCCGAGCGGGCAAGGTCATGATGCGGCCGTAGCCGGCCCTCGGTCCCCCACCCTACCCGTTCATGCAGGGTGTCAGACCCCTACGGGCACGCCATAGTTGTGGCGTCCCGGAGTGGTTTATGGGTGGAAAAGAGCAACGCAGCGCATCGCAAGTCTTGTCAACCCTGCCAACGACCTGTGAGGGCGCCCAGGCTGGCGCTACGGCACCCTCTTTCCGAACGTTCGAGGCGGTAAATTCCATCGCTCAACTCGAGGTGGCCCGGGCGAGTCACACGGATGAAGCGGCGGACGGCGCGATGGGCATCCTCTCGCGACTCGGGACGGTCGATATGAGCGTGGCCGGCTTTCAGGTCGCCGAAGGTCGGGGGAGCGACTTTGCGGAGACCCTCTTCGAAGCCCGGCTTGGACTCACACAACTGGCCCAAGAGAGCGACGCGCTTCGCGGCCGGACGGTACGCGAGGGCCAAGCCGACGAGGCAGAGGTTGCAGGGGTCTTCGCTGGCGCAGGGCAAGCCGCGCATGATGCCCTGGACACCGAGGCGTTCAAGGCCCCGCTGCACCCGGAGGAGATCTGGTACGACGGTCTTCGAAAAGGCCTAACGCCGCCCAGAGGCGGGCCGGGAGCCACTAGGGCCACAGACCTCGGAGACACCCTGCGGTCATGGGCTGATTGGGTCATCGAGAGCGCGAGTCCTTGGCAGGACGCCATCGCCTACCGTCGCGAGGTCGTCGCTTGGGTTCAACGCGAAATGCAGCGTCCAGATGGCATGTTCTCGGCACTCAACCTGATGCTCGACCCACACGAGCCCGCACCCCACGAGCACTTTGTTGGCCGGCAACGCCAATACTTGGATGCCCTCGCTCAATTGGTCGCAGGCGATACCAGCGAGGTGCCTCCCCTCCAGAGCGAAGGACAGACCCTGCGACAGGTGCGCATGCTCGACATGGACCCGAGCAAGCGAGACCGCGTCTTCGACCTAGAAGAGGCTGCAAGAGCTGCGACTCGCCGTGCCCACCAAGGAGACTCCGACCAAGACGTCCTCGATGAGCTGCACCGAGCCACCGACAATGCCGAGCGCCGATTTTTGCTCGCCACGCTGATCCACATGGACTCCTTCGACGACAAGAAGGCCATGACGCTGGTTCGCGAGTACCTAGACGGCGACGAGCTGGAGACGTTCGAGGCCTACATGGCGAAAACCAGCGACTTTAGCTCCGGATTATCGCAAGAGGTCGAAGGCGGAAGCATCTGGAGCGCAGGCCTCGAGGGCGTTCAAGCGGCCCCCGGCGCGATCGTTGGCACCGCATGGGGCGGCGCGACAGCCGTTCCCATCCTGGGAGACTTGGCCAAGAAGTACTGGGGCGGCGATGTAGAGGCGACCATCCTACACATGCACCACTTCATGGGCGTGGAAGACCAAGGGGCCCGGGCGTCACTGATGTGGTCCAGTCTCGGAGGATCGATCGCCATGAGCATCGGGCTCGCTAAGGCCGGGGCCTCGGGGTTGAAGATTCTCAGGGACCTCGAAGGAGGCGTCGCCGCCTACCAAACGCTGAACGCCGCCCACAAGGCCAGGGTCATCGCCGGCGCCGCCATCACCGCCGGAAACGTGGCGAAGGCCGCCCACGATACGGTGGCCCCCGAGACCTTGGCAGGCGGGAAGGCGAGCCTCGCCGACCGCGTGCTCTCGGCGGTGGCGATGTTCGCCGGTGTCAGCTCCGGCATGAGCGCCGCGCGAGGCGCGACAGACAAGGCTGGCGGCGCCCTCGCCCAGGCCCTGGCCCCGGTGACCAGCGAACCGGCCAAAGCCATCGCTACTCAGGCCGGCTACGCAAATTCTGCGATCAAGGCCATTACTTCTGACCCGGTTGGAAGCGTAAAGAACCTGGACTCCACGCAAGTCGACGCTGCCATCGATCGCTTCGCCAAACAGCCAGGGACGCGCGGCGAACACGCGCTTGAGCTGCAGCACAACGGCAGCGAACGCGACAAGCGCGCATTCCTGACTCAGATCGCCCGCGGCAATGAACAGGACGCCGACATAGCCACCCTGGCGAAAATCATCAGCTCGATGGCTACGGCCAAGGCCACTCCGTAGTCGGGGGGTCTCACCGGCCGCGAATCACAAGCTCGATCACCGTGCCGGAGCTGTCGCTGCGCACGTCAATTTCGGCCCCAATCTCGGCCGCCCGCGCGCGCATCGACGTCAGTCCGGCGCCCGCTCGACCGCGTTCATCGATGGAAAAGCCAACGCCATCATCCCTCACCTGCACCCGCCAGCGCCCGCGATCCGCAGCACCCACTTCGAGCCAAACCGTTCTTGCTTGGCTGTGTTTGGCGATATTGTGCAGAGCCTCTCGGACCAAGAGCCGCACCCCGCGCACCGCTTCGAGTGTCAGCAACACGGGGTCATTGGGCAGATCGACGTGGATGTGCAGGGCGTCGCCAAGGTGTGGCAAGGCGGTGCGGGCCCGCTCGCTCAAGTGGTCCGCAAGGCCCTGCAAATCCCGCCTAGACGGCTGGAGAGACCACACAATGCCGCGAACAGACGCCGTCATGCTCGCCAGGCTGCGACCCGCCCGCGTCGACACTTGCTCGCGCTGGTCCGCCGGCAGATCGCGGCCGAGCAGCCCCATAAGCAGGCGCAGCGCGCCCAACTCGCCGCCCACCTCATCATGCAGGTCCATCGCCACCCGGCTCCGCATTCGTTCTTCGCGCAGCGCCGCCTGGGTACGGGCGCGCCAGATCAAAAAGAAGACCAAGACCAACGCCACCAACGTCAGCGCCCATACCTGCCACCTGCCGAACCAGGGAAGAGGCACATGCACGCTCAAGGTCGTTGCGGGCCCCCATTCCTGACCGCCACGGCTCGCCTGGACGGCGAGCGTGCGCACGCCAGATTCCAGTTCTTCCCAGCGCAGGGTTCGGGCGTCGGTGGGCGGGGACCAGGCTCCGCCATCGAGCCGTGTGCGCACCACCAAGTCTCGTCGGGACCGATAGCTATGCATGGCGACGCGGAGCTGAAGCCGTGAGTTGGGCTCGGCCAGACGCACCGTGGCCTCACCGTCCAAGGCTTGAACCTCGCCGTCCGCCATCGCTTCCACCAGAGTGACCTTCGGCGGCGGTAGGCTTCGGCTTCTCGCCTGCGCTGCCAGCTCGATTACCCCGATGCGCACCGTCAAGTACACCGTTCCCGAGCGGGTCTCGATGAGGTCGACGGGCATGGAAAGGGTGTCCGCGACCAGCCCATCGATGGTCTCCAACACCTGCCAATCGTCCTGCGACGGCGCCATCTCCACGCGCATCAAGGGGCCTTCGCCGCCAATCCACAGGCCACCCCGAGGCGAGGGCTCAACGAACAC
>JBGCER010000461.1:0-3150 GCA_045106515.1 Myxococcota bacterium
GATGCCGAGAGCTGGGGCGGCGTATACGCGGCATGCGAGGAGGCCGTCGTCTACGGCGCATCCGCAGCCCCCGCCAGCGCGCCCCCCCCTTCCGACGTGGACGGCGGCGCGATCGCGGGCATGTGCGAGGACAAGGGCTTCGCCGAGCATCGGGACGCGTCCGCCTACAACGATGGCTACGCCGAGGGCGTGGAAGACAATGCGGAGTATCAGTCGGGCCTGCGTGAGGGCCGCGCGAACGGCACGTCCGAAGGCACCGTCGACGGCACCCGGAGCGGCACCCGCGATGGCCGCGAAGACGGCTTCGGCGACGGGGTCGACGATGGCGCCGCCGACGCTGAGCAGCAGGCCTACGACGACTGCTACGGCGCGGCCTACCCAGTGGCCTACAACAACGCCTACGACAGCGCGTACCGCGAGGCCTACTGGACTGGGTACGACGAGGCGATCGACATCGAATTCTACGCGGTCATGGACGGCTACTACGCGGACGCAGACTGTGATGTGGTGCTCTACGGCAGCTAGTCGGCCACGAGCAGACCCGCCGAAGACCAACCCTGGCGGGGGTCCTCCATCCAGAGCCGGTTGGCGACAATCGGACAGAGGGCCTGGTGCTGCTAAGCCCGCAGGACGCCCCGTCCCCTCTGGACCTGGACCACCCCGAATATGCGGCGTTGTGGGCGGATATTTCGACCGTCACCGGTGAGCTGTCCGCCGTAGGTCAGGCCACGACAGGCGACGCGATCGGGTGTGGGGATTCACATTTCCCAGCTACCTGGGCACCCTGGTTGCTCCGCGGTAGTCAACGAGGGGAGGCGGCCCAGTGATCTGGATGTGGAGCGGCGTTGCGGCACTCGCGTTCGGCTTAGGCGCCGGCTTTCTCATTTGGCGGGATGGAAGGTTGACCCTCTCTGGATGGTGTCGCGTGATCATGGCGACCGCGCTGGCGATCGGCGCCATGTCTCACTGGGCCGATGCCTTCTACGGGGGGCTGCAGCCTTACCCGGCACAGCCGGCGGTCTTCAACGCCTTCTGGTCGTCGTTGATGGTGCTCAATCCCGTCGCGGCGGTGCTGCTCGTCGTTCAACCCCGGTGGGGGCTGGTGCTCGCCCTCGGCATCATGGCCTGCGATGTGGGCATAAATACGGTGGCGTTCGGCGGCGGATGGCCTCTGTGGATGCAGGCGGGTTTTGCGATGTTTGTGCTCGCGGTGACCCCTCTGTGCTGGCGGAACGCCCGCACAGAGGGGTGAGTACGGGAGAGAGTCACCGATCCGCGTGACACCGATCCTCTCGGGGAAAGGGGAACTCTCCAGGGAGCCCGATCACCGCGCCTCCGCCAGAATGGGGTGACCGAAGCCGTGCAGAGCCGGGCTGCGTACCGTTCGCCGACGGATCGAAGATCGGGTACGACCTCAAATGTCGCCCCCCTACCCTTGCCGCTGCTGTGGTTACCGCACGCTCACCGAAAAACCACCTGGCACGTACCACATCTGCCCCGTGTGTTTTTGGGAGGACAGCGACGACGAAGAGGCGATGTGGGTTGGCAGCAACGAGGTCTCCCTTCGCGGGGCCCAGCAGAACTACCTCAAACACGGCGCGTGCGAGGAGGCCTGGCTCGACGACGTTCGACCGCCCACCACCGCCGAGGCCCGAGCGGCGGATTGGGCCCCGCTCGACGTGATGCAAAAACGACGGGCGGCCGTATGTTTATCTGCCGTTGAAGCGGCGTTTGGGCATCTGCGAGTCGGCCACGGAATGCGTCTGTACGAAGCGGAACTCGCCGACAACTACGGCATGGAAACCGACATCTCCCGAGCCCGAGAACACGACGACTACCAGCGCATCGACGAGGTTCCCCAAGACGCGATCGCCAGGCACTACTGGGCGCTGTCCTTCTTCGATCCGCCCGGATTTGTGTTTCACGTCGGCGCTTACATGCGCTGGGCCTTGCGGTGCCTCGGCACCGACGACCTGGGTATGAGCCTGGACTTTACGATCTACGCCTTGGACGTACCCCCCGAGGGCGAAGACTTGCACCAGTGGTCGGTCGCCAAGAAAGAGCCGTTCGACCGAGCACAGAGCGAGGCCGTCGTGCTGTTCCTTCAATTGATGACCACCTGCGAGGCAGGAGACCAGAGGGTGGCGAGGCGGGCGCTGCCGTGGTGGGAGGCGCGCGTGGCGGCGCATTGAGCGGAGCCACACGAGCCGAAGGCGTCATCACCAACCTGTACCGTGGGGTGAAAGCGAGCGAAACGGCACAAGACTACTGCGATAGTTCTGCGTACAAGGCCTGGAGGGAGCCAGCGATGTCGTCGCTGTATTCCCACACGACCAGCTCGGCATCGGTCCGTTCGGCCACGTTGGAGCGCCCGGGGCGGCGGTACGCTCTGTACGTACCGTCCGAGTCAGCGAGCACCGCCCTCCCTGGGACTGGGTAGGCGGCGGCCCACTCCGCGGCATCGCTTTGGCTGGGGTGCCCGTCGTTCGTGTGATCGACGAGCACGGTAATCCACTGCGCCTCCTGGCGGCGGATCCGCTCCGCCAGCCCGTCGAACCAGGGCTGCTCCCCATACCAGCGCGTCCACTCTGGGGCTGAATGCCCCGCGAGCCACTCGCCCACCGCTCGATCGGATTCTGGGCTGGCCCCAACGGCGACCACGATGATGGGGCGGTCCCGCCCAATACAGTCGTACAGATCCACAAGGTCTCCATACTGGTCGGGCATGCCCAAGAGCTCGAGCGTCGCCGTGCCACCGTCGGGCTGAATACGGTAGTCCAGGCAAACACCTTCGAATTCGATGCCTTCGAGGGTGTCTACGACGTCTGGGCCTCGATGGACATCCTGGGCGCTAACGACGACCCCATCACGGTGCACCAGAAGATCTTCAACGGCCAACGCCTCAAGCGCGACAAAGAGCTCGATGTGAGCCTCGACTGGGTCGAAGTCGACGTGGAGGTACGCGTCAACGGAGACGTGACCACCGACCCCCGGTGGGCCGGAGAGCTCCGCTTTTCCCACAACGCCCAACCCTCACTAGCGACGAACATCGCGTTCACCCCCGGCAGCCACCCGACCGTGCTCTTGCCCGAGGGCCTCTACGATCTGACGTTCACCCGGGACTACTTCGAAGATGACCAGGGAGGGTAC
>JBGCER010000462.1:0-4425 GCA_045106515.1 Myxococcota bacterium
ACTTGGTGTCGACCGAGGCCTTGCGCAAGACCCAGCCCGAAGTGTTGGCGTCCGGCCTCGACGAGGCGCTCAGCAATGGCGACACGGGCCTCGCCCGGCGTCTCGGCGAGGAAGTGCTTCGCCGAATGGATGGCAGCAAAGACGCCAGCAAGATGAAGCGGCTCGGTCGGGCGCTCGCAGAGAAGGTTGACGGCTCTACTCCAGCCGGAAAAGCCGCGCAGAAGGCCGGACAAGCGCTTCAAGCGGGCGAGGCCGAAGGCGCTCTTGCGGCCATGGCCGATCTCATGGCTGCGTTGGGAGAGACCGCTCGATACGAGCCCCGCCCAACGGCTCTCGTCGAAGCTGAGGACGCGATTCGCGATGCTCGGCAGCAGGCATTGTCTAGTTTGGGGGAAGATAAAGCGCCGGATGGTGTGCGCTCTCCATCCGAGCGCGCCGCCGACGCTCCCCCCACACAACCGGGCGAAGGCAACAGCGCCTCTCCCATCGATATGCCGTCGGATCCCAGACAGGCTGATGGTGGAGATGGCACAGCACAAGGGGGTAACGACGATTTACGTCCCAGCGGTACCCCCGCGCCCGGCGGTGAGCCCGAGGTCCGGGTCGACGGGTCTCGGCCGCCTCCCGGTGGGGTCGAGGGCCCCCTCGCAGAGGATGGCGCCACGGTGGCGGGCAATGGCCCCGCTCAGGACGGCGATGTGCCCCAAGATGCGCCGGCTGGACGAGGGGAAGGCCCGGTCCAGACCGACGGCGGTCTGCAGATGCCCGACGGTGGTGGGCCAGGCGCGACGCCCACGGCGGGTGTAAGCCCGTCGGCAGGGGGAGCGAGCGCGGCGCCTCTCGGGGGAGCCCCGATGCTCGGCGATCCCTTCGTTGAGATTGAGCCTGGCGTCATCGCCGAGGAGTGGGTCAAGGCCCAATGGGACGGCGCGGGCCAGAGCATGGGCGAGACCTTGCGCGAAGCCGCGGCCGGTGGCCGGTCCGGCTTGGCGTGGAGCGCGGTCCACAACCGGTACAGTGCGCTCGCAGAGTCTGCGACTCGCCGCGAGCGGGTTCCGCTGACTCGGCGTTCGTACGTTCGTCAGTATTTTGAGGCCATTCGTCCCGCTGAACAGGAGAGCCCATGAGCGCGGAGCCGCACCCCCTCCAGGGGCGTATCCACGACGCAACCGATGCCGTCTCACACCTTCAGGGAGAGATTCAGCGAGCGGTGATCGGACAGAAAGACCTGATTCGAGGCGTGCTTATTGGGCTGCTCTGTCAGGGAAACTTGCTGCTCGAAGGACAGCCGGGCCTTGGCAAGACGCTCTTGGTCAAGGTGCTCGCCGAAGCGGTGCAGCTCAACTTCAGCCGCATCCAGTTCACGCCTGACCTGATGCCCGCTGACATCACCGGCACCAATGCGCTGGTCGACGATGGCCGCGGCGTCGGACGCCTCGAGTTTCAGCCGGGGCCCATCTTCGCCCACATCGTGCTCGCCGACGAGATCAACCGCGCCACGCCCAAGACCCAGTCGGCCTTGCTCGAAGCCATGCAGGAACGCGCCATTACCGTTGCGGGCGAGCCGCTTCCCCTCGAAGAGCCCTTCGTGGTTATCGCGACCCAAAACCCCATCGAGATGGAGGGCACCTACCCGCTGCCTGAAGCGCAGCTCGATCGCTTCTTGCTGAAGTTGATCGTGCCCTATCCTTCGTTCGATGGCCTCTGTCGTATCGGCATGCAGACCACCGGCGTGCGTCAAACCCAGACGCGGCAGGTCATGGACCGGGCCACGCTCCTTCGATTGCAGCGTCTGACCCGCGAGATCGTGGTGGCCAACCACATCGCACAGCTCGCCGCGCGAATGGTCATGGCGACGCACCCCACCAATGAGTACGCGCCGCAGGTGGTGAACCGGTTCGTCACCTACGGGGCCAGCCCTCGCGCCATGCAGGCGCTGCTGTTGGCCGGACGCGCCCACGCCTTGCTGAACGGCCGGCCCTGGGTGTCTGAAGACGACCTGCGGGCGGTGGCGTTTGACGCCCTGAGGCATCGCTTGATCTTGTCGTTCGAGGCGGAGCTTGAAGGGGTCCGCGCCGATGATGTGGTGCGCGCGGTGCTCGCTGCGGTGCCGATGGGCGAGGGATAGGTGAAGGTCGATCGGGCCCTGCTGGGCAAGGTCGGGGCCCTCAAAGTGGCCCTGAACGGCCTGGCTGTCGGCTCCCAACTTGGAGATCGACGTTCGCCATTCCGCGGTCGTGGCATGGAGTTCGCCGACCACCGTCCATATCGGGCGGGGGACGACCTACGTCTGGTAGACTGGAACGTATATAATCGCCTTCGAAAGCTGCTTGTTCGAATTTTCCATGAGGACCGCAACCTGCACCTTGGCCTGTGCTTGGACTGCAGCGCGTCGATGGGCGTGGGCACGCCTCGAAAGGCGGACCACGGGGCCACCCTCACCGCAGCCATCGCGCTCATCGCCCTAAAGCAACGGGACACGGTCACCTTGTCCCTGGCGGGCGGCAGCGCGAGTCAAGCGCGCATTCGCGGGCACCAGGCGGCCTCCTTCGCCCGCATGCTGTCGGCCTTGGAGACGTGCGAGCCAGAGGGCGCGCCGGACCTGTCGGACGTGATTCGCAGGCTCACAGAGCGGGGACGCATGGATCGGGCGATCTTAGTGTCCGATATGCTGGTTGATGAGGCCACGGTCGAAGCCACGCTGCGAACGCTCACAACGGTGGCATCCCGCCCAGTCCTCCTGCATGTGCTCGACCGCTCCGAGGTCGCCCCCGACCTAAAGGAGGGCATCGAGGCCATCGACTCCGAGACGGGAGAGGTGCTGCATGTGGGTGACCATAAGGGGCTTCACAAGGCCTATCAGAAGGCCCTCAGCGACTATCTTGAGCACCTGAGAGGCCGCTGCGCCGCGTTCCGCGTCCATTACGAGGTCGCCTACACCAGCATTCCGGTTCAGAGCTTGATCTTGGACTCTCTGCGCCGCTCTCGCGTGGTGCAGAGCGCCCGGGGGGGCGGTCGATAGTGGGCCTTCTCACCCCTCTTGTTGGGTTGCTCGCCCTCTTGGCTCTGCCCATTGTCGTGGCCTACTTTGCGCGGCGTAGGGCACCCAAAGCAGTGGTTGGAAGCACCATGTTGCTTCGGGCGGCTCAGGGTGTGGCGAGCTCGCGGCGAGCTGTGGCCAGGCTCCGGCACCCGCTGTCCCTGTTCCTGGTGGTGTGCACCCTCGTCGCACTCTTGGTGGGCCTGGCGGGGCCTCGCTGTGGACCGAGCACCGAAGGTCGGCTGATCATCGTGATGGACCGTTCGGCCAGCATGGCGCGCAAGACGGCCAGCGGCCAGACGTTGCTCCAGCTCGGGCGTGATCAGGTGCGTGGGCGGCTGGGGTTGACCGCCGCTGACGCTGTGGCTCTCGTGCTCACAGGGGACGAGCCCATCGTCGCGGTGGGGCTCACCCCCGATCGCTCCCAGGTCAGCCGTGCCCTCGAAGACACAGTGGCATCGGAGGGCGGCTCTGTGTCGAGCGCCATCGCCTTGGCCGATCGGCTGTGTGCGAACGCCAAGCGCGATCGCATCTGGGTGGTGTCTGATGGCGGGCGCGTCCCAGAGACCCTGTGCGATGTGCAAACCATCTTGCTACCGAAAGCAGGCCCCAATATTGGGATATCTGCTCTTCGCGGTCGAGTGGCGGATGGGCTCGGAATGGTCGAAACGCTGGTCGCCGTCACCAGCGAAGGCGGCATGAAACGGAGCGTGGACGTCGAGTTGTTCATGGAAGGGCGGCTCGTCGATAGCTTCGGCATCGAGGTGCCTGGCACCGGCAGCGCGTGGACGCTGCGCCGCTTGGAGGGCGTGGGTCAGAACCTCAAGGCTCGGATTGTGGGAGATGGCGGCAGCAGCGCAGCCGACGACGTCGCATCGATCACTCTCAATGAGCGTCCCACGGTACAGGTCGGGTTGGTGACTCGGCAGCCGGGCGGCTTCTTGGCGACGGCTCTTCGCCTTCATCCAGGGGCGAACGTGGAAGTGGTGGCGCCCGACGCCGCTCTGACTCTACGGGGCAAAGATCTGGTGGTGATGGAGGCCTCGGCGGTTCTCCCCCCGGAGGGGCGCATTGTTGCCTTTGGAGAAGCGGCCGTTTCGCTCGGTTTTGCGGATGGTGATGCCCTAGAGGGGCCCAAGGTCACCCGGTGGTCCTTCGACGATCCGCTCTTTCGCTATGTGGATCTGGATGAGGTTGTGGTGCGAACCGCGCGTCCCCTGGCGGTTCCCGAAGGCGGCCGAAGCCTCATCGACGCCGGCGGCGTTCCTCTGGCGGTCATGGGCCAGCGGAAGGGGCGCTCCATGGTGGCGTTTGGCTTTGGCGCGGGGGACACGGACCTAGTGCTCCGAGTGGGTTTCCTCCACTTGGTGGCCAACCTCTTGGAG
>JBGCER010000463.1:0-3486 GCA_045106515.1 Myxococcota bacterium
CATGCGCGCCTTGCTGGTGCAGGAGCCGCCGGACAGCCTGCCCGCCATGATCGGCGGCGCCATTCAGCCCTTCTTGATGGAGATGCCCGAGCACACCAGCGAGCCGACCCCAATCACCGTCGAAGTCACCGACCCAGAGTACACCTTTAGCGGCGATGATGACCCAGCGACCGCCGTGTATCACCTGCGGGATCTTGAGGTTAAATCGGTCATTAAGGAAGCGGACCAGCGCACCACGTTGGCGGATCTTCGCGCGCGCGTGAGCGAGGCCGAGCGCCGAGCGCAACAAGCCGAGCGTCGAGCCCGGGCGGCGGAGGCAGAAGTTCAACGAATGGCCCATCGGCCAGCGCCCATCGTGCCCATCACTCGCCAAACGCCGCAACCCCTGAACCGACCCATCCCGGCGCCGCCCGTCGCACCGCCTCCGACGCCACCCGTGCCCGCATGGCTGCGCCCCGAGATCGTCGTAGTGGCTCTCTTACTGATCTTATTGGTGGTGATGGTGGTGTGGGCGCTTCAGTAGACGCCCTAAGTCTCGACAGCGAGCGACCGCACCACCTTCAGCGCCTCCGCCACATGTTTCGCCGCCTGAAGTTGGCTTGAAAACTCGTGTCGTACGATGCCGCCCTTGTCCACCACGAACGTGACCCGACCGGGGAACACACCCAAGCTCTTGCGAACCCCCCACGCCCGACGCACCTCCCCAGCCCCGTCCGAAACCAAGGTGTACGGCAACGAGTACGCGTCGGCGAAGCGTCGGTGGCTCGCTTGCCCATCCGAGCTGACGCCAACCACGACGGCTCCCGCATCCGCGAAAGCCTCGTGAGAGTCACGAAAGGCGCAGGACTCAGCCGTACAACCGGGTGTGAAGTCCTTCGGGTAGAAAAACACCACCGCCACGCGATCACCGCGCAGGGATTCCAACGAAAACGGATTCCCATCCTGGTCTTTGAGCGCCAAGGGGGGTGCGAGATTTCCAACCGAAGCGCTCAACAGGCCTCCAGACTCCAATCATGCCAGCTGCAGCGCCCGGGACAAGCGAGATTGCCTACAGGGGAATAGCTTCGCCGCTGACCCAGGAAGAGACATGCGCGCCATCGAGTACACGCTGCACGCCACCGACGGCCAAGCCAGAGCAGGCACTCTGCAAATGGCACGGGGCACGATCCAGACGCCGGTCTACATGCCCGTCGGCACCCAGGCAGCTATTCGCGCCTTGCCTCCTTCCATGTTGCCCGAAACCAATAGCCAGATCATCCTGGCAAATACGTACCACCTGTCTCAGCGGCCCGGCGCAGACCTCATCGCCAAGCACGGAGGCCTGCACGACTTTATGAAGGTGGATGTACCCATCTTGACGGACTCGGGTGGGTTCCAGGTCTACAGCCTCAAACCAGAGGTCAGCGAGGACGGCGTCGCCTTCCGCTACGAAGTCGATGGCAAGCGAACCGTCCTCACCCCAGAGATCTCGATGGACATCCAGCAAAAGCTGGGAGCGGACATCGCGATGGTCTTCGATGAGTGCCTGCCGTTCGGAGTCGATCGCGCCTATGCGGAAGAGTCGCTCCGGCGGACCCACCGGTGGGAGGCCCGGTGCAAAGAGGCGCACACCCGAGAAGATCAGAGTCTATTTGGTATCGTTCAAGGCGGATTTTGGCCCGATCTGCGCGCTCGGTCGGCCCAAGCGGTCAGCGAGATCGGCTTCGATGGTTACGCCATCGGGGGCCTGTCGGTCGGCGAGGGCCCAGAGCTGATGAAAGAGGTGCTGGATGCCACAACTCCTCACATGCTGAAGACCCACCCGCGCTACTTGATGGGGGTCGGTCGCCCCGCAGACCTGGTCGAGGGCGTCGCTCGCGGGATCGACATGTTCGACTGCGTCATCCAAACTCGCCACGCACGCTCGGGTCTGCTCTACACCACCACAGGCCGACTGCGGGTGACCGACAAGCGGTACCGACACGACATGTACCCCCCCGACACCTCGTGCGATTGCTACACCTGCCGGACCTTCACGAGGGCCTACGTCCATCACCTATTTCGGGTTGGCGAAATCTTGGGCACCACCCTGGCCACCATTCACAACCTCACGTGGTTTGCCAAGTTCATGGCCAACATGCGCCAGAGCATCGTGGATGGCACGTTCGAGGACTACCGGAAGTGGGTTCACGAGACCTACCCCGAACGCAAGGGTGAACCTGATAAGTCCAGCGGGGGCGCCGACAACCGCCGCAAGGCCCAGTCCAGAAATCACCGAGGTGGTGGAAAACGCAAGTAAGGGCCGGATCCAACGACCGGCGGTGTCGAATGAAGGGAGACGAACTCTCGTCCAATGGTTGGAGGTCCTATGAACCGCTGCCTCGCCCTCGCCCTACTGCTCTCTTCCGCATGCATCGTTGTGCGCACCCCGGAAACCGAGCAGCCCCTCGTCACCGACCCCTGTGATGCAGATGAGGTCTTCGGAGACGGCGTCGACCAGGACTGCGACGGCACTCTTAACGCGTTGATCGGCACCTACGAAGCCCCTGCGCGCACAGAGGCGCTGACGCTGGAGTGGGGCTCGGATCTGCGAACCCTCGGCGGAGTTGTGGAGCTTCCGACCGGAATTCTCGCGGGGCAAAGCCTGTTCTTCGAAGACGTCTTCGGCGGCGAGGTCACGTTGAAAGAGCGCAGCGACTACGCGCTGCCCCAAGGGGAGATCCGCGCCGCGCGTTTGGACGGTCCCATCGATTTGGTCGCGGATGTCGACACGCTGACGGCCTGGGACCCAGCAGGCAGCGTGGGAACCGCGGTGTGGACGGGAGAGTGGCCCGAGGCGGCCGGACTCGACGCCTTCGCCACGCCCGATGGCGTCTGGGCCTTGGGCTGCGATGGAGAGGCCGCGGAGTTCGTGCGGATCGACCTCGACGCGGGGGAGACCGTGCAGCGCGGACGCGTCGAGACGCCAGCGAGCGACTGCGTCTTCCTTGGAGAGGCCGATGGCACCCCCATCGTTGTATTGACCGTCGGAACGGCGCTGGAGCGCTGGACCCTCGACCCGATCGATGGATTCACGAACCGCCTAGTCCTTGCGTCCAACGCCGGAAACGGCGCTGTTCATACGGCCGTCGGAGCCGACCAACGTGCGCTGGCATTCGTGAGGGACGGGCAGCTTCGCATCATCAATACGTCGGGTGAAGGGCTCATTCTTGGCACCGATGTGTCAGCCACCGCCTTCGACATCGCCATCGCAGAAGACGGCCAGCTCTTGGCCGCTTGGGTCGACGGAGCCGGGACGGCGTGGGCAGCAGTCGGCAGCCCTCCAGGACCGGTCACCGAAGTGGAGCTCGCCGCCAACATTGGCGGGCACACCGTCGCAGCCGGACTCACGGTCGACGAGATTGCCATCGCCATCCAGACCGATGAGCGGACCACCTTCTTGCGCGCGGTGCGGTAGGGGCGGGAATACTGGGGGCGCCCCATTCCTTGTGCGGTCCGGCCGGGGGC
>JBGCER010000464.1:0-13972 GCA_045106515.1 Myxococcota bacterium
CAGGACAGGCGTTTGAAGTTGCGCAACAGCACGTCGCCGGTGATGAGGGCGACCCCCTCAGACCCCCGGAGAACGGCATGCATGAAGCGACTCGCGAGCACGGCGTGCGCCATCGTCTGCACCAAGCCGGCTTCAACGCTCTGTATCGCAGAACCCTGATCTACAATCAGTGCTGGGAAGACCCCAAACTCGACCGCGTCGCGCTCGACCTAGATAGCGACTCGGAGGTTTTGGTCATCACCAGCGCTGGGTGCAACTCGCTGGACTACCTGCTGCAAGAGCCGCGACGCGTCCACGCAGTGGACGCCAACCCCAGGCAGACTGCCCTGCTCGAAATGAAGATCGCCGGAATCAAGGCTCTGGATTGGCAGACCTTCTTCCAGGTGTTCGGCAAGGGCCTGCACCCAGACATGAAGCGGCTGTACAACCGCGACCTCCGGCAGCATCTGTCCGAGCCCTCGCAGGCTTTCTGGGACAAGAACTGGAAGTGGTGGAAGAAGGGCAAGGTCCGCCGTTCCTTCTTCGACCACGGCCTGGCTGGCGTCTTCGCCCGCATGTTCACCATGTACGTCGCCGCTCGGCCCGCGCTGAAGGACTCGCTTCGCCGCCTGACTGAGTGTACGGATATGGATGAACAACGCCGAGTGTGGGAAGATGAGGTCGCTGGGCTCATCTTCAGCAAGCCCGTGCGTTGGACCCTCGAGCGCCAAGCCACCATGAACCTTGTCGGTGTGCCCTATGAGCAACAGCGCACCACCGCCGAGAGCCATGGCGAAGGCATCGCAGGCTACGTCTACGACTCCCTCGGCAATGTGGTTCACAACACCCTCGCCCGAGAGAACTACTTCTACCGGGTTTATCTAGAGGGTGGATACACACCTGACTGCTGTCCCGAGTACCTCAAGCAAGAGAACTTCGAGCGCCTCAAGGGATTGGTGGACCGGATCTCCGCGACCACGACCTTGATCACCGACTACCTGCGGTCGGGCGCCGCCACCCCCACGCACCTGGTGTTGCTCGACCATATGGACTGGATGGGCACCGCCTTCCCCGAGTCCCTCGCCGAAGAATGGGAGGCCATCTTCGACGTTTCCGCTCCTGCGGCACGAATCCTGTTCCGCTCCGGAGAGAAGGACCCCAACTTCCTGGACGAAGTGAAGGTACGTGGCCGCACCCTCCGGGAGTCCTTGGACTGGGACCTGGACCTGGCAACGCAACTCCACCCCAATGACCGGGTCGGAACCTACGCGAGCTTCTGGATCAGCAACCTGAAGACGGACACGGCGACGCAGTAGACCCGGTTCGGGTCCGACAGGTTCGCGACCGCCAAGGGTCGGGAGCCGTGCATCCGACCGAGCGGGCGGAGCCGGCGAACTATAGGCCGCCAGCCAATCCAAACCGAAGGTACATCCGGTACATTTGTGCGCCATCCCTGGGGGAATCCAGGGTCGAACTGCCGGAGGCATCGCCACCGAGCACGATCCGGAACCAGGTCTTGTTTTCGTCGATGGGCACACCGAAGGCCATGCGCCCGCCGACCGCGCGGTGGCCTGGGTAGTTGAACCCGTACGTTCCAGCCAAAAGCATGGTGGGCGTGTTCCCGGTCGGCCGAAGCACGTAGAGGCCAAGGCCACCCCAAGGCTGCGGCATGATCGAGGTCTTCTTGTCGTCGCCGAAGTAGACCGGACCCGTCGGCGTCAGCGAGATGTCGGACCCGCCGACGATGGCGAAGTTGTAGATCCCGAACTCAAAGCCGAGATGGCCCATGATCGCCGGCGCGGTGACGCTCTTTTCGGCATCCTCATCAAACAGCTCGGAGACGATCAGTCCACCACCAACCTCGCCTGCGAAGACAAAACTCACCGGCTTGGACTTGAGCAACGTCGCACCACGGGCGTACGGCAGCACGGTCACGCGTCCCTTGTCGTCTAGAGCGGCGACAAAGATCGGCCCATCATTGTGCTCGGAGAGGTCTTCGATGCTGCTCTTGACGTCGTCGGGAAAGCCGGTGGTGAGGCCCTGCAGGACTTGCAGCCGCGCTTGCTCTAGCTCGGTATCGTCTACGATCAGCGGTAAGTCCAGCTTCTGGGAGGACTTCACATCGAGGAGCTGACGCCCACTAACTTGGCCCCGTCGCAAGACGTGGGTGTAGTGAACCCCAGGCCGAAGCTTGATGACATCATCTTCGGGCTTGGCTTCCGCACCATCGACGACCAAGGTGGCGCCGGTGGGCACTTTGGACACGTCGAGCTCGGCGCTGAGCAGCTCCCGATAGGCGGGCTGGAGCGCTTGCATGTCGGGGAATGCGCTGCCATCTGCCACATCGGCCCGGGTAATTTCCCGATCGGGGTCAAGCGCAAACGCCAGCACCCAAGGTGCATTTGCAGTAACTCCGGGAAGTTCCCGGCGAAAGGCGGCGGCGTCGTCATTGTTCGCGAAGTCGTCCGGGGAAAAGGCCTTCTGGATCGCTGCCCCTTGGAACAAGCGGGCGTCCACGACGTCTTGTAGGTCCCGATTGTCCCGAATGAGATCGACGGGCACGATGGCAGCTTCGAGCTCTCGGGCGATCGTGAGTTCTACATCGAACTCGTCCCAGCGCGCCTTGCCATCGGCCATGGTCTCACGCAGCGTCTCGATCCGCGCCGCATCTTCGGGAGTGGCCGGTTGCGGGGGGAAGGCCAGATCCACATGGGCCAGGTGCACGTTGGCGTTCGTGAGATTTTCCACCTTTTGAAGCTTCTTTTCTTCAGGGGTGTCGGGCTGAAGCCACACGACAAATCCCTCGGCCGCAGAGGCCGTACCCGGCACTAGGGTGGTTCCCAGGGCCAACATCGTCACCATCAACGCACTTCGCATCGCTCGCCTCCGCTCCGATGGTGGCACAGGTACCGCCTCATCGTCGCGCCGTAAAGACAGGTGTCAGCGCAGCGGGATCATGGACCACGCTGCCACCCAGCCGAAAACCAGCATGATCGCTCCAACCACGGCCAGCCGCACCTTGTCCGGCATGCCCCCCCGAGGCGCTGCCTCGCCCAGAACCTGCCCGGTGAGGCTGTGCTCGTGAACGGACGAGGACGCGTCCACGAGCGCGTCACCGAGGGCCGCTCGCAGGTCGACCTCCGAGCCCGCGAGGCGCTCAAGGAGCTGCGGGGTGGCCGCCGGCCATTCGGCCAGAAAGCACTCTACCTCTGGGTTTACGTCACCATCACCGGTGCAGAGACCCTCGGCTAACTCCCCGATGGCGCGACAATCCAGCGCCTCATCTCCCCCACGCACACCCAGGACGCGCACCACGCCGTCTACGCCGATTCGAACCGAACCAGCGGAGAGATCTCCATGAAAGGCGCCGGCCTCGCCCAGCGCACTGCTGACCCAGGCCACGTCGCGCAAAATGGCTTTGGCGATCTCCACTGGCACGCCTTCGGGAAACCGATCCCGCACGGCCACAAGGTCCAAGCCCGGAATATAGGGCGTCACTCCCCAAGTACCATGATCGCCGACAAGGACGACGGGTTGTGGCACCACCAAGGCCGAACCCAAGCCCGAAGCCACCGCTTGGGCGGGACGGGGCAACGACCGACCCAAGACCACTCGTTCTCCGGTGTCCCCGCCGTCCGACACACACATGGCGAGCAGAGGCGACGAGGCACCCGGACCGAGCGCCCCCACCACGCGATAGGTTTTGCCCATCAGAAGGTGGTGCCCACGCCAGCTGTAAACCCGAGATTCAACAGGGGTTTCCTCAGGACCGTGTCCCCATACGGCACCAAAACACCCAGGTAGCCCTCCACGTCGATGAGCGACGCCAACCGGCCCTGACCTGGCACAGGCCCCTCGGTCGTAAGACCGCCATGAACCGCCACATCGATGACGTTGGGCACGTTGTGAACGCCAACGCGCCCGCTCACGTGCACACCAAATCCATCGGCAGCCCGCAGCCCGTGCATGTAGCCACCGCCAATGTAGACCTGAGTCCCAAACGGGGGCTCTTTGAGCGCCTCCACGCCGTTGCCGTCCACCACCTTCTGTCCCTCGGCAGTCTGGTACCGATCCGTGAAGATGCCGGCGACCGGCAGCTGAACCTCACCGCCGACCAAGACCATCAGGTGCTGATAGTGGCCTCGCAATCTTGCGAAAAACGGAAGGTACCCGATTCCGATGCCAATGTCTGGCTCTTGAAAGTCGGTGCCGGTGAACGATGGAGCCTCATACGTGGCCCCATTGACCGCCATGCCCGTGCCGATGATGCCAGCGAATCGCACAGGAAACGGCTCTGCGCCGGCGTCGATGACGGCCAGGGAGCTCTGCTTGCCATCCCACTTGAACAGGAGTGGCTTGTTCGGATCGTCCTTGTCGGCCATCGCGATGTAGACCGGCTCTTCGTGGAGCGCGCCGTAGACCGCGAGATGCGGCAACACCTCGTCCGGAGGACTCACGATGCAGGTGTCCGCTCCATCTGCAAACGCCTTGATCAGCTTCGCCGCGACTTCGGACCGGGCCTTCTCTCGCAACGGCTCGACGGGGTCGTCCGGCGAGTACACCACCAATCGGGTGGAAAGGCCCACGCCCCCGTCTTTTCTCCTAAAAAAGACGTCGCGGGTACCTGGCGCAATCTCAAGAACCCCATCTCGCCGCAGACTCGCCCGCTGCTTGCCCCCCAACGCGTCGGGGTCGATCTCAAGGCCGTCTACCACCAGGGTGTAAGTCTCGAAAAACTCGTCTACATCCCACTTATCATCAAGATCAAGCGGGATTTCAGCTCGATTCACGCGGCCGGTATTCAAGTAGGCCACGTAGCCTTGTAGGGTCTCACGCTGGGTGTCGTCAGCGACCTCTTCCAGCAGCGATTCATCACCGTCGACCATGGCGGCGGCGCGGAAGTAGTAGGAATTGAGCGTCATGCCGTCGATCTCTTGCTCCCACGGCGGGCCCATGGCGCTTCCATTCTCTCCAGCTCGGCCCGTCTGGTAGCTCAGGTTCATCAGGGGCGCGCGCAGCTCCGGGCGGTCGATAAACCAGGCCTCGTCCAACACAACCGCCAGGTCCTCCGAGTAGGCCTTCCAGTCCCGCGTGGTCATGTTTTCGATGCCGACCGTCGCGATATCTTCGGCGTTATACTTGAACTTTGAAACGATGCTGTCCGGCACAGACCCGACCTGATTGGCCGCAGCCGTACCCGCCCTCACCCGACCGCCTTGGTACAGGTCCACATCGGAGACAAAGAGCAGCTCCTCTTCGGGGAGCATGGCTTTTAGGGTGCGCTGAAACGCCGCGGAGCCTTCGTCCACCTCTCCGGTGTCCAGCACCACGATCCGGACCGTATGGTCGGCCGCAGCCGCCGAATCTAGCCCAAACGCCAATAACAACACAGACAAAAGCATTGGAGTCACTCCAAATCAGGAACAGGAAGCATTCTCGGTACCGGACAGCGTGCACGTATAAGACTGACCCGCCTTGGCCCCGTTGTAGCGCGCGCGAACATCACCGCCGGTGAACAGCAGCGAACATGAACGCCCGATCGGCACGTCCGTCACCTTGGCTCGCCCCCCCGAAAAGCGCTTTCGCTTCCGGAAATTCTTGCAGATGACCTCGACGGCGATGGCGTCTCCCGAGGCCAGCTTCACGCTCACGCTGCCCGTGCTCGCCGCCGTAGGCTTGGTGGGCGTCGCGACCGGCTTGCGGGGCTTGCGGGGCGTCGACTTGCGCACCTTCGGAGGCTCAGCCGGTGCCACTTCCGTTGCTGGCTGGCCCGTGTCTTCGGCGGGCTCATCGTCCTCTGACTCCTCGGTTTCCTTTTTGGCCACCGCGGTATCCTCGGCCGGATCCGCGTTGTAGATCAGGTAAGTGATGCCGCCAGCCGCGATCAACGTGGCGCAAAGCAGGAAGAAGAGCATCAGGAGGACGATGGCGAGGGTCACAAAAGACCGCGTTCGATTGCGGCCAATTCCGGGATCCTGAACCGGCTCCTGCACGACGCCGGCGAAGGGCGCGCCAGCAGTTGGGCCACCCGGGCCGGTGATTCCGCCGCCGGCCACCGGACCCGAGATGACGCCGACCGGCGCTGCTCCGCCGGCCATCGGAGGACCGCCCGGTCCAGAGATCGCCATCGGTCCACCGGCTGCGGCGATGGGTACACCAACTCCAGGACCGGCGATCGGCGGTGGGCCCCCGGCAAAACCAGCGGGCGCCTGACCGGGCACACCCGGAACCCCAAGCCTTGGGGCCCCGCCAGCCACCGGAGCGGCTCCCGGCTTTCGTCGAGCGGTCTTGGGGATCTGGAAGAAGGCAGTGGCGCTCTTGGGCTTGTCGTCCTCGTCGCCATTTTGCTCATCGACGAGCCGCACCATCTCCAGCATCCCGGTCTCTTGGGGAGACCGGGCACCGGACGTCTTCAGCTTGTCTTCCAGCGATGGCGCGTCGGGCGCAGGCGGGCCTCCAGCCCCCGCGGGACCAATGGGTCCACGATGAGGAGGATTTCCCGCACCCGCCCGGCGCGGGCTCGGTGGACCGCGCCGTGGACCGCCAGGGCGAGGCCCCGCACCTGGGCGCGGAGGCCCGCCTCCGGGACGGGGAGGACCGCCGCCGGGCCGAGGCGAACCCGCGCTGGGGCGCGGCGAACCAGTGCCGGGGCGTGGGGGTCTTGGAGGGCCGCCAGGACGAGGGGGTTTGTCGTTTGACATCGGGTCCGTCCGCTTGTGGGAGTCCGTGCTGGGCCCTCTAGAGGCCACGCGCGTCGAGGTGTCAGAGCCCGTGTCGGCGGACACGGGCTTGAGCTCGGAAAAGAAATACTGACAGAAGTGCTCCAACGCCGCACCCCGACCCCGAGATTGCATCTCCTGCAACCCAAGCATCACCTCGTGCCCATCGTCGGGTCGCTCCCGCGCGTCGGACGCCAAGCACGGTTCCAGAACCGTGGACACGCCAGGAAAATGCCGCCGGAAATCCCGGATCGCTTGGGTCAAGTCCCCTGCTTCAATGCGATCGAGGACGTCCGCTTCGGGATCTTCGACGGACTCGTCGATCTCGTAGGCCGACCGCCCCATGAGCGCTTCAAAGAGGATTAAACACACGGCAAAAAGGTCGGTGCGATGGTCGACTCGGCGCCCGCGCGCTTGCTCCGGCGCCATGTAGAGCGGGGTGCCCATGACACCTCGCTCGCGCTTCTGGCCCGTCTTGCGCGCGCGAGCCAATCCGAAATCGAGGAGCTTTACCTCGCCTTCCGGCGTGATCATCACGTTTTCGGGTTTCAGGTCCCGGTGCACGAGTTGTAGCGGGCTGCCATCGGCACCCGGCGTGCTGTACGCTTGGTAGAGGCAGTCGAGCAGCTCCATTCCCACGTCCAGCACCGCCTCGGCAGGCATGCGCTCGCCGCGCTCGACGAGCAGCTCCAAGACCTCATCGAGGGTGGCCCCGTCGACCACCTCCATCACGACGGCGTCCAGATCGGGAAGGAACTCAAACACGCGGACGAGGCTCCGGTGTCGCACGCGCTCCATCAACTCGAACTCTCGTTCGAGCGCCACCCTGGCCTTGTCATCCGTCGAGTCGTGCAGCTGCTTGATCGCCACGCGTTGTCGGCGCCCTGCCCCGCCCCGGCGTCGAGGCACCTCTCCCTCGGCGAGCAGCACGCGGCCAAAGGCGCCAGAGCCTAGCTCGCGAACAATCTCGTACTTGCCAAGGTACTGGGGCAAGGAATCCGCCCCTATTTCTTCTTGTTGGTCTTCTTGCCGCGCCGGAACAGAGCCCGGCGGGTGTTGAACAAGGCCGGACCCAGGAAGGTCAGGAAGATCAGGCCAGCCAACGCCGGAACCGCGAAGGCCGTAGCCCTGCGAATGTCTCCCGGCTCCACCCACACCGACTCTCCCTCGGGGAGCTTTCCGGACGGCGCGTCAAACCAAGCGCTCGGGTACAGCATCACCGAGCTGCTCGCGTTGGCCATGCCGGTGATGCTGATCTTCGAGACGACATTGGTGCGGTGGTACAGGATCGGATCCGCCTGATACTTAGCTTTGTACCATACGAACCGTTCTGGAGCGGTCTCCGCAAAGACCCGCTCAAGCTCACGATAGTCGCGCTTGATGAAGGCTCGTCCACCACCGACCGCTGCGAGCCATTGAAGGGACACATTGTCGATGCGAGCCTTGTCAAGATCCCCGTCGATCCTATTGTTCTCGAACTTGCCGCACAGCGCCTTCGTACGAACCTTGATCTCATCTTCGGGCGGGGTGAATCCGGGCCTGAAGCCCACGCCGAACCCGACGGTGTACACCTCGGGGCGCTTGCTCGGTGGTTTGCGGCGCGCGTTCTTCACCGTGGCGAGCGCCCTAGAAAGCTGCGACGCATTGTCCTTGCACAGCTCGTCGCCACGGGTGTTGTTGAACCCGTCTGTCAGCAGCACGATGGTGGGCTGCATGTCGTTCTGACCCAAGAAGCGAGCCACCGCCGTGTCTTTGTCGATGAGGTCGCCGACCGCCCGATCGACAGCCTTGTACATGTGGGTGAATCCGGCGCCACCGCCCAACTGCTCGAGCTCTGCCTTGAAGGCCTTAGTGGACCTCATCGGCACGACGTCTTTGTAAGAAGATCCGTTCAAACCCTGCAAGCTCGTGGTGAAACGGAACAGCGCCACAGCCGCGTCGGAGTTGATGAACGTCTTGCGATTCAGCCACAGCGCGTTTTTCACGCGCTGCATGCGACTCACGCCCTCGCCGTCCTCGATGCGCATGGACCCAGAGTGGTCGATCAGCAGCAAGAAGAGCTGACCCGCGCGCGTTGGGTTGTAGGACTCAAGGTCGAACATCGGCACTTGGCGTCCGGCATGAGCCACTCGGATGTGCTTCTGTTCCAGGGGCAGCATCAGCAGCTTGTTGGGGTTGTCTCGTTGCGCCAGGCGGAAGGAGAGCTGCACCTGACCGGTCGCGCGGTCGACCTTGGGCACGCAGCTATTGATGCGCTCGTCGTGGTTCGAAAAGTAGTTCTCATCAAAGTCATCAGGACGAGTGAACACGTTTCTGCACCGGCGCCGGTCGTAGAGAATATCGACGGTGAGCTCGCTGGTGTCTCGAACATCAGGCTTCGAGATCCGGTACGCAGACTTCTCGATGGGCGACGGGGAGTCTTTCGGGTCTGCGCAGGCGGAGGCACCCAGGAGCAGGCAGGCGACAACGAAGACGCGGGCGTTCATCGTTCTTCCTTGGGCAGCAAAATGAACTCGACCAAGGTGTGATTTCCGGGGGGACCAATGATCACCCGATCCTCCATTCGCAGGTCCGTCTCAAGAGGCACTGGGGAGGCGGGATCGTAGGCAAGATCAACCGCTTCCAAAGCGCGCTTCACGCCGATGGGCTGTTGTGAAAGACCACGAACGGCATAGCCGCCGGCCGCGTCGACGACGAAGGAGGCGTGAAGCTCAGCCACGCCGTTCTCGGCGCCCACCCACAAATCCAGACCGCGAGGGTAGTGCCCCATGACGCGCTCTACGGGCCCGCCTTCGGGGGTATCGATGGGGATGCGATGGCCAAATCGGTGGTTCGACAAAACGCGGATCCACCCGGCGTACAGGTTCTCGGGCACGCCCCACGCCAGAAGACCAAACGAGAAGCCCCAAGCCCCAAACCCAAGGGCGGACGCCAGGTACATGTCCTTGAAGATCACCGCAGCACACAAGTGCCAAACGCCTGCTCCTACCAGAGCGGCCGCAACACCGCCGAGGACGTGATGCACCGCGATGCCAAACGTGAGCTTGGCTGGATTTTCAGGCAGCTCCACGAAGGTCTTGATGCGGTCGGGAATGAACCGGGCCAAGGACCCGGTGAAGCTCCAGACACCCCGGACCAGCATGGTGACGTTGCCAACGACCAGGCCGCTGATCACCCATTCCGCGATTCGGTGCCGCAGTGTCACCGTGTGCGGGCTCTGAAAGACCGCACCAGACGGACCTCGGAGGCCCGCGATCATCGGCGTGAGAAACTCGAGCAACAAGACCAGCAGAACCGTGAGCAGCATCGCGGACACCGCCGCGACGAAGGGCAAAAGCACCTTCCACACCAAGGCACGCCGACGCAGACCACCTTCGGCTGCGATGTGGACCCAGGCGATGGCGGCGGCCATCACACCGAACAAAATGGGGCCTTCCGCCTCGGGAATCCACAGTAGACCGTTTTCGTGGAGCGTCGGACCCAGGCCGACGAGCCAGTTGACCATGATCCACCAAATCACCACGGGCACAGCGCCGGTGTAGAACGCGACCGCGACGTGACGGCTCCAGTTGTGAGGGATCAGGACAATGTTCATGGGCGGGTTCCAGAGTGCGCGGGGACTCTACCGCAGGGTTGCGCGCCGTGTGCGCGTGCTAACCTCCCCACCCCGCCTACCTGACCGGCTGGCAAGAGGACACGATGGCGATCACCGAAACCTACCTGGAACTCGCACCCGAGTTTGGCGGCACCCGCTTCGGCCCATTTTCGGGCATGGAGGTTCGACTTGGCTCCGACGCAGCGAGCAACGATATCGTTCTGCCAGAGAACCTGGGCGTTCTCCCCGAACACGTCAAGCTCCTCAGCCAAGGGGATGGCAGCTTCATTGTTGCCCCGGTGGAGCGAACCGCTGGCGTGTTCGTGTATCGGGCTGGCAGTGGCGCCAAACAGGTCACATCCCCCATCGCGGTTCAGGGCTCGGTCGACACCTACTCCGCCGACTCGTTCGCCCTAGTCACTCCCGAAGGACCAAGGTTCTACGTCCTAAATGTGTTGGTCAAGTCCGCAGCCAAGGAGAAGCAGAGCAAGCTCGACATGGCGCGGAAACGGCTCTCGGGTCGGAGCCTTTTCTCGGAAATTAAGCGCCAAGGGCTCGTCCTCTTCTTGACCCAGAAGGGCGGCCAGCAATTCCAGCGCTGGTTGACCTTCATCAAGACCGGCGCTATTTTACGCCCTCGATACCTGATTACCGGCGCCGCGGTTCTCGCCGGCTGGGTGTTCGCCGGAGGCCTAAGCCTTGTGGCCTGCCAAGCGGCAGTGGGCGGCGTCGAGACGATGACTGACCTGGAAGAATGCAACGCCAAGCTTGAGGACTACCAAGGCGATGTCGGTGGTAAAGGGCCGAATATCGAGAATCTCGCCGCGAAGGTCTTGAAGACCGAAGGAGCGCTGTCCAACCAGTGGAAAGCCGCGCTGCGGAGCGACTCCGAGTTCAACGTCGCCTTCAAGAAGGAGATCAAGACCTTGTTGAGCAACGAGAGGCGCCTGGACAACCTTCGATGGGTCTACCGCCGCAAAGGCAGCGATTTTGTGAAGGTCCGCAAAGCCATGAAAGCGGCCGGGTGGCCCGACGACTTGACTCGAGTCATGGCGTATACCGCGGCTATTGAGGGCCGGGCGACCGAGCGAGAATGGACCTTTCAGGAGTCAGACAGCCTGGGTGATGGAGTGTGCGCTCGCGGTCCCATGATGATCACATGGCGCCAAGCGATGCAGCTCAAGCTCTCCAACGTGCCCTACACCACCATGATGACGCTCAACGACTATGGCGCCGCCGGCGAGCCAGAAAAGCACGCGTCCATGGTGGAGCACGCCTCGAAGCTCCGTAACCACATCCCCACCGAACCCGACAAGATGAAGCCCACCGAGCGATACAGCCCGGTCAATGACAACACCACCATGTGCATCGTGGCGGAAGAGGCTCCGAGCCAGGACCCGCGGTCCAGAGAAAACCTCGCTGAGCTGATGAAGCAGCTCAACAAGACCCTCGGGCCATCGGGCCGCATCGTCGCACCCAAAGAATCGAACTACGCCGGACTCTCTCGTCTGCTGATGTTCTACGCGGCCGACTACACGGGCGACTACAATGGACTCGACCTGACAAAGAGCACCGCCATCCCATCGAGCATGCTCAACGACGCCAAAAAGGTGAAGCAGTACGCCATCGGCAGAGCCGCCGAGACCTTGGCCAAGGCCGTCGTGGTCCCGTGCTTGGGTCGACTGGACCCCAACTATGACGACCTCTCGCTCAAAGACACCGTCGGATGGGAGCCCGAGGAAATCGATTGTGTTTACACGTTCGCGCTAGTCCAGTACGTTCTGGAGTGAGCGCCGGCGCCGCACGCTCGCGCCCACCAACAGGATCAACGGCAGGCCCAGCGCACCGAGGCCTGTCGTGCTGCAGTCGGTGCCGCCCGGTTCACTGGAGATTTCCGCGGCGCCTCTCCCAGTGACCGGCGCATTGGTCGGATCGGTATCTGCATCCGTGTCCGTGTCCGTGTCCGTGTCCGTGTCGTCAGTGGCGACAGCGACGCCGCCGAGAAGCAACAAAGGAGCGAGCAACAACAGGGTGCGCATCTGAAGTCCTGACTTGGCCGACGGGCGGGAGTTGATGGTTGCCGGCCGGTGCATTACGAGCCACCGCCGTCTGAAGACCGATCTGGGTCTACACCCACCGAGGGTCACCCGAACGGTGTACTCGCGCAACCAGCGCGCTAGGAGAATGCATGTCCAAGGTCGTGACGATCGCGAGCCTCGTCCGCGTCGCCGCCCGCACGGAAGCAGAGTTTGCCACCACTGTGCAAGCGGTGATCGACGAAGGAGAGCACGCCCGTACGGCGGAGTTCTTCGACAAGTTGAACATCCCTCGCTCGGTTCCCGGCGAGTTCACCAATGAGCCCCTTCCCGTGTTCAATGTGGGTCCCGACAAGATCGGTGACTACCCACAAGAGCACGCC
The DNA here is from genome assembly GCA_045106515.1 of Myxococcota bacterium. Lineage (GTDB taxonomy): Bacteria > Myxococcota_A > UBA796 > UBA796 > REDI01. The sequence continues at coordinate 12,713 of JBGCER010000464.1, forward strand.
ATCGCAGACGGCATCCAGAAGTACATGGACCGCCACGAGCGCAAGATCAAGTGGCACGCCGGTCACATCTCCGCTGAAGGCGCTGACAACGTCGTCTTCGTGGTTCGCACCGGCATCGCCGTCACCCGTCATCGCTTGGACCGCCTGCAGCTACTGCTCCGCTCCAAAGACGAGGTTACCGCCAAAGAGTGGGCCATCTCGCGCGAGCTTATGAACCGCTCGTACCTGTCGTTCCGCAACTACCTCAAGCTCACTTCGGTGGACTGGGTCGAAGCCTACGTCAGCGAGATCAACCGCGACCAGCTCGCGGAGCGCCTCGGAAACTTCTACGAGTTCGTGGACGACGCCGTTCGCTCCCTCGAAGACCACCGCAAGCGCATCGAGGAGCGCCGTCAGGAGCTCACCGTTTTGCCCCTCTCGGATGCCTACCCGCCCGTCAAGCCCCCCAACTACTTCGGTGGTGACCTCATGGGCGTGGGTCCATGGAGCCAGTTCTGGTCGGGCATCGTGGCGCGTTCGCACACCTTCCGTGAGTCCGTCGGCTAGGTCGCGGGAACCATCTGCTAGCCTGCCCCCTCGGAGGCTCGCATGACCCGTGCCCTACTGCTCGCCCTTACGCTGCTCACCGCCACCGGGTGCGACCCGTATCCGCAGGTAGAGCAGACCAATACGATCGAAGCCTATGAGGAGTATCTGGCGACCCACGAAGGGACCCAGAACGCTGCTCAGGCCAAGTCTCGCCTAGAGACGTTGATGATCGAAAAGGCTCGCGAGGCCAAGTCCTTAGAGGCGTACGACGCCTACTTGGCCCGCTTCCCGCAAGGGGTGTTCCGCAAGGACGCCTACAAAGAGCGGGAAGGCCACTTGTGGGACTGGGCGGACAAAGAGAACACCATCGAGGCATGGCAGACCTACTTGGACGAATATCCAAGTTTTGACGCCAAAAAAGTCCGCAAGGCCCGCAGGCGCAAAGCCACGGCCGCCTATCTGCCCAACCTGAAGATCGGCGAAGTGGTGACCAAGAAGGTCAATATGGCCGAAGATCCAGAAGGTCCGCTAAACGGCTACTTGTTCAGCGCAGACGTCACGAACAACGGCGATCAGGTGCTGACCTTCCTGCAGTTCACCATCCGCTACCTGGGCGATGATGGCAGCGTGCAGGGCTCCAGCGCGTGGCCAGTGGTGTCGTCGAACTACGGCATTCCGGTCGAAGAGATCAAGAAAGTACCGATCAAACCCGGCGAGACGCGTACCTGGGAC
>JBGCER010000465.1:0-4397 GCA_045106515.1 Myxococcota bacterium
CCGGCGCGCTGAGCGATGAGCGAGAGTGCACCGATGCGGGCGGCCGGTGGGCGATCGGTTCTGCCCCTGGCGGAGGGACCTCATCCCGATGTTTCGTCGGCTTTGGGGTCCTGTCCGATCTCGATGCGGAATGCAGTCAACCGCCATGCGAAGAGACGCCGAGCAACTCCGGTGAATGCGCGGCCTGCCACGCACCTGGGATCGACGGGCCACTGGACGACCGCGGCCTGCTCGAAGCCGCGGGTTTCGCCTATGACTTCGGCGTGCACTGCGACATCTGCCACAAGGTGGATGATGTCGATATGGCGCAGCTCGCGCCCGGAGTCGCCGGCCGCCTACGGATCCACAGGCCGCCGGAGCCCTTCGGCGGCATCGGTGCTGACTTCAATCCCATCTACTTTGGGCCGAGCCACGACTCGCCGAATCTAATCATGGGAAGTGTGCAGCGCGACCACTACCGAAACGGCGAAATCTGCGCGGGCTGTCACGAGTACGAACAGCCCGTACAGCTGCCCGGCGCGTCGGTGGACGCGTCCCGCTGGCCTTCCGGTCGGCTGCCGATCCACTCGACCTGGACCGAATGGCGGGAGAGCCCTTTCGCCCCAGATGTCGCCTGCAACGCCTGTCATATGCCACCGGCGCCCAGCGCGTTGAACAGCGCAGACCTCCAGCTCTTCGGCGGCGCAGAAGAAGCTGGCGTGACCGGGGGTTTCGTACGTTCACCCGGGGAGGTGCGGCAACACACCTGGGTGGGTCCGTCGCAGCCGACCAGCGGCATGCTGTCGTTATCCGCCGCCCTCGACGTCGATAAGGGAGTTAAAGACGGCGTACTCACAATACGTGTGACCACGTCCAACGTGGGTGCAGGGCACCGGATCCCGACCGGCGAGCCGTCCCGCGCGCTGATTCTCCGCGTCGATGCGCGGTGTGGGGCCCAACCGTTGTCGGCCATGGGCGGCGACGTCGTTCCTCCCTTTGTCGGGGTGGTCGCCCGCCGCAGTTCCGACGCCTCGATGGAGCAGTGGCCCGATGCCCAGATCGGCGACACGCTCGTTGCGCTGCGGTCTGAGGGGCCGCTGGCCTACGCCGGCTTCGGGCCGTTCGCAGAGGGCGGTCTCGACGTTGCCGACCAGGGCATGACGCGGTGGTCGACCGTATCGTCGGCGTCCATCGTGGACGTAGACGTCGAAGGTCGCGTCGTACTCTCGGCTCCCCTGCAGACCGCCGGCGCCAGCACCGTCTTCCTGTCGCGCGACAACAGCGCGGGCGAAGCATCGCAGCCGATGGCGGGCCTGCCGGGCTTCGCCTTCGCCAGAGTGCTCACCGATCCGGAGGGCACCCCCATGGTGCCGCACCACCGGGCGGTCGACGTCATCTCGGACAACCGCCTCGCCCCGCACACCGGCTTTACGACGACCCACCTCTTTGCCGCAGATTGCGAAGACCCAGTGGTGGAGGCCAGCCTCCGCTATCGCCGGCAGCCCGCCTGGTTAGCCCAGGAGCGAGGGTGGGATATCCGCGACGAGCTGGTCCAGGGGGTGACCCGATGAGAGCCAACGCCGCGACCTTCATTCTGTTGTGCTCCTGTTCGTCCGGGCTGACTGAGCCCTCGGACTCCGACACTGATGTTGCCGACACCGAAGATACCGACCTCGTGGTCTCGCCGCGGCCAGAGCTTCCCCGCATTGCGGAGCTGCAAGATCTAGATCCGGATGAGGGCAGCGTGCGAATCAAGCTGGTGGCTGCCCCCAAGACGCTGCTCGTCGCTGGCCGCGAGATCGAAGGCTTCGCCTACAACGGGCAGGTCCCCGGACCCACCCTGCGCCTGACCCGCGGCGATCGGGTGACCGCCGAGATTGTCAACGAGCTTGACGTGCCCACGACCGTTCATTGGCATGGTCTCCACGTGCCAAACGCGGCCGATGGAGCGATATGGATGCGCGAGCCGATTCAGCCGGGCAGCTCGGTGACGGTCGAGTTCACCGTCGATCAGGCCGGCACGTACTGGTACCACCCTCACTTCGACACCGACAGGCAGGTCGATCTGGGCCTGTACGGGGCCATCGTCGTCACCGACCCCATCGACCCCGCAGTGGATGACGAGGTGGTGATCATCGCTGACAGCTGGGGCGAAACCGACGAAACACAGGTGCACGGGGCGCCGGGTGGCACGGCATTGTGGACCTTCAACGGCGTTCAAGATCCCGTGTTGCCGCTCAACGCGGGAGAGAGCGCGCGCGTTCGATGGATCAACGCCAGTAACGAGGGGTATCTGGACCTTCGAACACCCGGTCCGTCGCGATGGATTGGCGTAGACCAGGGCTTGGCAGCACCACATGAGGGCCGCGAGCTTTTGGCTCCCGGCGACCGCGCTGACCTGGAGATACCCATAGGTCCGGAGCCGTTCGAGATTGAGTTGGCGGCCTACTCGCTATTTGGCGGAGCGGTCGATGACAGCGTGCCGGCCAGCATCCGAGTGGATCCAGAGGGCTCGGCCCTCGCCCCCGAACTCCTCGACTGGGCCTTCGAAGCGAGGCCCCCGTCCCCCGACCCCGGGCGTACAGATCTGCGCTTCGTGTTCCAAGGGGACGGTGAGCGCTGGTACATGAACGGCGAGGTGTACCCCGATGTGTCCGTGCCAGAAGTCGGCCTTGGCAGCGAATTATTCGTTGAGGTTCGAAACGTGAGTCCGACGGAGCATCCCTTCCACCTGCACGGTCACGCGTTCGAAGTGCTCTCTGTCAACGGTACCCCACCAGCAACGCGGACCCTCGAGGATACCGTCAACGTCGGCATCCGTGAGACCCTGCGCCTTCGCCTCGTTGCGGACAACCCCGGGGACTGGATGGTTCACTGCCACATTCTGGGCCACGCCGAAGGTGGCATGATGACCGTGCTGCGCGTCGTGAACCCGTGACCCGGTTCGCTCCCACGCGAAAAAAGTTCGCCCGCTCGCGAAGGTTGGAGGAGGTCGCAGCATGACTCGTCAGCTCTCGTGGCCTCCCAGATCGCTGCCGATGCTCGCGCTGTGGGCCGTGAGCTGCGAGTCTCCGATTGAGCCTACCGATTCCGATGCCCGCGACACGGAGCTCAGCGACGAAACCGACATTCCAGTCGAGGAGCCCGTAGACGAACCTACGTATTCAGTAGACATCCAGCCCATTATCGAGGACGCATGCCGCGGCTGTCACACCCCTTCGTTCCCTCACGGAGAGCTCGTGCTGACGGCAGGCTGGGCCTCACTCGTGGACCGTGCGTCGAGCCAGGTGCCTTCGTTGATGCGCATCGAGCCCGGACAGCCCGATGCCTCTTACCTGTGGCACAAGGTGAGCGGCACTCACCGGACCGTTGGAGGCCGCGGCGAGGCGATGCCTGCAGGCGGCCGAGACCCCCTGTCGGATGCCCGGCTGACGACTCTGGAACATTGGATTCTCCGAGGGGCGCCTCAGTAGCTTGAAGGCTCATAACTCGAAGGTCCGTCCATCGCTTCAGGGCCCGCCGAGAGGCACCAACTCTACCCGCTCGACGACGATTCGACCCGTTCCGGCGATCTGCAAACCCGCCTGTCCGCCCTTCGTGGCCGCCGAGTGCCCGTGTACGACGGTTCGGCCGTCGACCATGCCCTTGAAGTGGGAACCGGCCGCGTTGACCGCCACCGCGTGGCGCCCTGCCAGGTCGACAACCGCGGAGTTCAGCTCGGAGTCGCCGGCGAGCAGTCTCGCGCTCCCGGGGCCTGAGCCCATCTGGAGCACGAGCGAACCGGAGGAGCCTTCCTTGAGGTGGTGGAGCAGGCGGACCTCTCCCTTGAACGCGCTCAGGTCCAGCCACACGTTGATCTGCACGTCGCCAATGTCCGGCTCGAACATGAGTTCGTGGCTGCCGTCCACGGTGAATACTGCTCCCTTGCCTGGCCACGACCCGGCCCCCAACGCGGGGGCGTCCTCCGGCACTGGAGTCCACGCCCACGAGCCGTCCGCTTGTTCCTCCAACAGATCTCGACCGTCCTGACTCTGTGACGGGACGAATGGTTGCGCTGCCGCAGCGGGCTCGCACGTCGGGCACGGCTCGCTGGCCACCGCCAAGCCGTGTTGGTAGACGAGCCCACCCCCGAGGTCGGCAGTCCAGACTACGAGGCCGACCAGGCCCACCCCACCGATGATCGCTACCGCCCTCAAGATAGTGCTCCACAGCTGGTCCGGGCGCCACGCTGCCGCCACTCGCAGCAGCGCCACCGACCAGGCCACCCAGAGCACAGCGGTCGCCAGGTCGGCGTGGGCTCCGATCGCGACCTGTGCTTGCGGGGGCACATCCAGCAGGCTGTCAGCGGCGAATTGACCCGCCAGGAATGCAGCGGTAGCAGCGATCGCCGCCACGACCCAGGCCCCCGCCGCAACGCG
>JBGCER010000466.1:0-11361 GCA_045106515.1 Myxococcota bacterium
CTGGTGGACAGTGACAGCACGGCCGTTCCACCACTCCAGGTGTTTTGGGTCATCTACGACGATGATTCTGACGTCAAAGATGGCGACACGGTGTTGGACACCTACTTTGTCGGCGACTCCATCGCGGCGTCGGACTTCGAAGACCTCGATGGCCGGTCCGCCCTGGGGTTTAAGTTTCCGCCGCCCACGCAACGCCGGTTCCTATCCATCAGCGACATGGTCGTCAGTGAAGACCAAAGCAGCCTGCAAGCCACGTTGGGCTCCCCCCTCTCCGCGCGGCTCTTTGTGTCCGCCAGCGGTGAGGCCGGCGCCTGCCAGACGGAAACAACCTTCTGCGAACTCGACGATGACCCCTGCGAGCCCAGCTCGCTATCCTCCATTTACTTGGAATTGTCGGCTTTGTTTGCAGTGAAAGAGATCATCTGGAATCCGTAGTTCCGCGGGGACCTCGAACCGGCCGGTTCTTCGAAACGCAACACAACGCAATGGGCCGGCTCAAGGTCGGTCCCCTGGGATGACCTCCCAGGGGCACTCCGCGAACTACTTGGCTTCGGCGACTTCGGCCGATGCGGTCAATACCGGAATCCCCAGGCCGGCGTGCGCCCGCACCTTTTGTTCCAGCTCGGCCCGCAGGGCCTCGTCTTCGCTCAACCGGGCCCGGACCGTGTCACGGCCTTGGCCAATGCGCTCTTCGCCATAGCTGAACCACGAGCCAGACTTGGTCAGCAGACCCACGTTTTCTGCCTGGATCAGCAGGTCTGTGATCGGGCAGATGCCTTCGCCATACCGGATCTCAGTCTCAACGGTGCGGAAGGGCGGGGCCAGCTTGTTCTTCATGATTCGAATGCGGGTCTTGTTGCCGATGACCTCTTTGTCCTTGTTGGTAATCTTGCCGATACGCCGAATATCGACGCGTTGAGAGGCGTAGAACTTGAGCGCGTTTCCGCCGGTCGTGACCTCATTGCTGCCAAAGGTGACCCCGATCTTGCTTCGGATCTGGTTCACGAAGATCACGATGGCGCCGGTGCGGTTGACGATTCCGGCGAGCTTGCGCAGGGCCTGGGACATCAGCCGCGCCTGTAGGCCCATGTGGCTGTCCCCCATGTCTCCCTGGAGCTCGGCTTCGGGCACGAGGGCGGCCACTGAGTCCACCACGACGAGGTCTACGGCGGCGGAGCGCACGATGGCTTCGGTGACCTCGAGGGCCTGCTCTCCGTGGTCGGGCTGGCTGACGAGCAGCTCCTGGATGTTCACGCCCAGCTTTGTGGCGTAGCCGGCGTCGAGTGCATGTTCGGCGTCGACGAAAGCGGCGGTGCCGCCCGCGGCTTGGACCTGAGCGATGGCCTGTAGCGTAAGCGTGGTTTTGCCCGAGGCTTCGGGTCCGTAGATTTCGATGATGCGGCCCCTAGGCCAGCCGCCGGTGCCCAAGGCCAGGTCCAGACTCAGGACGCCGGTGGGCACCACGTCGACGTGCACGCTGGTGCGGTCGCCGAGGCGCATCAGAGTGCCCTTGCCAAATCGCTTGTCCAGCGATCCGAGGGTGTGGTCCAGGGCTTTTGCCCGCTGTTGCTCATCGATTTCAGTCACGATCATGAGAGTCTCCTTGGCAACACAACTGCCGATTATTTGCCCCTTTGGGCCTGGTGAATTCGACGCTACACAACATCTAGTGTCGGTCGAAACGCGAGCGCGCCGGCCACGTGTGATTCGGTGATGATGGCGTCATCAGCGAGGTCAGCGAGGGTTCGAGCGACCCGGAGGATCCGGGTGGCTGAGCGGCCAGTGAAGTGATGTCGATCCATGGCGTGGCGCAGCAGCCTGCGCGCGGAGGCGGTGCTGGCGGCCGGGTCGTGAGTGTGAGAGGCGGGTAGACGGCCATTGGGCATGGGTTGGCCGCGAGCCTTCTGTCTGGCTCTGGCTTCTAGGACCCGTTCCCGCACGGTCTCTGAGGACTCTCCAGGTGGGGTGTCCAGGAGCTCTGTAGACGACAAGGGGCTGAGTTCGACGTGCAGGTCGATCCGGTCGAGCAGTGGGCCAGACAGCTTGTTTCGATACTTGATGACGCTGCTGTCTGGGCAGATGCAGGGCAGGGGGCTGCCGCGTCTGCCGCACGGGCACGGATTGCACGCCATGATCAAGGTGATCTGGGCGGGGTGCTCCACGCTGCCTTGGGCCCTGCACAAGTTGACTTTGCCTTCTTCCAAGGGCTCTCTGAGCACTTCGAGGGCATTCCGCGCGAATTCGGGTGCTTCATCGAGGAAGAGGACGCCGTGGTGGGCCAGCGTGACCTCGCCAGGGCGGAGCCGTCGGTCTCCCACCAGACCGGCGACGCTGACGGAGTGGTGGGGGGACCGAAACGGCCGGTGCGTGATCAGGCCTTGACCCACAGCGAGCCGATCGACGACGCTGTGGACCTTGGTGATCTCGAGGGACTCTTGAAAGGTGGGCGCCGGAAGCAGGCTGGGCAGGCGTCGAGCGAGCATGCTCTTGCCGCAGCCCGGCGGCCCCATCATGAGCAAGTGGTGCCCACCGGCGGCGGAAATTTCAAGGGCCCGGCGGGCGAGAGTTTGGCCGCGAACCTCGCTTAGATCCAGGTGGGCCCCTGGGTCGCAGCTGTGTGCAGCGGGGGGCTCGGGCAGGGGGATGCCGTCGTTGAGGTACGCCACCACCTGATCGAGGCTGTCTGCACACCCGACCCTGAGGTTGGGCACGACGGTGGCCTGGGCCGCGCCCTCCCGAGGGCACAGCAGGCCCTTTCCCATGGACCGGGCGAGCAGCGCCATGGCCAGGAGCCCGGGTACGGACCGAAGGCGGCCTCCCAGGGAGAGCTCTCCCACCACCAACCAATCGTCGAGTCCATGGGCCGGCACCTGGGCGTCTGCGGCAAGAATCCCGAGGGCCACGGGAAGGTCGAAGCCAGTGCCATCCTTTCGCACATCGGCGGGCGCCAGGTTGACGACGACCCGTTTGCGGGGGAAGTCCAGGCCTGCGCTAGCGATGGCGGATCGCACGCGTTCGGTGCTCTCTTTGACCGCACCGGCGGCGAGCCCGACCACCGACACCGACGGCAGCCGCCGCAGCAGATCGACTTCGACTTCGATCGGAACAGCATCGATCCCTTCGATGGCACCTGCCAAGACCGCGACCGCCATGGCCCCTCCCTGTGTTGGGGGAGCGCTACTGCAGGTCCGATGCCAATCAACGATCGGGTCAGCGACGGCGTCGAGGATCGTGGGTGACGGATGTCGGTCCGACGTCCGTCAGACGTTCGTCACTCTCCGACGCCCGATGGCGCGCGTGTTGCCTTTCGGGCTGATCGATGCGGGCTAGCCCCGTGAGCCGAGCCAGGCGCCGGACGGGGCGTCGGCGATGATCTTGCCCTTCGCAGCGACCACGTTGCCGGCGACGATGACCAGGTCAGGCTTGGGTGCGGCTTCGCGCGTGTGGTACGGCGACCACCCTGCCGTCGACAGCAGCTCTTGGGAGTCCACCCTCTCGATCTCGCCTTCGCTGAACAAGACGAGGTCCGCGTCGTAGCCCTTTTCGATGTAGCCCTTGGTGTCGAGGCCAAAGATGCTGGCGGGACGCTCGGCGCACAGGGCGACCAGTAGCTCCAAGTTGAGTCGTCCATATTTGACGGCCGACAGCAGGAGCGGGAATAGGAGCTCGGAGCCTGGCACACCGCCGGAGGGCGCGTCGGCTCCGTGCGGGTGATGGTCCGACGCCAGGCAATCGAGACGTCCGCGCTTGACGGCGGTCCACAGCGTGCGGCGGGCGGGCTCGCGCCGGACGGGGGGCGTCGTTTGAACGCCTTCAGCGCCCTCGTCCTCGGAGAGGAAGAGGTGGTGCGGCGTGACGCTGGCGGTCAGCGGGGTCTCGCCTCGGACGGGGTCTAGGTACTGGAGCTCCTCGGCCGTGGAGAGGTTCACCATGTGCAGGTAGCGCTCGCGGGACCGACTCGCGTCGATGAGGGCCTCGATGTCCGTCTTGCGATCGAGGATCGCTTCGAGCTGCACGCCGAGGGCGCCGGGGCTGTTCAGGTGAGCCTGTACCTTAGAAGCGGGCACTGACAGGGGGCCCGAGTCGCACACGTGGGCGAGGGTGCCTTGAACGAGGCCGTCGGTGACCGCAGCGGCGATCTCGTCGACGTTGTCGGTGGTAGCGGCGCCCCACAGTCCGAAGTCGACCCAGGTATTGGCGCTGACCCGGTCGATCCGGCTCTTGGCCGAGGCTCGATCGATGACGGGCTGGTCGCCGCCTGGGAGCGCGAGCACGGTTGTGACGCCGCCGGACACTGCGGCGCGCGACTCGCGCTCCCACAAGGTCGGGTCGCCGTTGGGCTCGAACTGCACGCCCGTGTCGATGACACCGGGCATGAGGAAGCGACCGATCGCGGAGATCTCGTGCTTGGTGCGCCGCTTGGGTGGGCGAGGGCCCACGTACCTGATCTTGCCGTCTTGGATGGCGACGTCCGCGACCTCGCGCCCTGCGGAGGTCACGATGGTCGCGTCTCTAAGAATCAAGTCATACACGGAGAACCTCACGGTGCGCGGCATAGGCCGCGCGGCCGGGGGGTAGCACCGGAATGCCGATACGACAAGGCGTTGCGTCCGGTGCACCGTGACATGGATGTCGTGATTTTTCGCTCAGATGCGTTCCCGCCCCTGCACCGGAACGGGATCGATTCTGTGCCCTACGGGTTTCTCGCCGTATCCATGACCATTGGCACGGGGCGTGCATGAGTACGGGGTGGAGATGCAATAGCATTGCGGAACCGGCATTCCCGGCACCGCCTGAAGCGCTCGGCCCCTAGGGTCGGGCGCTTTTTTGTGTTTGTTCAGATCGTGGCGAGTCCCACCAGAAACGGCTCGAATCTTTCATTATTTGGATTATATTGATGAAGTGTACCGCCAAGGCGAAAAAAACGCCCAGATGCACTTGTCAGACGCACCCGAATGGTTGTAGATAGTCCGCGTCTGACCGTTGATGGTTAGACTCACTTGAAGGAGACCCAACCTCAACAGCACATCCCGCGTGGCTCACTGCGTAGGATCCATCGTTGAACAGCGGGTCGCTTTCAGTATTTTCACAATGCGAGATACCCCCCACTCGCACAGGAGACGACATGAACAAGGCCGATCTCACCGAAAAGCTTGCTGAGCGCGCTGGAATCCCCAAGGTCCGCGCCGCAAACTACATCAACATCCTGACCGAGTCGATCCAAGAAGCTCTCGTCCGCGGCGAGAAGGTCACCATCTCCGACTTCGGCACGTTCACCGTGTCTCGTCGTCGTGCGTTCACGGGCCACAACCCCAAGAACGGCAAGGAAATGGAAGTTCCCCCCCGCCGGATCCCCGTGTTCCGCGCTGGCAAGGGCCTCAAGAACTCCCTCAACCCGTAGGGGAGTGCCCCAGCTGACCCATCTTGGGTCGGCGTGTGGGGCGGCTCACTGAAACGGTCGTCACCTTCGGGTGGCGGCCGTTTTTGCGTTTCGGCTCACAAACTTTGACTGGTCGGAGGCGCTACTGTGCCTACGTCGAGATGAGCACTCTTGTCCCCGGTGAAGTCTATGGAAGCCGCAGTGACCCCATCCCCGAATCGCAGCATCCGGCTTGCGCGCATCGGGGCCACCGCCTCAATGCCTAGCCGGCACGGCGACTTTACCGTAGTGGCCTTCGAGTCTATCGATGGCAAAGAGCACGGCGCAGTCATCCGCGGAAACGTCCGAGGCGCCAAGCGCGTGCCGGTGCGCATCCACAGCGAGTGTTTCACGGGCGATGTGATGGGCAGCCTCAAGTGCGACTGCCGCGACCAGCTCGAAGCGGCGCTGGACTACATCGGCGAGCAGGAGACCGGCGTGGTCATCTACATGCGCCAAGAAGGCCGGGGCATCGGCTTGGTCAATAAAATCCGAGCCTACGCGCTTCAGGATGCCGGCCTAGACACGGTCGAGGCGAACCTGGCGCTGGGGTTCTTGGACGATGAGCGCACCTACGACTTGGCCGCCCAGATGATCGAAGAGCTGGGCATCTCAAGCGTGCAGCTGATCACCAATAATCCCAAGAAGATCGAAGGACTTCGGTCCAATGGCATCGACGTCGAGGGTCGGATTCCGCACCGGATGCCTCCCAACCCGCACAACGTCGACTACCTCCGCACCAAGAAGCGGAAGAGCGGTCACCTTCTGTAGGCGCGAACGATCCCCTTGTGCCCGTTGGGATCGCACCAAATCCATGATGGCCACGTTCTCATGTTGCGGATTGGAGCCATCCCAGGCACACTCGCGCCGGTGAAGTTTCTGTAGGCCGTTGATCGGCCGACGCGAACCGAGCCGTCTCTAAGGGGCGGCGTGGAGGTAGGGTCATGGGTGCCAAGTTCTTGCTCCCCAGTGTGGGTCTGGTTGCTGCCGTGCTGGCTGGTTGCGGTCCAACGACGGAGATCGTCGACCTCGCTCCGCCGCAGCTGGAGTTGAGTACCAAGCGACTCGAGTTCGGCGAGGTCGCGAAGGGCGACAAGCTCGACAAGGAAATCTTCATCTCCAATGGCGGCGACGTGCCGCTTGGTGTCGAGTCCATCTTCCTGTCCACGTCCGAAGACCCCGACTCTGGACACCCCGACGCGTTTCGCTTGTTTTGGAACTGCGGCGATGTTCAGACGCCGGACCTGGGCGAAGACGACGAGGGTGATGATTCCACTGCCCGTGAAGGCGCTGGCAACCTGGACTCCGGCACCCCCGGCTCCTCGGACCCCGTCCCCGAGGACGAGCCCTGCGTGATTCCCGCTGGCGGCCGCCTACCGGTGAAGGTGCGCTTCAATCCCAAGCGCGCTGGTGGCAACCGCGACAGCATCATCGTCACCACCTACGGCGAGGACACCGAGTCCGACGAAGCCAAGGGCAAGGCGATCGAAGACCTCATCCGACGCGACGTGAACAACACGTGGAAGCAGATCTACCTGATCGGCGAAGGCGGAGAGACCACGCCCCAGCCGCTGATCGCTCCCAAGACCTTGGATATGGGCTTCGTGTTCGAAGGCCAGGACAACACCCAATACTTCTCCATCCGCAACGCCGGTGATGGCGAGCTCGAAGTGTTGAACGTGGACGTGGACTACCAAGCCTGCCGGCCTGGCTTCTTCGATTCCGAAGGCAATCCTCGCATCGAAGTCGCCGACGCGCCATTCGTGATTTCCGGCGACCAAGCGCGCGTTGTGGCCATCGGCTACGTGGCGCCCGACGAGCGCCCCGCTCAGTGCCGCATCCAGGTGGAGACGCGTGACCCCAACGCCGACGACCCCGATGAGACCGAGCTCCTGACCACGGTCTTGGTCGTGGCCAACACGGGAACCAACCCGTCCAACGAAGCCCCCACGGTCATCATCCACTCCCCGGCGCCCGGCTACCAGCACAGGGGCCTCGATCCCTTGCCGCTCGAGCTGACCATCCGTGACCAGAACGAGCCTGCAGACAACTTGTACTGCAAGGTTCGCAGTGCACTTCAAGGCATCCCTGATGGCCGCCCGGCCCTTGCAGATTGCCGCGCCGGCGAGGGCAATGTCTCGGGTCACCGGATCGTCGACATCCCTGTCGATTCCTACGTCAAGCCCGGGCTCGAAGTTCTGCTGGTTCGGGTGACCGACAGCAGCGGTGTGACCCGCGAAGCCTCGGTGCCCGTGCTCCTCAACGACGCCTTCCCCGCGTCCGACGATGACGGCGACGGCTTCGGAACGACCGGCATCTGGAAAGACTGCGATGACACCAACGCCGACGTCTACCCCCTCGCTGCCGAGGCGTTTGACGGTCGCGACAACGACTGCGACCGACTGATCGACGAAGGCACGGACGGCTTCGACGACGATGGTGATGGCCAGAGCGAAGCGCAGGGTGACTGTGACGACGCGTCCGTGGACACCTACAAGGGCGCCCCAGAGGTTCGCGACCAAGCCGACAATGACTGCGATGGCATCATCGATGAAAACACCATCGTCTACGACGATGATGGCGATGGTTTCACCGAGCTTGAGAGCGACTGTGACGACACGGACCCCACCATCAACCCCAACGCGGTTGAGATCTGTGGCGACCGAGTCGACAACGACTGCGACCAGATTCCAGACGAATCTGACCCGGGTGGTTGCGTCAGCAATGACTCCGAGCCCATGATCGTCGGCCGTATCGACCTGTCTCCGACCTCCATCGAAGAAGGCGAGACCATGGCGGCCTCCGTCCTCACCTACGAAGACGACGGCGACAGCCTCGCCTTCGAGTGGGAAGTCAACGGTGGCGAAGGCACCATTGATGACCCGGCAGCGTCGACCATCAACTGGTCCTCTCCCGCCGAAGTCAGCGACGCCGATTTCGTCGGAGACGTCTTCAAGCTGCGCTGCATGGTGCGGGACGACGATGGAAACCAGAACTGGAAGTTCGAAGAAGTCTGGATGTACCAAGAAGACAGCCTAGACGTCAGCCTGCAAAAGGTCGTCGAGGTTGAGCGCAGCGGCGGTTGCTCTTCGGTGCCTGTGGCTCCGGTTGGCTTCCTGGCAGGGTTCGGTCTGCTCTTCGCCGGCCTTCGCCGCCGTCGCAACTAGGGCGCTCTAGCCAGCAATAAAGTGGCTGCCGAGCACGGCGGCCGTATCCGCGCGCAGCACCCACCGGCCCAGGCCGAGGCGCTGCGCGCCGCTGCTTAGGGCCATGTCGATCTCACTCTCGGTCAGGCCGCCTTCCGGGCCGATCAAGACGGCCCCACCAAGGGTGGGTCGCTCGGGTCGTTCCGCGCCGGGAACCGCCACAAAGAGCGGGACGTGCACGGTGGTTAGGGCGTCTGTCAGCCGATCGTGATGCTGGAGGGCGGGGACGTCGGAGCGACCGCACTGTTGGGCCGCGGCTTCCATGATCTTCTGCCACCGGTCCAGACGAGGAGGGCGGTTTTGACTGCGTTGTAGGGCGATGACGTCGATGTGTGTGATGCCCACCTCTACCGACATGCGCAGCGCCATGTGCAGGGCCTTGGGTTTGGTCAGACCCAGCAGGAGCCGTGTTTCCGGACCCACCTCGACCGTCTGCACAGGGCCTGCGGGGTCGAGAAACCACCGCCCGTCGGCGTGGGCCCCAATGGTGCAGGCGCATTGGCGAGCGAGGCCGTCGAAGGCGAGCACCTGCGCGCCGGGGTGCAGTCGCAGCACGACCTTGAGGTGGTGCTGCTTGTCCATGGGCACGTCCACAGGACCGTCGACAGGGAGTTGTGGCACCCGAATTCGGCGGGTGCTCACGAGCGGGTCCGATAGCGCAGCGCCACCCACTCGCCGTCCAGGACCCGCTCTTCGAGGTGCAGATCCGCGTCGAGTTGCTCCCGAACGATCGATTCGCGGTCCGCGAGGATCCCAGCGCAGATCAACACCCGACCGGTGAGGCGTACGATGTGCGGGGCCAAGCGGACGATCAGCTCTGCGTGCAGGTTGGCCAGCACCAGGTCGTACGTACCCTCGACTTGGTGGATTGGCCGTGTAGAGAACTCGGCTGTAAGATTGTTTCGAAGCGCATTTTCTTGCGCATCTCGAACGGCGGCTTCCTCCACATCGATACCTAGGCAGCTCAGTCCCTGGCGAGCGGCGAGCAGGGCCAGGACGCCGGAGCCACTGCCCACGTCCAGGCAGGTGCGCAAGTCGTGCAGCACGGGTTCCATCAGGGCGAGGGCCCCGTGGGTGGAGGGGTGTTGGCCAGTGCCGAAGCCTTGGCCGGGCTCGATGATCAGAGCGCCATCCGGGGCGTTCCAAGGTGCGGCGATGGTGAGCGTTGGGCTGATGATGATAGGGTCAAAGCCCTCTTGCCAACTGGTTTCCCAGTTGGTGTCCTCCACGTCGGCCCACGTCGCTGAATGGGTGGAGAAGGCGGCGGAGATGAGCGGCTCATTCGGGTCTTCGAACCACGCCTTGAGCACCTGTTGCTGGGGGGCTGGCTGCGCGGAGTCCGCCTCCCAGGGCTGCTTTGGCGCGGGGGTCTGGCCCGGCAGGTAGTCCTCTTGCACGCCCTGGGCGCCCAGCTCGAATAGTGCCGAGGAGACCTGTTCAATGGCCCCGCGGTCCACCACGACGCTCAAGCAACGCCAGGTCATGGGCCAGCAGGCTCGGGAGAACCGGCGCCGCTGCTGTCGTCGGCTTCGCGGCGTGAGGCTTTGACTTGGCGGTCCGCGGCGATGAGCCGTTTGACGTCGTCGAGCCCGTTCTTGGTCTGCACCCAGGTGCCGTCGTCGGTCACACCCTTAACGAAGAACGAGGGCGTGCCTTCCAGACGCAATTGACCGCCGGCGTTGGCGTCCATGACGACGCCGCGCTGCACATCCCGGTCTTCGATGCAGGTGGCCACGAGCTCGGGATTGACGCCTCGGGCCTGGACCAGGGCGTTGAGGGCGTTGACGTTGTAGCCCTGCGCCATCAGGTACTCCTGATTGGCGTACAGGTCGTGGTTCACGTCCCAGAACAGGCCCTGCTGGCCAGAGCACTCGGCGTAGAGCGCCGCCAGGCAAGGGTAGGGGCCGGTTCGCGATTCGGGCATGTGCGGGTTGCAGTCGAACGACAGAGGGTAGACCTTGAAGATGAGCTGCACATCGTCTTGCAGGGGCAGCCAGGAGCCCATCTCTTCCGAGGCGTGGGCGCAGTGACCGCAGAGGTAGTCAGCGAACTCGACGACCACATAGGTGGGGTCCTCGGCGCCCTTTTTGGGCTCGCTACCATCGAGGTCCACGGGGTTGACCGCGAGGGTGTAGTACTTGCTCAGGTCGACGGTGCCGCCCTTCTTGACCACGGCGACGTCGTCGACTTCAGCGGGGTTGCCGGCCAGTCCAGTGGCGTGTGCGCCGACGACGAGCCCGACGAAGACCGCGGACAAGGCCCACAGGTCTGGACCAGACATGATGTCGCCCAGGTTGTCGAATAGGCCTTCGCCCGTGGCGAATACACCCTTGATGGCGGCGCCGAGCACGACCAAGTTGGCCAGGTAGATGGTGAAGCAGAAGGGGCAGACGTGACCGCCGACGAGCAGCACCCCGCCGAGCATCAGGCTCAGCAACACGTTGACTGCGGCGAACGCCAGGCTGATCCGGTAGAAGCGAGCGTTGTTGGCACCGAACGCCACCGCGGCGACCAAGAGGCCGGCGAAGAAGGCGGCTCCAAGAACGGTGATGGGGGTCTCAAAGGTATTGCCTGCGAAGACCTGCGCGAAGGGACTATCGAAGATCGATTCGCAGTTGATGACCTCGCTGACGCCGCACACCTCGGGAGCGTTGGCTTTGTCGACCTTGAGCCACACCAGGTAGGCGTTCGCACCCAGAGCGACGGCGGCTCCAGCCACGGTTCCCCACTGGGCGC
>JBGCER010000467.1:0-2684 GCA_045106515.1 Myxococcota bacterium
ATCTTGGTGGGTGGCACCGTCATTATCGGCGATGTCTTCGTGCTCTCTGGCGGCGCTGGATACAACCAGCTCTACTATACGATCGGAGATTATGGCCCTTCGGGGCCATTCTTGGCGCTCCACACGAACCTGGGCGTCGCGTTTTAGAGGGTGCTTGAGTCCCCGCGACCACACCGTTCGACTCGGACTGGCGATGCTCGGTCTACTTCAGAGGTCGAAGACGGCCATCTAGCGACACGATTCCCCGAGACCCGTCCTTCAAGCTGACCTCGGCCTCTCCGTCCTTGAACGGAAAGACCCGCACGATCCGATCCTCAAATCGGGCGATCACCTCGAGGCGTTCATTGAGCAACACCGCCCCGCCCTCACGAGGGCCGTCTTGGGCGACGGTGGACAGGGCCTTGTCGTGGGCCCACACCCGGTTGGACGTGCCCACGACCACGCTGCTCGCTGCCAAATCAGCGGGCAGTGATTTCGTGTGGCCGTCGGGCATCACATAGGTGGAGGTTCCATCACAGATCAGCGAAATTGGACGATCGAAAGCTCTTCCGGAGCAGCCAGGACCCGCCAGCCACGTATCGGCCGCACCTCGGGTTCCACAGTCGGACATGCTCTTGCACGCCAGCACTCCGCCCCCGTCCAACGTGACCAGCGCGCGGTAGCCTTCGGGCATGGGGGCGGGCTCGGTCGAGGTCGATGACGCGGTCTGCGACGTGGGCGGCCCCGCCTGGGTCGACGCGCCTCCGCAGGCCAGCACACACACCGCGGCTCCGAAACCCAAACTCGCCACTACGAAGGTTTTAAGCGTTGTTCTGGCGATCATGGGGCAACCTCAGGCCCAGCGGCGCTCCACACGCTGCTGGATAGGCGTCCGATGTAGTACCGCTTCTGGTCGGCGTCCATGGTCTCGAATGTGGGAATCGGCTGGTCTTCGCGAACCACCACCCCGCCGTTCGGATTGTCGAGACGCTGCTGCCCCGAGAAGGCGCCGGCGACATTGGACTCCAGGACGGACCAGTCCTTCGCTTGGGCAGACAAGACAGTGTCGGGATTGGTGCTCTGCGTGATGCGAAACTGAGCGAAGTCATGCTGGGTGCCGCCGCCAACGTCTCGGCCTTCGTCCATCGCACTGATGAGCTCAGGACTGCCGGGCAACCCGAAGATCGCCGAACCTTCAGCCACCACCGAGTGCACCTGAAACGCATGCCCATCCTTGCCGCCAACTTCGCGGGCCTGAACAAAGTCGCCAGGCCGGGTCTGCGTGGGTGCCGCGATCTCGGTGCCAATGCCCGCGAGTACGAAGGCGCCCGCGGCGCCCTTCACCCGCAGATCGTCTTCTGCTGGAGTGGCACCGAAGAGTCCCTCTGCGCCATAACCGGCGTCTGCCCTTCGACCTAGGTAATCAGAGTAGCTGTCCTCTCCACGAGGCACCGCAGCGATCGTGGCCGCGTGGGCATCCGTCGTGGCTAGGGGCTCCGTCATGCCCTCGATGAGGTGCCGGATGGTGAGGTCTTTGTCCCGGCCACGCTCCCGAAAGCTCTGCCCGTCGATAGCCGCGTCGACGTCGATCCCCATGTCCATCAGGGTCGCTGTAGACAGTCCCGAGCACCAGATCTGAGTCATGTCTCCGCGAGCCGACCCGCCGTTCTCGGTCAGCTTGGTGTCTTGGCCGAAGCCGTAGCGGTCGATCTGGTCCACATAGGCCCCGCCAGCGCTCAAGCTGGTCGACTCGACTGCGGTACCATCGACTTGAACCGGGTCTTCTTCCTTGCCCGCTTTGTCGGTCGGACCTTCCGTCTGTGCTCCCCACCAGTCCCGCGCCGACCCCACCAGCCCGGACACGCCGGTTTGAACGTCAGCCACAGACTCCTCGCCAGCCTGCCAGGCGCCGTTGGCGGCGGACTGGAGCTGCTCTAAGATCGAAGGCCCGCTCTCTTCGGCGAGCGCCGCTTCATCCGTCGGAGCTGCTTGCTCGGTCCGCGAGCCCACCCAGTCGTTGACCATGGCATTGCCCGCGCCGATCGCTTCGGTCATCTGCTGCAAATAGGACTTGGCGGGGGCTTCGGGCGCCTGCGTGGCTGTGGCGGCATCATCACGCTTGTTGGCGTTCAACATCCCATACTTCAACATCGGCATCGGGCAGACTCGCAGTGCAGCGCCGAGAGGAACCGACGCAAGCCACTTGCTAACTGACCCGCCCCCATTTCATCAAGCACGAATCCAGTCAGATGCAAGAGTATCCGCGGTCTACGATCTACGCCGGATCGATCCGGATCGGATCCCACGCCCCCTCCAACGCCTCGCGATAGAGCGTGGCCCAGTCCGCCTGGGCGTTGAGGTGAGCCAACACACTGTTGAGCCCCCAGTGCAGCCGCTGGGTCCACACCCACTCCGGCGGCATGGCCACGTGGCGAAGGTTGGCGTTCTGACTGGGGTTGATGAAGGCGTAGCTCCGCGCCACATACTCGGAGGTATAGGTGAACGGGGTGTTCATAAAGGGCTCGTACAGGTAGAGCATCTGCTCCCATTGGGCGTCAAAGCAGAACTTCTTGCTGCCGACCATGCCTGTGCGGCGAAACACCTCTTCGAAGGCGTCGCGATCCCGGTTCAGGATCACGCGAGCCATGTCCTTCCAGATTTCGATAAAGTCCAGGTCATAGGCCCGAACACAACCCCAGTCGAGC
>JBGCER010000468.1:0-15145 GCA_045106515.1 Myxococcota bacterium
CATCCGATATTGGGGCAGTCAGTGCGCAGGTCGGCCCACGGGTCACCGAGTTTCGCGGGTTCGTGATTGCTGAAATGGAAAACTAGGAATGATGTGTCAGGCTCACCGGTTGTCGCTGCTCATTTTGTTTGCTCTCACTTCCTTTGGGTGCAACCGGGTCGTGTTGGCGCCTTTCCGCTGTAATGACGTGCAGACTGTGACAACCATAGCGGCAGATGAAGATGTGGGGCTTGGCTTTACGGCGGATAGCGTGGCTTCAACACTACGATCCGGTCGCAGCCTTCAGGTAGTTTACGGGGACAAAGCTCCGCCCTCCGGCGACAGTGGCGCGACATATGTCGTGACCCCAAGTGGCCCGCCCTTTGATGTGCAACTCATCGATCGGACAGACATCGACGCTGCTCCACCGGGGGTATGCATTACCGGGCTGCTCTTGAGATTCTCCATTCGTGCAACGCTCTCGTTCACTTTGGGCGACCACTCGATCCAGATACCCGCCCAGAACGTGACCATCGAGGCGCATGGTGAAACCGACGATCGCATCATGCTGTATTCACTTTGGTCGCTTCCGATCGCCGACGCCCCCGCGGAGCTTGCCCGCCAAGCCACACTTGCGGCAGGCGGGCGGCATGAGGTCACTCAAATAGACATCCGACTGCGCGGTCGCTTCAACCCACATGAGCGCATGGACTATCGCAATTGGCAGCGTTCGATTGTGCTTATAGATGCGATGGAAGACCCATTTGACGAAGATACTGCAGCTGATTTTAGCGGAGTTCTCAGCGGGCACTGGGACTCTCCAGAAGACACCGACAACTAGACAACGACTCGTTCGCCGATAGTCGCGCCGACCAAGGTCCGCCTGAGGCGTGCCGAACGGTGGAATAGCGAGCGCATTTGGCTTGGCCTACCCCATACTCCATGCCCAGACCACAACCCCGAGCAGGGCCATGCAGCCTGCGATCAGGACACCGAGTCCGATGCTCAGCGCCACTTGGCTCATCCGGGACGCTCTGGGGGACGAAGGTGCGGGGCTGGCCTCGATAGAGGCGGGAGTCAAGGGGCTCTCGGGCTCTGGACGTAGCGTGTCGGCCTCTTCTTCCACCGGAAGGATCGTCTGGGCATAGCGCAGGGGAGTGGCTGCCCGTGATGCGCTGGGCTGTACATTCCGTGGGGCTGTGTCGTCACCCAGGGGGCTGATCGCTCCCACGCCGCTGGCGCTCAGGCCGGCGGGCGCCCCCGTGAGGGGCCGGGGATGGCGGTTTGGAATGGGTGCGGTCGCTGGGGTCGCGCGGGACAGCTCGCCGGGGCCTTCGTCCTCGAACACCACACGGCCGACGAGGGGCGCATCGGTGATGTCGGTGCTGGCGGGCAGGTCGGTTCGCCGGGCCCACTGGGACAAGCGCGGGCCCTGAAGTCGACTCAAGATGGTCTCGGCGCGCTCCCGTACCAAATGGGACGCAGGACGTTGATTTGGGTCCCACCGCAGCATGTCGGACAAGAGCTGTCGCGTAGGTTTGTGACGCACAATCGTGAGGCGATCGTCGAGCCACTTATGATAGTGCACGGGCTCGCCCATCAGCACGATCTGCTGTGTCAGCTTTCGCTTCTCGAAGAGGTCTTGGCGGATCAGGGTGCGGAAGAGGGTCACGCCCAAGGCGTAGACATCTCCGGATGGGCCTTGCTGCTGGCTCAGCAGGACTTCAGGCGCTGTAAACCCAGGTGTCATGGGCACTTCGCCGACACGTGTATTGGTGTCGCGCTCGATCTCACGGCTGCGCGCGACGCCAAAGTCCAGCAGCTTGACCCGACCAAAGGACGAGATCATGATGTTGCCGGGTTTGATGTCGCGATGAACCAAACGAAGCGGGCGCCCGGTTTGCGGGCTGTGCAGTTCCACGGCCGACGCCAAGGCGTCAGCGACGGTGGCGATGATCTCCAGGGCCACGCTCTCGGGGATGGGCAAACGCGCCTTGAGGCAGTTCCGAAGGTCCGAACCTTCGACGTACTCCATCACGAGGCCCACACAGCCGTCGATGCGCACAATGTCTTCGACCTGCACGATGGCGGGGTGTTCCAGCATGGCGAGCATGCGGCCCTCATCCCGAAGGCGGCTCAAGGCCTCGTCCACGTGCATCAGGTCCGATCGCAGCAACTTGAGGGCTCGGCGCCGCTCCAGGCCGCCTGGGCGTTGGACCAACGCCAGATATACTTCTCCGAACCCGCCGCGTCCGATGCAGGTCAGGAGCTTGTAGGACGTGCTTCGAGTCACGAGCCTCCAGGAGCGCTGCAACAATACCAGCTCGCAATGCGGCACCGTTACCCAGGCTTGGCACCCGAGTCCAAGCGGCGCTACCCATCTGGCACTCACGACGGAGGCCCTCCATGCTGATCCTCGCCCTTGTGGCTGTTGTCCGCGCCTCGACCGGTGGCGTGCTCGGGCCCGCAGATACGGTGGCGGAGGTGGAGGTGAAGAACGCCTCGGCGGTCCCGGGCCGGGCTGTGACCGTGGGGCGGATCGGTGGCTTACCATCGGTGCGTATCGATATCTTGACGGACCGGATACTGGTTGGAGAACAGCCGTCGATCGTATTGGAGAATGGCGGCCTGCCTGATACCGGCGAATTCCTGGTTCGTCCCATCTATGAGCGCCTCTCAGAATTGATGGGCTCCCAACTGCAACGAGGCGCAAAGCCGCCTTTTGTGGCTATCTTTTCGGTCGATAGTCGGGTTCCCATGGGCACCTTGGAGCGGGTCTTCTACACCGCGCACTTGGCCGGCGTGCGCCAGGTGGCGCTCAAGGTGAAGGACCGTTCCGTGGCGCACCCGTGGACCGCAACCCACACCTACACCGCCGCGGAAGGGTCGGCTCCACTGACGGTGACGGTCAGCTCCGAAGGCTTCACCTTGGACGGGCTCGACCCCAAGAGCAAGGCCCTGCGTCGGGCCCCCTCATTGACGTGCACGGACTGCTCTTCGATCGATGAGCTGCCTTGGGACGGCTTAAACACGATCCTGGGCCGCGTGGCTGGCACCGACGCCGTCAGCGAGGTGACTTTGGTGGTGGGCCAAGCCGATCTGCCCACCGCCGCCTTTATCCGTACCCTCGATGCGGTGCGGAACTTGGGTGTGCCGGTGGCCCTCGGACCCTTGAGCGCAAAGCCATTTGGGGGGGCCATGGAATTGGCTGCCACCCCAGAGCCATTGTCGTGGACGGGCCGCGTCGAGGTCGTCTCCGCCATGCTACCGATGATGGACGCGGTAAGCGTCGACCCGATCCCCCCGGCCGAGATGGAGCGCGTCTTCTTCGACAATCGAAACGCGACTCAGGCGTGCCTCAACCAGAGCCGAGGCCAGCCCGGCGAGGTGATCGCCCGCGTAGAGATCAGAAACGACGGCAAAATCGGCGGTGTGGCGATCGTCGAGAATACCTTTGCCCTGTCGAGTGTGGGCCCGTGCCTGGACCGCGTTCTGCGAGCGATCGAGTTCCCGCCCCACCGGGGTGAAGACGTCTTTGTCGTACGTCGCTCTTTCGAGGTTCGGGTCGACGAGTGACGGCAGGTTCGCGCTGACGTAGGCTAGCCCTGCAGATGGAGGAGTGATGCGTTCGCTATTGGTTGTGGTCCCGCTGGTGCTGTGCGCCACCCCCGCGATGGCCATCGACACGTGGATGTGGGGCATTGGCCCTCACGTCGGAACCATGGTTCTTCCTGGTCGATACCCCGTGTCTCTGCCTAAGCTAAAGGGGGGCGATTCGGAGTCGGGACCTCGCTTGGACGAAGGGATCGTCAAGGCCCAGCATGATCTGATTTTGGGCGTTGAAGGCGTGTATTATATGAATCGTCACCACAGGGTGGGCTTCACCGCTGGCGGTGATGTTGGACTGGGCCTCGGCGAGGGTCGGCGATTCTCAGACTGGAGCTTCATCCTCACATATGACTACGCCATTCAGGGGCGCGCTCTCGATGTCTTGTTCGGCGGTGGCGTCGGCGCAGGCACTCAAGGATGGCGGGGCCCAGAAGAACAGACACTTCGAGTCAACACGTTCCCGCTCCGCGGCGAAGCCTCGGTGCTCGCCCGCGACAATACCCGGGCCTACCAGCTCACGTTGTTCATGCAGCTGAATGTGCCATCGAACTCCGTCTACACCGACGCCGCCGGCGACCAGCCGGACATCAACGGCGGGTTCTACCTCACCAGCGGCGTCGAGCTGTCCGTGCTGTTCGGGGACTTCGAGCCGCCGTCGTCCAGCCCAAGCCCGGTGAAGCGCACGCCGCCGCCCGTCGATGACGCCGCGAACTAGCGGAACGGGTCGTAGTTTCGTTGGGGCAGCCTGCGCGGCACGCCCGTGCCGGCGATCTTGGCGACACGCAGCAGCACGTGCTCCATCCAGGGCCGTCCCATGACCTGCAGGGCGATGGGCATGCCCTTGGCGTCGTAGCCAACGGGGAAGGTGATGGCGGGGAACCCGAGCAGGTTGCCCGGCGGCATGAAGTGCATGATCTGGTGCGCCAAGGCCATGTCGGACTCGCCGAGCTCGACGGCGTCGGCTTGCAGGGCTGGAGCCGTCACGCCGGTGGCGGGGGTGACGATGGCGTCTACGCCGGCCATGGCGCGTAGCCACTGGTCGATGAGCACCGTGCGAACACGTCGAGCGTGCACATAGTCCGTCGCGCGGAGGCCTCGGGACAGGGCCATGGACATGCGGGATTCGTGGCTGTAGCGCCGGTGATCTTCCGCGTAGTATTTGAGCTGACTCTCAGCGGCTTCGACCCCGATGAGCACCAAGTGCGCCAGCGTGAGCAATTCCATATCAGGAAGGGTGATGCGTCGGATCTCAGCCCCCGCATCTTCCAGGCGGCGCACCTGGTCTTTGCAGGCCGACACGATCTCCGGATCCGCGTCTTCGAACCACTCCCGGTACACACCCAGCGTGACCCCACGCAGGTCGTCGCGCTCCCAGTCGCTGAGGTGCACCGGCGGCTGGTGCAGGGTCTTGGCATCTCTCGGATCGGGTCCTGCCATCGCCAGGTAGGCCAGGGCCACGTCCGACGCGGTTGTGCCCATGGGACCTGCGTGGGCGGTGGTCCACACCAAATCGCTGGCACCATAGTGGGAGATCCGCCCGAGCGTGGCTTTGAGGCCGATGACCCCACAGAATGCGGCGGGCATTCTGATGCTGCCACCCGCGTCACACGCGAGGGAGATCGCCGTCAACCCGGATCCTACAATCGCTCCGCTTCCGCTGCTGGAGCCGCCGCAGATCCGCCCATCATCATAGGGATTGCGGGGCGTGCCCCAGTGGGGGTTGATGCCCGACAGGCCACTGCCGAGCTCGTGCATATTGACCTTGCCAACCAGGATCGCGCCGGTCGCTCGCAGTCGAGAGACCGCGGTCGCGTCCTCGATGGCGGGCTCGCGGGGCAGGCGGGTGCCACAGGTGGTGGGGTAGGGCACCTGCTCTAGCTCGTCTTTGACGCTGACGATCACGCCATCGAGGGGCCCGAGCGGCTCACCGCGCTTCCAGCGGGCCTCGCTCGCGATGGCTTGGGCCCGCACATCATCGGGGTTCTGGGCGATGAAGAGGTGAAGGGCCGGCGCGTCCGCCTGGCTGCTGGCGAGGGCGTGTTGAAACGCCTCGGCGGCCTCCACGGGGCTTCGCTCACCCGCTGCATAGGCGGCGTGTTGTTGCAGCGCTGTGGTGGCGTGCTCCCCTCGGGTGTGACCGGGCTGACGTACAACGGCGGCCAGGGAGTCGGCGGTGGGGTCGCGGGGGAATGCACGCGGATCCGCAGGCAGGGGACCGGCATCGATGGGAGCGCCGGACACGTCTGCGGCGCGCAGGGCGTCGAGCCCCAGTTGGCGCAGCAGCGCATCGCGAACCACCCGCCCGGATACGGGTTGCTCGATCAGTCGGGCAAAGGCTCGGAGTCCTGCACCGGCCAATCTGGGAGCGGAGACGACCTTCTTTTCGTACGACAACGCCAACCTCACTGGGGAGACACCCTATCGCTGAGAGCGGCGGGCCGGTGGCTCCAGCGTGAGCCCGAGGGTCGCCGCCGCAGCATCGCCCGCAACCAAGGTCATGGCGAGGGCGACGGCGGCGCCCCCAAGTCCGAGTGCCGGGCACAAGAACCACAAGGCGGAGGGCGGGATGTCGAACTGGTCGGAGGCCACCACGTAAAACACGGCATATGCGACGCCGATCAGCGGACCATGAGTCACCGCAGACAGGAGGGAGATCCTGCGGATTACGACCCTGGTTAGCCGCGCTGGGTCGGCGCGCCCCAGCAGGATCCACACCAAGAATCCGCCGAACGCCGTGCCCGCGACCGGCACCCACGCTGCACAAGCGCCGATGAGGGTCACGGCAGGAATGGCCAGGGCCGCCGCACACACGATCTGGGCGAGGATCAGCCGAGCGGCCAGCCCGCTCACGCGATCACCGTGGCAGCCTCGACTTGGGCCCAGTGAGAACGCGCCAATGACGCTACTTCAGCGGCTTGAACCGGAGGCAGTGTGACCTCTGCGGCGGCGGCCGCACAGTCTAACGTCTCGGCGAGTTGAGCCGCGACAACGCCGCTCTCTTGCAAGGCGTGCCGCAGGGCCGCCAGAGACATCTGGGCCTCGGTGGGGTTCGCTTCCGCCGCGTCGCACGCCAGGCGTCCGGCCCACGCCACGGCCCCAACGAGGGGAGCGCGCTCGGCGCGAAACGTAGCCAGGCAATGTTCGAAGGTCGCTCGGGCCGCGGCGTGGTTGTGCCGGGCGAGCTCGACTAGGCCCAGGTGAAGTAGCGCTCCGTCGGCCTGTCGAAGTCCTAGGCTTCGATAAGCTTTATGGGCCGATGCATAGCCCTCGGCTGCCGCGTCCAGATGACCCTCTTGCCGGTCCAGCTCCGCCACGTAGTGCGTCACGACCGCCTGACCCCACGTGCTAGAGGCGGCGGAGAACCAAGGTTTGGCCTCGGTGTATCGAGCGCGGGCGGTCGGCGAGTCTCCTCGGGCCTGAGCGAGCCGGCCAAGGGCGACCAAGACCTTGCCTAGGACGCCAGGGTGGGCGCGACTGTGGGGGCGCGCCGCCTTCAGCGCACGCTCGGCCTCATCGAGGCGGCCAAGGAACAACAGCAGGTTGCCCCTGCGGTATGCGGTTCGTCCCTGAAGCTCGCGGTTCTGAGCCAGAGCGGCGAGCTGTACCGCTCTATCGAGCTGTGCCAAGGCCTCGTCATAGCGGCGCTCTCTAGTGGACTGTCGGCCGCGAAGTGAGGCGATTCGGCACCGCACATCATGCCAGCTCGGTTCGGTCGCGAGGGCTTCCGCCTTTGCGAGATCGTCGACCGCGTCGCCGCCCGCACCGCGCAGGACGTGCACGGTGGCGTGCAGCACATGGGACTGGGCCTGGGCCCGCGGGTTGGGGTCCGCGGTTCGAAGCGCTTCGTCGAGCCACGCGAGCAGGCGGGCGGTCTCGCCCAAGTCGCCGGTAGAAAGCATATGCTCGGCGGCTGGAAGAAGGGTTTGTATGGCCTCATTGGTGTCGCCGCACCGGAGTTGGTGCAGGCCTAGCCGCCCCGTCTGGGCTTCGTCCTGAGCCAGGATCCCCGCGGCGGCGCGGTGGTGGGAACCGAGGCGCCCCGCATCTGCGGCCCGTTCCAAAAGCAAGGCGCGAAGGGGCGAGTGAGCGAATCGAATCGGGCCTGTGACTCCAGCGTCTTGCCGCCACACGCCCTCCTGCAGCAGGTGCGAGACCAAGTCTGGACCGATGGAGGCGCCGGCGCGCAAGCAGGTGCGCGCCCACCGCTGCACATCGATGGGATCGCCCATGACCGCCGCCACCTCGACGGCGCGCCTCTCCCCTGAGTCCCGCCCTGACAGCGCCCGGTCGAGGTGCTGTGCCACAACCTCGCCGAGGGATTGCGGCAGGGCGATGGGCGCGTCGTCGGCGCGGGTCCAACCACGCGCTCCTGGGACCAGAGCGCCGTCTGAGACCCAGCCTTCGAGCGTCTTGAGCACGAAGAGGGGGTGCCCGCGGCTCTCCGTTTCGAGGCGTTGGGCCACCGCGTCGTCCAGGTCCACCATCCGCCGGATTAGGCTGCGGATCGCTGAGGTATCTAATGGGCCAAGATGAAGATATGGAGCGGAGAATTCTCGAGCCGTTTCGCGCAGGTCGGCGGCGCCGTTAACATCGTCCGCTTCCCCGGTGGGCTGGCCGGTCGCCACGAGGAACAACGGCAGCGGCTGCGCCATCAAGAAGCGCACGAGGTCGCGGGCCTCGGCGCTGCGATGAAGATCATCGAACGCGAGGATTAGAGGGCGATCTCGGGTGAGCGGTTCGATGGTAGCGAGCACGGCCGCCCGCTCTTCATCCAGATTGGGCCGAATGGGCTGGCCGTAGACCGCCTTTAGGATGAGATCGACGTTGAAGTTGTGAGCTCCCTGGTTCTTGAGGTGGTCGAGCCTGGCGTGAGCATCGTCGACCGACAGCCCATGTAGGTGCAGCGCGTCGCGGATGAACTCCGAGGCCCCGCCGCCTCCCAGAAGGTGGTGGTGGGCCCATAGGGCGCGGGCAGAGCCGGTTTCGCGGGCGCGGTGAACGACCCATTCCGCCAGGGAGGTCTCGCCTTGGCCCGGCGCACCCGTCACCACCGCCAGGCGGGGGGTTTTGTGCTCATGGACCGCCGCCAACTCGGCCCACAGGGCGGTGCGTTCCGGCTCGCGGCCCACGAAGGGAGGGGTGCGCAGGTCCACGAGCGCCAGGGAGTGCGTGCCTAGGTGCGCTCTCGGGGCCACGTCCGCATTGCTGCGCCACGTGGGCGGGTGCGTCGGTGGGGTGGCTGGCGCTCCTAGGTTCTCCAGCCCATGCAGCGCGTCGGCGGCCGATGCGGTTCGCTCGTGGGGTCGCTTGTGCAGGAGGGCGCGGAGCCAGTCCTCCAGGCCATCGGGCACCGCGTAGCGTGGGCGCAGGGGAGGCGGGGACTGACGCAAGTGGGCGTGGCGCAGACCCGGTAAGTCTCGGGCTTGGTAGGGCGCCCGGCCTGTGACGACGGCCCAGGCCAAGCAGCCCAGGGCATAGAGATCCGTCCAAGGCCCATAGTCTCGGCGGTACCCTTGGAATTGCTCCGGCGCCATATAGCGGGGGCTGCCTTGAACGCCTTCCCGCACAGCCGCCGAAGGGTCGCCGTGGGCGTGGGCCAGGCCGAAGTCTGAGATCCGCCAGCCGGGCCGAGGGTCCGTCTTGCCTGCGCGCAACACGTTGGCGGGCTTGAGATCGCGATGAATACGCTGCCTCGCGTGGGCGTGCGACAGGCCGGAGAGCAACGCCACGAGCAAGTCGCGCGTCTCGGGCCACGTCAGACTCGGAGCCAAGTCGAACAGGGAGCCGCCGTCCAGCAGCTCCATGACCAGGTAGGGCGAACCGCCAATCCAGGCGGCTGAGCCGTCGGGAACCGTGCCGACATCCAGCAGCGCAACAATGTGGGGGTGGTCCAATGCGGCGATCGCTTCAATCTCGACGCGAACCGCGTCGATGAAGGATGGCTCGTTGCGTCGCAGCAGCTTTACGGCGACCGCGCGGTGGGTTGGGCCGTGCACCGCTTGCCACACCTCGCCCATCGCTCCAGCGCCCAGACGGGCAGCGAGTCGATAGGGGCCGAGTGCGGTGTTCATGACATCGCGTATTCAGAATGGGACGGCTTGGGGACGCCGCTTTGGCCCAGCGCAAGGTTCGAGGGGGCTGGCCCACGGCTTCTTGCATCCCGCACCCTTGCTATTCCGTGCCAAAGGTGAGGCGTACCCTCAACCCCATCCACGGCGAGACCCGCCTAAAACTGCCGTTGACCGCGGCAAGCGCGCCGCCCTCGACGCCCAAATCGAGGGGTCCGAGGTGGGCGTAGGCGCCGATGGGGAAGCGTGCGGCGACGAACTCGGGGGTGATCAGGACGGTGGGGCCGAGGGTCACGGAAGCGTCCTCCGCGACAAGAAATGCCAAGTCCAAGCCTAGGCCGCCCCATCCCCAGCCGGCCTCGAAGCGCAGCGCGGCGACGAGGTCTGCGTCCGGGTCTGCCGGCGCCCAGTATCGAACGAAGAGGCCGCCTGTGACGTCCTCGGGGCGACCGCGAGAGGCCAGGTTGAGCACGATGCT
This sequence comes from Myxococcota bacterium, assembly GCA_045106515.1. Taxonomy (GTDB): domain Bacteria; phylum Myxococcota_A; class UBA796; order UBA796; genus REDI01. The sequence continues at coordinate 10,135 of JBGCER010000468.1, forward strand.
TGGCCCCGCGTCCCAGTGGTCCGCCAAACGAATGGTGCTCGCGGCGTGGAGCTGCACCATGGGCAGGCTGACGTCTGCGTCGTCGCGCAACGATCCGAATCGCGCAGAGGTGGCCGTGGCATCGACCGCAGAGGTGGCGCCGGGCGCGAGCGGCAACCCCATTGGGCCGGCGGCGATGGGCGCGCACGCACAAGTGAGGATCGGGAGCAGGCGAGGGGACAGCATGGCCAAGAGGTAGCACGGATCGGGTGCGGCCTTGCCAGCGTGCCCCAAAGCACTACGATGTGGACGGCGGGTCTTGTCGTGCTGGTGCCGGCCCCGGTCTTCAAAACCGGACGGGGCGTGCTGAGAGGCGATGCCCGGTGGGTTCGATTCCCATGACCCGCCGCCACCCATACTTTCCTGGATGGAAGCCAGGAAAACGAGATTGGCTGCCCGCGGCCGCCGCCCAGCTACCCGAAGGCGGCGATGGCGACCGCATATCCATCGAGGTCCACCATCGTGAACTCGGTCCAGTGGGCGTTTGGGTTGTGGGTCGGTTGGGTGAGGCCTTGGGCGTTGAGGGCGGTCGCGCGGGCGTGGGCGTCGCGGATATTGTCGACGACGAACCAGAGCTGTATGCCGCTGCCCGCTTCGTGAGAGGCGCCGCCGTGACCGTGTTCATGGGCGTGGCGGTCGTGCAGCATGAGCAAGACGGCCTCCCCCTTGAGGATGCGGTCGAAGTCGCCATTGTCGTGGTCGTGGGACGCATCGAGCAAGTCCCGGTACCACTGACTGCTGCGCCGGACGTCGTCGACGTAGAGCATGGGAAGGCACTGCATGGAGGCTCCAGGAAGCGGACGGGTCTAGGTCGCGTTGCCGGGTTTGTACGCCAACTGTGCGCACAACGCCAGACTACACCCATCGAAGCCTGTGTTGGTAAGGCGCTGTAAAGGCGCGCGGCAGCCCACTGCCTTAGACGTTCCATGTCCGAGACTCATCGTGCCCATCGATGCGGAGGCTGCCCTTGCGTGCCCTACCTGTTGCGTTCCTTCTTGCACTATTCACCGCGTGCGGCGGCGGAGATGACGACGAGATCGTCGAAGACCTCGATCAGGATGGCGATGGGGTGGTGGGCTCCCTCGACTGTGATGACACGGACTCCTCCACCTTCCCCGGAGCGCCCGAAGTCTGCGATGGAATCGACAACAACTGCGATGGCACCGCCGACGAAGAGCTGCAGCGCGAGCACTTCGCAGATCAGGACGGCGACGGCTTCGGGGATCCGAGCTCCGCACAGCTTGGGTGCGAGGTGCCTGCAGGCCGGGTGGAAGACGGCACCGACTGCGATGACTCCAGCCCGCTTGTCTCGCCCGGCGCCCCAGAGGTCTGCGATGGCATCGACAATGATTGCGATGCCTCCACGACCGAAGCCGGGCTCGCTTCCGTGTTCGATCCCACCGACGGCAGCTTCGCGCAGGACATCAGCACAGAGCTTGCGACGCCCTCCCCGGGCCTATTCTCCGGTGCACCCGCCTTGCTTCAGGTCTGCGATGGCACCTTCTACCCCAACTTCGCGATTGGCGCTGATTTCGACCTTGTGGGGATCGGCGACGTGATCCTCGACGGAAATGATGAACGCCGGATGTTTGTGATCGATGGAGAGGCGGGCACGGCCGGTGCGCGGCTTAGCCTCACGAACGTGACGCTGACCGGCGGCAGTGCTCCAGACGTGACGGTGTACGGCGACGGTGGGTTCCGCTTCGAGTTGGGAGCGGCCGTCCTCTGCCGTGGAGAAGACAACTACGTCGCCCTGGATCAGGTGCTCGTCGAAGGAAACTCGGCCCAAGGGGGCGCGGTCGCCATCATCGAGGGCTGCGATGCGGGCATCGTCAACTCGGAGTTCACCGACAATGTGGGCGACTTCGCCAACTCCATCTACGCGTTCGGCTCCCTTGTGGACATTGACGAAACCCACATCCACGCCAACCTTAATGAAGGACTCTACGGTGGAGCAGGGGGCGCGGTCTACGCGAGTGTGCGTGGGCAAATCGTACTGAATAACTCCATTGTCGAGCAGCCTGACGGGGCGGCAGTCGTGCTGTTCAACAACGACGCCAACACCGCGCCCACCCTTACGTGCAACGGGACATCGAGTGTTGGAGCGGGGCTCTTGCGGTCGAAGTGGGGGGTCTTGGTGGACTCGAGCCACCCCGTTCGTGGTGACTTTGTGGCCTGCGATCTGCAGGGAAACACCGTCGATATCTTCCGGCCCGCGAGCACAAATGTGACACTCAACCGTCGCGATGTGTCCGGCTACTTTACGGAGTGGGAGAGCAGCCTGTACTAGGCGAAACAGGGGTGGGCCTCTATCGTTCTGATGGAAGCGGGCTCCCTATTGGCTCGGTAGGGGCGGCCAAATGCGAAGCCATGCCTGCTACATCCCCGGGGTCACCGAATACGGCCTGCCTGGGGTCCCCCCAAGAGCCAGCAGCGTTACGCCATCCTGCGTCGAAAACGTGCGATGAACCTGCGGCGGAACGCGAACGATGGCGCCCTCATTGAGCGGGTATTCCACATCGTCCGCATGCAGCACAGCTCGGCCTTTCAGCACCACGTACACCTCTTCTTGCTGGTCGTGGTTGTGGTCATGGGCGGGGTAGCCGGTGCAGCCTGCGTCGATTTCCATCACATTCATGCCCCAGGATGTGACGTCGAGCGCCTGCCGGGCGGGGCGGAATCGGATGCCATCGATGGCGTGTGGGCCCTCATAGGCGGGGATGGTGTGGACGTTGTGCACTACAATCTCGGACATGTTTCACCTCTCGAACGAAACCTAGGATGGGCTCCCCTCCGCCGCTTGAACAAACGCGACCATCTGGAAATGGCCGGGCGCGCGGTCTGGTGTCGAGCCGGGTGAGCGGGTCCCGCGTTCAGGCGGTCAGCTATGCGCCGCCCGATGACTTGGCTGATGTCGTGCAGCGTCTATGGGTCGGCCGGTGGGACCTTGAGGGTCAGGAGCCTCACCTGACCCAGCTGATTGCAGATCCGGCGGTCAACCTTGTGTTTGAGAGCACAGGCGCACGCTTGGTCGGTGTCTGGACCGAGCTCTGGACCCGCGAGCTCACAGGGCGGGGTTTGGTCCGAGGGATCAAGCTGAAGCCCGGGGCCGCCATGGCCTTCTTGCCCGATGAAGCCCGGTCCTATAGTAACCGAAAGATGCCGCTATCCGACGTTCTACCCGGTGTATCCCAGGTGTTCGAAGCCGCCGTGGACTTCGGCGATGACCGAGCAGCCGTCGCGTCGATCTTCGAGTGGCTCCGGCCGTTGAGACGCCGAGCCGCCGGCATCGCAGAAGCCGTGGCATTGATGCAGTTCATCCACGACAGCCAGGTCACGCGCGTCGACGCTCTCGCGAAACACGCATCCCTGTCGGTTCGCCAGCTTCAGCGGCTGTTTCGGCACCATGTGGGTGCCACGCCCAAGTGGGTGATCCGCTGGAGTCGGCTCCAGGAGGTGGCGGTGCGGGTCGAAGCGGGCCAGGCAGAGGACTTGGCCGATCTAGCCTACGACCTTGGCTATTCAGACCAGGCGCACCTGGCCCGAGACTTTCGTTCGGCCACCGGTCGGACGTTGCGCGGCTTCGAGTCCGATCTACACCGATAGGGGACTACGGCGCTTCGACCAAGGCCAACTCTTGGCAGCCCAAGCCATAGCCGTCGGCCTGTCCGGAGGCGGCGCTGATGACAGCTCTTGTGGCGACGCTGTCCGTGGCGCAGCTTGTGGAAGAGAAAGGGTTGCCGCCGGTGCCGCCGACCGCGCTGATGGCTGCGGCGGCGCCGATACCGACTTGAAATTCGGATCCATCATAGGTCACGTCCACCGCCGCACACCGAAGTGTGAGCTGGTCGAGGTACCACCCTTTTCGGCCCGAGAAGCCCACCACGACCTCCCCATCATCGCAGTCTTGATCGACCTTGACCGTCCCGGTCCCACCCCGGAGGGTGCCCGAGGTGATCGAGCCCGTGGATACGGCGCAGTTGGTTCCAGTGCAGCTCACATCGAGGGGGGCACACCGCGAACCGAGGCTCGAAAAGTACCCGCCCGTCTTGGTGAGATCTGCGGTGATACCCACGACGAACTCGTCGGCGCCGCAGTCTTCATTGTAGGTCGTGCCGGACATCGACCCCTTTTGAACGGTCGTGGCCACGAGGGAGCCGGTGGCCTCGATGCCGGTCGGTGGATTGATTCCCAGCTCTCGGCGGGCCTGTGGGCCATTGTCGTCGCCATCAAAGGGAGTGACGGTACACACCCATTTATCGCCGTCACTCCGATCGGATCCTTGAATGGTGTCGCCGGTGTAGGTCGTGGTGGTTGCGCCGGCGAAGGTGGAGCCGTCGAGGGTCCACCCGAAGGTGTAGCGGATGGTGTCGCCGTCCAAGTCCGGCTCTTGGGAGTCGATTTCGCACACCACGTCATCTTCGTCGGCGGGCTCGTCATCCGACATCGTGAGCCGCGGAGCCTCGGGAGGGGTGTTGACCGCGGTCAGGGTCGCGCTGGTGACCGGCGTTCCCGCATCGGTATCGGTGGGCGTAACGACCACATAGATGTCTTGGTGCTTGTCGAAGTCCAGCTCGCCATCGATGGAGGCTCCGGTGGCGCTGATCTTGCTGCCGTCTACGTACCACTCGTATTGCAGCGTCACGAGATCGCCGTCGGCATCTTCCGAAGAGGCCGCCGCGGAAACGACAACGTTTGTGGCGGGGTCCTCTGGCGAGACCGAGACCGAGGTGACAACAGGCACAGTGTTGGAGGCGTTGAGCGTATTGGACATGATGGGCGCGCCGTCGCCAAAGCCATCGTTGGGGATGGCGACGAGCTGAATCGAATCCCCACGAATAAATCGGTTTCCAGGCAGCGTTTCAAGCGTGCTTCGCTCTGAGGTGTTGACGCGCCACGAATACCGAATGGTGACGGGATCCCCGTCCGCATCGGTCGCCTCATCGAGCCCGGCCGTCACGGGTGTGCCGGT
>JBGCER010000469.1:0-6725 GCA_045106515.1 Myxococcota bacterium
CGCCCTGCCGCTCGCCCTGCCCAAGTCGACCGCGCGCCGGGCCGCGGCCGCCCGGGTGCCAAAGCTCTCAGCGACTTGGGCGAGCCGGGCCAAACACAGGCCCGCTTCGTCCTTATACCCCCCGCGCTCCGCCACATCCGCCGCCGCAGTCAGGCGCTTGGCCGCATCTTTCCGTTCGAGGTCTGCTGCAGACAAGGCAGCTCCCACCTGCGCTTTAGCACGCAGTTCCCCATCACCCGCTGCGGTGGCGTCTCGGAGGGCCGACTCGAACCGAGGTAGCGCAGCCGACGGCTCTGCGCGCAAGGCCAGCCCACGGCTGGCCCAGCCCCGCCCTTTGCGCGACGTATTGGCGTGACCCGTCTCGCCGATCTTGACGAAGGCCTTGACCGCCGAGTCAAAGTCTTCATAGGCCGCCGCATATTCGCCCCGATTATAGCCCTCCAAGCCCTTTTGATACGAGCGCTCCGCGATGGCGAACGCCGCTTGTTGAGCCATGACGCCCTGGAGATCTGTCGCAGTGGCCATCTCATCGGCCAGAGCATCGGGGTGGCCGAGGGCCTTGAGGGCTTGGGCCGCATTTTCTCGCGCGTGCGTCGCGATCTGACGGCCGCGGTCCGTCTCTAGAGCCTCGGCGAGCTCAGCCGCCTCCAAGAAGGCTGCGAGAGCCGAGTCCAGGTCGAGGCGACGGGCATAACCAAGGCCGGCCGCCACCTGAACGTGGGCCGGACCCGCCGTATTGCCGATGGCTTGGAAGGCCTTGGTGGCGCGCTGACTCCACGTCTTGGTCCGCCCCTCGTCCTTGCCCGCCCACAGCGACACCAGGTCCGTGGCGACGCGGGCCTCATCTGCGCGATGCCCGCGCTTCTGATAGGTAGATAGCGCGCTTTCGAGCTTGGCTGCGGCTTCAGGAACTTTGTCCTCTCGGGCAAAAATCTGGCCTCGAAGCTCGTGGATGCGGGCTTGGCCCACCGGGTCCTCGGTCCGAGCGGCCACGGCCTCGGCAGCATCGAGTTGGTTGCGCGCCTGACGGAGGTCTCCCAGTCGGACCGCAACACGGCCGGCCTCCACCCGGTAGCCAACCTCTCGTAGGCGGAAGCTCGTGCCGGCCACGAGGCCCACCGCCTCCTGATGCAGCTGGAGTGAGGTGTCGAAGCGCCCGGACAGGGAGTAGAGCGTGCCGAGCTCTGCCAGACACGCAGCGGTCTCCCGGACCAGCCCGCCCTCACGCGCCAGACCCAACGCGGTGCGTACCTTTACATTGGCAGCATCAAAAGCCCCTTCTGCCCGGTCCACCAGCGCATCTGCAAGGAGGGCCCGAACCGCGCCTCTTCGATCGGATTTAGAGGGCTTGGGCACCGACTTTCGCGCGCCGGCAACATCGCCGGTCCGCAACCGGGCCACCACGGTCGAGATCGCGTCACCGCCCTGTCCGCCCGCTCCGGTCAGCGCGGCCAATGTGGCCAGATTCTCTCGCGCCACCCTCAAGGTCGCCTCGTCCCCCACCTCGGTCGCCACGGATGCAGAGGTCTCAAAGCTCTTTTGAGCCTGGCCGAGGCTCCCTTGATCCATGAGGATCAAGCCTCGGTTCAGCGTGATTTGTGCCTTGAGTCGGCGATCGTCGCCCGCAACGCGTGCGGCCCGCTCCAAACTGCTCATGGCCTCATCACCGCGGCCCCCGTCCGCCTGGATCAGACCCAGCAAGGCCAGGCCAGGGCCGTGCTCAGGCGACTTAGCGAGGAGTGCATCGATGGCCGTCTGAGCGCCGCGCAAGCGTCCGCCTTCATACCAAGCGAGCGCCTCCAGATAGTGGGCGACCGGGCCCGCTCCGGCTTCAGACAAGGCGCGAAAGGCGCGGCCCGCGTCGTCAAATCGTCCGGCCGACAGGGCCTGCATCCCCTGCTCTACCGCGGCACCTGCGCTGTCATCGAGCTCGACCTCGGCGTCGCTCGCCGGAAGGCTGACCGTCACTCCTGCAAAGGCCGTGGCGAGCCAACCCAACATCAGAATCATGCATCCTCCGCTGCAGGTATGACGCCGCAGGCCGGCGAGAGGTTCCCTGTCACGCTACCGGACCCCGCCGACGCCGTCTGGGATCGGCGCCGAGCTTGAACAAACCTTGTCATGGACACCACCCATGAACGGCATCCACATTCTCGATCTCACCCGTGTGCTGGCTGGCCCGTGGGCTGTGCAACACCTGGCGGACCAAGGGGCCCACGTCATAAAGGTCGAGCCTCCCGGCGGCGATGAGACTCGGCATTTTGGGCCGATTATTAACGGACACAGCACCTACTTCCAGTGCGCGAACCGCAACAAGCGGTCCATCGTTCTCGACCTCAAAACAACAGGCGGATGCCAGGTTTTGGAGAGACTGATCGAGCGAGCCGACGTGCTGGTGGAGAACTTCCGGCCCGGAGTGATGCAGCGCCTCGGGTTTGGCTGGGAGCGCCTGCACAACGCGCACAAACGGCTGCTCTACGTGGCGATCCACGCCTTCGGAGAGGACATATCCGGATGGTCCACACGTCCCGGCTACGACCTGCTGCTTCAGCACATGGGCGGAGCCACCGCTATGACCGGCTTTCCCGGAAATCCACCGATCAAACACGCCAACTCAAACGCCGATCTCATCGCCGGCCTCTACGCAAACCAAGCGATCCTCCATGGGTTGCTTCAACGAGAAAGAACCGGAGAAACACAGAAAATCATCGTCAACATGATGCAGGCCCAAGCGTCATGCTTGGCCTACCACGCAACGCGGTGGTCGGTTACAGGCATTGTTGGCCAGCAACGTGGCAATAGCCACGCTGGCATCGTGCCCTATGACGTATTTCGATGCGCTGATGGGTGGTTCGTGGTGGCCTGCGCCAATGACGCCTCCTGGGGCCGGCTATGCACAGCGCTCAAGCTGCCACCGGTCGCCGGCTGGGCGAAGAATGTCGACCGTGTGGCGAATCGAGACGCGGTCAATGAGACGGTTCAAACCACCCTGGCCACCTTGAGCGTGTCCGAGGCAGAAGCCGCCCTGACGGCGTTCGGCGTGGCGGGCGGGCCGGTGCTCAGTCCCGATCAAACCTTGACCCACCCCGCGGTCAACACGGTGGAGTTCGACCACGAGGCCCTTGGCGTCGTTCGGACCCCCGGGCCGGTCTTGCGCACCACCAGCACCCGCGAGGACCACACACCCCCTCCAAGTCTGGGTGAGCACCGGGACTCCGTCCTCATCGAGGCCGGCTACTCCCCGTCACAGATCGCCGAACTGGATCGTTCAGGCGCCTTTGGCGCCCCCGTTTAGGACGCGGATTCGGCCTGCCGGTCGAGCTTCTCGGTCCCTGTGAGCGCCATGGCGAGCAGCACACAGAACGTGGCATTGAGCAGCAGCCAACCTACACCAAAGGTGGAGCCCAGCCACCACGGAGACACGCTGCCTGTGGCTGCCCCGTGGAAGAGGTGCGCGCCCACGCCCGCGGCAAAGCCCATGGCCAGCGACCGGGTCGGCCGAAAGGCACCGAGGGTGCCCGACACAAGGAGGGGTGCCGCCGCAGACGCCCACAATGGAAAATGAACCCACGATGGCAAGCCGAGGCTCGCGGGCCACTCCAAAAAGCCCGTGGAGAGCCAGGTCGTGACCCATCCCGCGCCCACTGGCAGCCAGGACAAGAAGAAGAGGCCGCCGGCGGTCACCGCTGCGGTGGCTGCCGACACGGCGAGCCATCGAGGCCGCGCGCCCGCCAGTCGCCCGATGATCAGGGCGATGAACGCGCCCACGGCAAACCGCATCCAGCCGGTGCCCGATCCCGGTACACCCGCACCCAGTGCGGCGGCGAGATCCAGGCTTCCATGACCCAGCTTCTCGGAGTAGCCTTCGCCGTTGGCCGAGGTCAGCAGCGTGGCGTGAACCACATCGGGCGCCATGCCCGTCGACAGCAGCACCGCCGCCGCTCCAGCGACGTGAGGAGATGCCATAGACGTGCCTTGAAACGCCGCATACTTCTCGCCAACGCCGCCGGGGCCGACCGTGTTCTGAAGCACGCCCCCGTCTCTCTTGCGGGTGTCGCCACCGGGGGCGGAAACATCGACGCCCTTGCCCCAAGAGCTGTAGGGCGCGAGGCCGCCGTCCGGGCCTAGGGCAGACACGCCGATGGTCTCGGGCAACGCGCCCGGGTAGCCCACCCCATGGCGCCCAGAATTTCCAGCCGCCGCCACCACAATCACGCCCTTCTTCCTGGCCTTTTTGATGGCGTTGTGGATGACCGGCGAGTAGGAGCCCCCCAAGGAGAGGTTGATGACGTCCGCCCCCTCGTCTACGGCGTAGTCGATCCCCGCCGCGATCCAGGGTGAGCGGCCGAAGCCCTGGGCGGAGAGGACCTTAACCGGCAATATGGTGGCTTTGGGGGCCACACCGGCCACGCCAACGCCGTTGTTGGTGGATTGCGCGATGGTGCCGGCCACATGGGTGCCGTGTCCTTGGTCGTCCGCAGCGGAGTCCACGTCGGTCACGAACGAGGCCCCCTCCAGGATCTGGGTCTGCTTCAGATCTTCGACCTGGGTCACGCCCGTATCGATGACCGCAACCACCACACCTTCCCCTTGGGGAGAGCGGCTCCAGCCGGCGGGCGCGCCCATGGCCCGTAAATGCCACTGCTTGCCGTACATCGGATCGTTGGGAAAGCTCGCGGCGCCATCGAAGGGCCCCACATCGATCGCCCCGGCGGGATCGAGCGTCAGCGTCATGGACGGCTCTGCGACCTCCACCCGAGGGTCGCCCTGTAGGGCCGTAAGGGCGGCCTTCAAATCCGCCACTTGGCCTTCGGCGAGGGCTTCGTCTTGGGCCAATGGGTGGACCCAATGCAAGGGGGCTCCGACCAGGGCGCTCACCGCCGCGAGGTCGGTCTCTGTGGAGCCATCTTGCAGGTCCACAACCAAGATTCCAGGGGCACTCGGCCCCGTTGGCGCCGTCGCGGTGGGGTGTTCGCGATGGGGAGAGGTGGGCATGAGCCACCAGAACAGCGCGGCGCAGGCGAGGGCCAGCATGATCGCTGTGGTCCAGGTCTGCCGCATTGTGCCTCCAGGCTTCACTTCCGCCTACGTACGCAGACGCCTTCTATTGCAGCCGGTTCCCGGCCGCCGATGGAACGCGCGAGGGTGACGATTCCTTTCACCTCTCCGAAGATCCCCTCGCAACGGGTGCGGTTCACACAAATCTTGCTAGAGTGCGCACAGCGCGGCATTTGCCCACCGGTTGGGGGGTTTGGCGCTCGAACGACTGGAGACCTCCCCATGAAGCTGGCGTCCACGCTGATGGCACCCGCAGTACTCTTGACCCTGGCCCTCGGCCTGGCGGGCAGCCCCGCTTGGTCCGCAGACCCCACCTCGGACGAGGACGGCGCGGACACCACCGACGCCCCCGTCGACGAAACCCCCTCAGAACCGGCCGAAGACGGCGGTGACGAGCCTGCTCCCGCGAGCCTCACCATCGGAGACCCGGACGCCCCCGATGTGGTGGTCGCGCCCAAGATCGGCCCAGCCACAACCCCGCCGCCCCAGCGGAACTATGTGGCGGTGGTGATCGGCATTAGCGCCTACGAAAACCTGCCCGACGCCGTCGAGCTCGACTTCGGCCGGTCCGATGCCGCGACCGTCGCCCAAGTGCTCCGCACAACCGCGGCGTTCGACCAAGTGTTCTTGCTCGGCGATGGAGAGGCCACCCGCGAGGCGGTCAAAGAGACACTGCGCACCGAGGTCGCCCAGTTCGTGGGTCCCGACGATGTGCTGCTCCTCTACTACGCGGGCCACGGCATCGGCGCAGACCTCGGCTTGCCCGTCCTGTTGACAGCGGACTCGACCCTCGCCAATGGCCAGAATGACGGGTTCGAGATCACCTCCTTCGCCCGCGACCTACAGACGTGGACCCAGGCGGGCACGACCCTGATCGCCACCGACGTGGTCCACCGCAACCAGCTCGATGGCATCTACTTCTACGGCCCCGCCGCCGACAGCTGGCCCGCGCTGCCCAAGAACTGGATGGTTCTGTCGGCCACTCAAGCCAACAAACCGGGCAAAGATGGAGCCTTCGCCCCCGTGTTCGCCGATGGAATCGCCGGAGCCGCCGACGCCAACCGCGACACCATGGTCACCGCCGCAGAGCTCTTCGCCTACGTGGTGACGAAAATGTCGCCCACTGGCCAGATCCCGCTTGCAACCGGCGAGTATGACGGCGGCATGGTCGTCGCCCAAGGGGTGCGAGGCCAACCCGAAGAGCCCGAGGCCAAGCCTGAGCCCGTGGTTCAGCCGGAGCCCGAAGTCATCATCGAAAAGGTCACCGTGTGGCCCGAATACTCGGTGAGCGCTGCCAAATTCGTGTGGCAGGGCGGCAGTGGCCAGACGGTGCAATGCCGGGAAAAGGAAATGGTCTCCTGTGGCGGCAACTGCTACGTCCGCGACTTCAAGGCGGGACCGTGCCAGCTCGAAGCCATCTTCGAGGGCGTCAAGATGAAGGGCGAGGTTCCGGTCCTGGGTCCAGGCTTGTACGACTGCAAGCGCAAGGGCGGCGAATTGGTGTGCTCCGGGCCGTAGTTTCGTGCCCACCACGCACGTACGTGGTGCAGCGACGCGGCACCGCTACTACGCGGAACGGGCCTACCAAGCCCACGAGGCCGCTGCCCCCGCAGAGGCCGAATCCTGGCTCGAACGCATCGGCACGAGCGGAACCGGCACAGAAGCGC
>JBGCER010000470.1:0-8031 GCA_045106515.1 Myxococcota bacterium
GGATCTCGGGCTGCGCCGGTCCCTCTCCTTCGCTCGGGCCTTTGACGTGTCTCGACACGCCGGCAGGCCCTCGCTCGTCGAGAACCCGGCTCGCTCCGACCTCCCTGTGGTTCGTGCGGAGCGGTCATGAGGGGTGGGGGCTAGGCCTTGTCGATGAGCGCCATGATCGCGGCATGAAGGTGGCCATTGGTGCCGACGACGCCTTGGTGAAGCGGTGGCGTGCGGTTGAACCGGTAGGGGATGTCGGAGCCATCGGTGGCCCGGCCGCCTGCGGCGGCGATGATCGCCGCTCCCGCGCATACATCCCATTCTGAGCGGGGTTTGGGCGTGAAGGTCGCGTCCGCCTGTCCCGTGCCGACCAGGCCCAGCTTGTAGGCGACGGAGCCGACCGGCTCTAGGTTTACGTCCGAGGCCCAGTGGTCAAACCACCCTTTCTGGGTCTCGCTGCGGCTCACCACGACCCGCGCGCCAGCGAGGCTGCGGCGGTCGGTGACCGAGGCAGGGGAGCCATTGTAGGTGGCACCTTGGCCTACGACGCCGGTCATGAGCTCACCGGTGATCGGGTTGAGCAGGACGCCGAGCATCGCCACCCCATCGATGACCAAGCCCACGCTCACCACGAACTCCGGCACTCGCTCGACGAACTCCCGGGTCCCATCGACGGGGTCGATGATCCAGACTCGACTCCGGCCTAGGCGCGAGGGATCGTCGGTCGTCTCTTCCGACAGGATGGCATCGGATGGAAACGCCGTTTTGAGGCAGTCTTGAATGATCGCATCTGCGGCGAGGTCCGCCTGGGTCAGAGGGCCTTTGCCGCCCTCTTTGTCGACGACCCAGGCGTTTTCTTGGTCCCAAATTTGGCGGATCGCCGCGGCAGCTTGGGTGGCAGCATCAATGGCGATCTGGAGCTCGGCGTTCACGGGCACCTCCGCCGGCCCCGTACCGCGTCACTGCTTACTGGGCCCGCCGGCGGGCCGAGGTCACAACCTCGGGGGTGCCATCCCCGTCAACGTCGAGAATATCGATGCGGCGGCCGACTTGCATATGGGTGCTCTCTCCGGCGATGACCACCGAGTCCGACGGATCGCCTCCCGCGCCAAGCTCGACGACCGTCCCTGGCCAGATCCGCACTTCTCCGGCGTGCAAGCTGGTATTGTCTCGGTCCGCTCGCCAGGCACCTGCGATGATCTCGGGGATCGCGTCGCCGTCTAAGTCGGCCAATCGGCTGCGCTCGCCCAGCCGGTACACGGTGTTGATGCCGTCGACGGCCTGGCTCATCCGACCGTTGAATCGAACGCCCTCGCCGTCGCGATCTTGGCCCAGAAGCAGCCGCACCGCTCCTTCACCCTCGACGCCGTCGGTCAGGCCGGGGGCCCCCGCAATGAGCTCCGCCACCCCATCTCCATCGACATCGGCCGCGTCGACCGAGGAGCCCAGGCGCTCGCCGGGCTCTGTCCCGCTCCAGGTCAGCGAGGCCGAGTCCGCCAGGGCGCCGCTGGTCGGTAGACCGGCTCCGCTGACGACGTAGACAGCACCCTCATCCAAATCTCCGGTGAGCGGGGCGCCAATGACCAGGTCCGCCACCCCGTCACCGTTCAGGTCTTGGGTGCACTCGATGGCGGTCCCGGCTCGGTCGAGGGCCTGACCCCACAGCACTGAGGTGGCGTTGTTCCAGCTCAGGTCGCCTTCATCGGGCAGGGTCGTGGGATCGATGACCAAGACGGCGCCGGATAGAGGCGGAGCATCCAGGGTCGACGTGCCGGAAAATCCAGGTACCCCGACCGCTATTTCGCGAATGCCATCGCCGTTCAGGTCTCCGCAGCCCACCATCTCGAGGCCGAGTTGGTCGCCGGGGGCCGTGCCTTCCAGAAGCTGCGCAGAGTCGTGTCCCCGTCCTTCTGCGGGGCGCTCTCCGGCGTTGGTGTAGCGCCAAACGCCACCGCGTTCTGTACCTTCGCCGGGCCCACTGACCCATAACTCCCATTGCTCATCGCCCGTGTCTCGGGTCAGGACGTGGGTGCCAAAGTCGGAGGGACCGTTGAACAGCACCTGGGTAGACACGCCGGCGGCGCTGCACCCACTCACGCGGACTTGGAGTTGCGGCTCTCGGTCCAAACTGTCGTCGGGCAGGTAGCCGAGCAGGCGTGTGGAGCTGGCGGGGCAGTCGTCGATGCGCTGCAGCACGCCCAGCACGCCGACCGCGCCCGCTTCCGGAAAGCCGAAGATGAGGTCCCGTTCCCTGCGGATGACGGTCCAGCCCGTGCCCAGGTCCGCATCGCCGCGCAGCTCGACGGCGGCGTCCGCGACTGCGTCGTGGTTGTCGAAGCCGGTGCTGAACCCATGGGCCAACATACGATTGCCGGTGAAGCGATCGACACACTGGGGCTGGTCCAGATCGAAACAGGCCCCGCGACACGCAGAGCCCACAACGAGCGTGCTGCCGAGCACCACGTAGGCACCCGTCGCGCGCCAGTTGGCGATCACTCCGATGTCTTCTCGGCTGAGGACTCACGCTTGGTAATGTGCAGCTCGACCCGACGGTTCAGCGCTTTGCCTTCCGCGTTGTCATTGGGTGCGACCGGCTTCTCTTCGCCCAAACCTTGGGACACCAGGCGATCGGACTCGACGCCGCGCTGCACCAGGCTGTTCACAACCGTGGCCGCCCGACGCTTGGAGAGGTCCAGGTTGAAGTTGGCATCTCCGTCAGAGTCTGTGTGACCTTCGACGCGCACTTCCAAGATCTCAGGGTGGTCCTGCATGAGCTCTGCGAGCTCTTTGGCCAGCGATAGCGACCGGGGCTGCAGGCTCGCACGACCACTCTGGAAGTAGAAGTTTTCGAGCAGCACGATGCGGTCACCGTCGATGCTCATGCGCGGGTCGAGGTCGGTCCGCGTGGCCAGCTTCTCGGTCCAGGTGAAACCATTGGGCACTTCCCAGCTCACATCGTAGATCCCAGCCTTGATGTCCCGGATCCGAGCCTTGGCCAAAGGCGGCACTTGACCGACTTTTTCGCCATTGACCGTGATGAAGGCATAGCTGGTGGTGATGTTGTCGAGGGGCAGCGTGCCCTTCTTGGGAGGCGGCGGCGGCGGCGGCGGCGTGGGGGCAATGAGCATCAGGGACGCCTGGTCGGCGCTCTCGATGGGCTGGCCCGTAAACATCGCTTTGGGCAAGGCGTCGACCACTTCGAAGGTGGCCAAGTCCTTGAGGGGGGTGCCATCGACTTGCGCGGCTTCAAGCAGCTTGATCAGCTGGGCTTGACCGCGCTTGTCTGCGGGGGCCTTGAGCGCCACGAGGGCCTCGGTGGGCATGGCGAGGGTGAGGCCGCGCCCGGCTCCGGCTTGTCGGGCCACGTCTTCGAAGGTGCGTCCTTCGCCGAGCTTGGTCAGATCCGGGCGGACGAGCATCACGGGCGCGAAGCCTTCAGGCACGGTGAGCGGCTCTACGGTCGCCACGGGCTGAACGGGCAGCCCTGTGGAGGGGGTGACCTTGTCTGCGAACGGGTCGGCCTCGACGTACAGCTCTCGGAAGCCGGAGATCCGACCCTCCGAATACTGGGGCGAGGCGAGGTGATCGTAGGGGTTGCCCTGGAAGTCTTTGCCGCGGTCCGGGTAGTTCGGTTCCACGTCCCGCGCGTACAAGCGCAGGCATCCCGTAAGGGGAAGCAGAAGAATCAGGAGTGCGAGAGGCGGTCGGACCGCGAGCATGTCATTTCCCGGGGGTGTAGGAGGTGAGCTCCTTCTCCATCAGAATGTCCCCAGACTCGGGGTCACCGGTGAGCTCGTAGACTAGGCCGATATCGGCTGCGTAGTGGTACTCGGCGAAGGCATCGACGTCCTTACCGAACGATCCCAGGGCTCCGAACACATCTGGGAAGATGCCTTCGAGTTCCTTGGGCAGTCCGAACGAGCCTACACCGCTACGGTCTTGGGTGTACCGGTGGTTGACGATGTAAACGTCAAATGTGCCAGCCGGAACCGTGGTCTTGTCGAAGCCAAATTCTTGGTATTCGCCCTCGGTGCTGATGGTCGAGGTCTCGCCTTCGTTCAACACTTCGATATCGTAGTCGCTGCTCCACTTGAGCGACGAGCTGCCCATGGACTTCACGCTGGGCAGGTAGGTCTTGGCCGGCGAGTGGGTGCCATCGACGGGGCCGATGTCCAGGGACATGGGCTGTCCAAGAAGATCGACGGCGACCTTGAGCTGCATATTCCAGCCGACCATGGAGATGGCATTGTTGCCATCGCACTGGTGGTAGGTCACGCCAGTCCAGCCTTCGCCACCCGCTTCGGCGGTGGTAGAGACTTCCCAAGCGAGGGTGCCGCCGCCGGTGATGCCTTCGCCCTTGACTTCTTGGGTCTCGGTGCCGGCGTCGCCGTTGTAGACGATGCGGTAGTTCCGGATCAGGCCGACTTGGTCGACCGGGTCGAACGCGTGGCACGCGTCAGGGTCGGCGTCAGTGTCCGTATCGGTGTCGGTGTCCGTATCGGTGTCGGTGTCCGTATCGGTGTCGGTGTCCGTATCGGTGTCGGTGTCCGTATCGGTGTCGGTGTCCGTATCGGAATCCGTGTCCGTATCGGTGTCGGTGTCGGCGGGCAGGTCCGTCGGGCCACCGAACCGGTCAGAGTTGTTGCAGGCGACGAACACCAAGGCAGAGAGCGAAACAAGAACAGTCAATGAGCGCATGAGGATGCTCCTTCCAATCAATCCGTACCAATACCAACAGGACAGCGCCGGGGTGTAGCATCCTATGGCCCCCCTCGGCAAGGAAGTCCCCCACATGAGCCACTCCCTACGGGTTCGTCGAATCGACCGCTTGTTGACCCTCAACCCGGCAATCGGCGCGGGCGCCCTCGGCGTCCTGACGAATGCCGCTGTCGTCTTCGACGGGGAACAGGTGGCTTGGGTCGGCCCAGATAGTCAGGTTCCGGAAGCGAATGCCGAGATCGATGGGTCGGGTTGCATCGCCATGCCGGGCCTCATCGACGCGCACACCCACAGCGTGTGGATGGGGAGTCGGGCCGACGAGTGGCGTCGTCGGCTGGCGGGTGCGGACTACAGCGCGATCTTGGAGGCTGGGGGCGGGATCTTGTCGACGGTTCGCGCGACCCGAGAGGCGTCCCACGAAGCGCTGGTGGCCTCGTGCGCAGCTCGGTTATCTGCGGCATTGGACCGGGGTATTACCACGGTCGAAGTCAAGAGTGGCTACGGCCTCTCTCCGAAGCACGAGCGACGTTCCCTCCTCGCCGCCAAGGAAGCCGGAGAACGAGCTGGAGTCGACGTTCACCTTACCTTTTTAGGGGCTCACACAGTGCCGCCAGAGCTCCGGCACGATCGCGAGGCCTACGTTCGCCAAGTGATCGAGGAGCAGCTGCCCATGGTCGCTGACCTCGCGGACGATATCGACGTTTATGTGGACCGAGGGGCGTTCACGGTCGATGAGGGGCGCCGTATTTTGTCGGCGGGGCGCGCGGCTGGACTCGGGGTTCGGGCCCATGCGGAGCAGATCGCGTTTACTGGCGTCGCCCAGATGGCGGCCGAGCTCGGCGCCCGGTCGGTCGATCACTTGGAGCGCCTCGATGATGCGGGGATTCGCGCCATGGCGGAGGCGGGCACGGTCGCGATGCTCTTGCCTGCAGCGATGCTCTACCTCAAGGACGTATCCCCTCCGGTTCCGGCCCTGCGCGCCGCTGGCGTCCCGATGGCGGTGGCGACGGACCTCAACCCAGGGACGGCGCCCACAGGCGATCTGTGGGGGTGCGCCACTCTGGCCTGCATCCTGATGGGCCTCACGGTGGAAGAGGCGTTGATCGGCATTACGCGCAACGCAGCGAGAGCCCTAGGGCGCACCCAGGTCGGCCAGGTCGCGCCGGGTCTTCAGGGCGATCTATGTTTGATGAAAACGCCCGCTGGGGAACCGCTGCATGAAGAGGTGCTGGTCCAGCGGCTCGAAGGGCACAGGGCCTGGGCCGTCATTCGGCGAGGCCAGGTGGTGCGCGAGCCGCAAGGCGCGTGAGTCTCGGGCCGGCGCTTATGCCGACTCTTTGGCCTTGGCCGAGATCTCTTGGGCATCTGGCACGTCGGACGCGAGGGCCCGAGGCGTGACATCCAGCTCTTCATCGGCGCCCGTTTGGCCGTCTTTGAACGCCTTGGTGGCTTTGCCGAACTGCTTAAACACTTGGGGGAGCTTGCCAGCGCCGAAGAAGATCAGCACCAAGACGAGGACAATGCCCCATTCCCAGCCGCCCATGTTTGCAAAGTTGAACATCGATGCCTCCGAGTAGGGTCTGCTAACCCGTCCGCTGGTGGATCCGCCCGTTCTGCGTCATTCCGCTTCAGGAAACGGCGGCTTCCAGATCCCCTCTTCGGTGATCCAAGCGGTGATTAGCTCTGCGGGCGTCACGTCAAAAGCGGGGTTATATACCGGGACATCGGCAGCCCATTTGAGGCCTCGATGCCCTAGCACTTCGTCCGCTGAGCGTTCTTCGATCGGAATGTGGCTGCCGTTGGCGCAGCGGCGGTCGAGCGTGCTCGTGGGCATGGCGATGTACATGGGGACGTCGTAGTGCTTGGCCAGGACTGCAAGGCCGAGGGTGCCGATTTTATTGGCCGTGTCGCCGTTCGCCGCGACCCGATCGCAGCCCACAACAATGGCGTCGACCTTGCCATTGGCCATGAGCCACGCGGCGGTGCTGTCGGTGATGAGCGTGCATGGGATGTCTTCTACGGCCAGCTCATAGGCCGTCAATCGCGCCCCTTGCAGGTAGGGGCGTGTCTCGCCCACCCACACATGGCCCAGGTTTCCGTCCCGCCAGGCCGAGCGGATCACGCCCAACGCGGTGCCCCAGCCGCCGGTGGCGAGCGTGCCGGTGTTGCAGTGGTGGTAGACGCGGGCGCCCTTGCGCAGCAGAGCAGAGCCGTGGTCGCCGAGCCGCTGGTTCAGCTCGATGTCTTCTTGGTGGATCTTCCGGGCCTCGGCATCGATATCTTGGCGATCGAGGTGGGCAATTCGCTCTAGTGCCCATCTCAGATTGACCGCTGTGGGGCGGCTTTGCATGAGCACCTTGGCGGCCACGTCCAGGTCTTCGCCTCCCTGGGCGGCCAACGCCATGCCATAGGCTGCAGTCACCCCGATGGCGGGCGCGCCACGCACTACCATATCGCGGATAGCATCGGCCGTTTCAGTGGCGTTGGTACACCGGATCCAGACCTCGTCGGCGGGAAGCAGGCGCTGATCCAGCAGCTCGAGGGCGTCGCCTGTGAAGCGGATGTGTTCGACGGACATAGATCCTCCAGGGTCGCGGTCGCGGTGCTGCATGTGTTCGGTGCAGCGCGACGTGCGATACCCCTTCTTGGCGGGCTGGCCAAGAGGAGTGGCGCCCTGGCGGGCGATTCTTTGGGACCTTCGAGAGCCTCCCTCGCAGAAAACACCGCAAGAGATGGAGGAGACGCAAGAGCAATGCGAAGTGAACCGGCGACGGAGGCTGGCTCGAAGGTTTGTCCCAAAGGACGATGATTAGAGGGTAGACCCGAATGGAGCCATGGTCACCCCTTTTTTTTCGGATCTACCGATCATTTGGGATCGACGTGGAGAACGAGTCTTGTCTTGATCTGTCTCCGATCCAATGACCCGTCGGGCGAATCTCTGATCCGTCGTCTCTGGACACGTTCGCAGCGACGCGGTATGTGCAATGCATCGCCAGTTCGCTGGCCCATGCCTCGAGGAGATCTCGAAACATCTCCACTCCTACCCCCGTGTGTGGCCCTCGCTTTTATTCCAGGGCCACATGAGGAGCACGGTGGGTAGGAGCATGGGGGCGGGGCAGCAATCGGGGAGTGAAGCCGGGATCGCCCGCTAGTCCTCTTCCCGACGCCTGGCCATCCACGGGCCGACCAAGCCGCCCATCGCGACGCCGATGGCGCAGAGCCACACGAACCAGTCTTGCGCGCCATAGGGCGACAGGGCCCGGTACAGCGTCCACGCCTTGGCCTTGAGCACGGTGACGATGCGGCTCACCTCGGTGTAGGGGG
>JBGCER010000471.1:0-6539 GCA_045106515.1 Myxococcota bacterium
GCAAGCGCGGCATCATCGCGGGGCACGGATACCGCACACAGCCCCGTGCTTTGGAGCTGCTGTCCCAGGTGCTCGAAGTGCCCGTCTTGGCATTGAAGCTCGTCGATGAGCGATTCTACCACCTCGACACCTGCCTCTCACCGCTCAGCGCCTCCACCGCCCTATGGGTGCCACAGGCCTTTTCGACGGAGGGCCAAGCGCTGTTGAAGAAGGCCTTCGAGACGCTGGTGGAGGTGCCCCTCGACGAAGCGACGGGGCTGCTCGCCTGCAATGGCCACAGCCCAGACGGCCGCCACTTCATCGTGCAAGCAGGCGCGACCAAGACCAACGCCGCCGTGCAAGCCCTTGGCCTGAGCGTCGTCCAGCTCGACACGAGCGAGTTCCTCAAGAGCGGAGGAAGCGTCTACTGCATGAAGCTGATGCTGCCTTAGCCAAGGCGCTCGCCGCGACCTCGCGCTCACGAATTGTCTTACTTTAACCACGATTAAGGTCGATTAATAGGGCGAAGACCAGGCACCCCACTACAAATGGAGCACCCCAAAAGAGAGTGCTTCCATGCTTCGCCCGGTACCCCTGTTGCTCCTCGTTGCCGCCACCGCCTGCGGAGTGACCGACCCCGAACCCACCACGCCGACCCCAGACCCGGTCGACGAGCTGTGCACCGGCGACGCCGACGAAGATGAAGACGGCCTGACCGACTGTGAAGAGCTCGAACTGGGCACCGCATTGCACTTGGCCGACTCCGACGGCGATGGCTTCTCGGACTACCGCGAGGTCGTCGAGCTCGGCTTCTCGCCCGAGAACAACAACTACAAGTTCAACCCTCGGGTGGCGGATACCCCACGTATCGGCATCAATATCACCAGCGCACCCTCCCTCGCTCTGCTCTATGAGTCGAGCACCGGAACCGAGAAGGTCCATGAGGTGGAGCGCTCACAGGCCTCATCCAGCACGGTCACAACCTCAGAGTCGTCGACAAACTCCCATGCCATGGAGTGGACCGAGTCCGTCGGTGCCTCGGTGAGCGTCAGCGCCTCGGCGGGCTTCCCCGGCGGCGTGTCCGGCAGCGTGACCGCCACGCTCAGCTACGAGTCGAGCAAGTCCACGACCGAGGAGACGTCGCTCACCTGGACCGACGAGCAGAGCCAAGAGAACAGCGAGGGCCTGGCGGTGGCCGAGGGGCTCGCCCAGAGCGAAGGCACAACCATCAGCGGGGGCGTCTTGGCCGTGACCGTCGATGTAGAAAACAGCGGAGATGTGGCCTACACCCTCTCCAATGTGGCCATCAGCGCCTATATGTCGACCCCCGGACTCGACACCATCCTCTCCCCGGTCGGCGGGCTAAACTTCGACACCACCCAACGGGAGTTTCCCGCGTTCACCTATGCGCCGGGCCAGACCAATGGGCCCTTCGTCTTCCTCAATGACGGCCTGGACACCGGCACGGCCAAGGCCTTGCTCGCCGACTCATCCAACCTGCACGTCGAGGTGGTTGCCTACGAGCTGACCGACGACTCCGGTCGCTCGTTCACCCACAACCAGACCGATGTGATGGCCCGAACCGCCACCATCATTGTAGACTATGAAGGCGATGATACGCTGGTCAACAGCGAGCGCTATCAGGTGGCGACAAACGTGGATCGCGACCTGCTGCGCATCACGGCCTGGGACGCGTTCACCAAGATCCTCAAGCTCCCCTACGAGATGGACGAGACGGACGACTACCGTGAGCTGATCTCGGTGCGGGACGTGGCGAATGATGAGAGCAAAGCCGGCTACTGGATGGTGCTGCACCGCTCGACGAACGGCCTCACCGACACGGTGAACCTGATGGGCCCCGGCCGAGGCGACTACGACTTTGGTAGCTTAGAACTCAAGTCTGGCGATGTACTCCACCTCGTCTACATCGAGGACGAAGACGGAGACGGCCTCGGCCGCCGCCAAGAGGCTGCCTACGGCACGGACCTGACCCTGGCCGACACCGACGGCGACGGCTTGTCCGATGGCGACGAGGTCAACCTCTACAAGTCCGACCCCACCTTGCTCGACTCCGACGGTGACTGCCTGCTCGACGGCGAAGAGGTTCTGCAACTCGGCACGAATCCGCGGATCGCAGACATCGGGCTCTGTGAGTCCGAGACCGAACCCGTCGTCGGCGCTTGGACCGGCCGCGACTTTGTGTTCTCCGACCCCGCATTCAACGGCGCTGACGCCGGGGTGCTCAAGACCACACCCGGCGCGAAGGTGTCCTTCGAGCTGGACTGGGCCCTAAATGTGCCGCAAGCCGACTACTGCGAAGGCTGCACCGCGCAGCTGTACGTGGGCATTCGCGACACCATGACCGCCTGCGCCTACTCCGGCACCATGAGCACCGGAGCCGCCAACGAAGGCCGACTCCGCCAAGACTTCACGGCACCGACGGAACCAGGAATCTACCGCGTCACCTACGGAATCGGCTTGGAAGCCGAGTGCGGCGCTCACAACGTCAGCGATGATCTCAGCCGGGCCGTGGCCACGCTCCTGGTCGTCGAAGACCTGAACTAGTCGGCACCCGCAAATATAGCTTTGTAACTGATTTAGCCCGGCTCTCCGGGCCACGAGGTTCTCATGAGACTTGTCTCCTTGGCCCTGCTCGGGCTGTACGCGGGCTGCGGCTCCGAAACCACCGTCGCAGAGATCGCCAACCGGGCGCCCACCGCAGCCACGCCCGTGGTGTCCCCGGGCGAGCTGTACATCGACACCGAGGCGCTGTGTGAGCTCGGCGCCTTCGACGATGCCGATGGCGACTCGGTCCTGGTGACGTTCTCCTGGCTCATCAATGGCGAGGTCGTCGAGGGCATGAGCCAAGACACCTTGCCCGCCGGCACCGCCGAGCGAGGCGATGCAGTCTCGTGTGCCGTGCTGCCCACCGACGGGGACCTCGACGGTCCACTCGCGATCTCCGACACCGTCCCCGTGGTCAACCGCAGCCCGACAGCGGACCCCGAAGAGGCCGTCATCCACGGCCGCTGTGTGGCGGTCGGGCCAAGCTCGGTCCTGGAAAACGACGTGGACGCAGACGGCGACGCGCTCATCGTCGAGCTCGTCGATCGGCCCTTGTACGGCGATGTGCAGCTCAACGAAGACGGGACGTACGTCTACACCCCCGATGGCTTCGTCGATGAAGATCGCTTCACCTACACCGTCAGCGACGGGTTCGACGTGTCCGAGCCCATCGAGGTGGTGCTGCGAAACGACCTGGTCGGAGCCATCGAAGTCAACGGGATTCAAGACGCAATTAGCGACGGCAAATGCTCCCTTCGAGAGGCGATCGAGGCCGCCAATACCGACACCGCGGTCGATGGCTGCCCCGCCGGCTCCGGCGCAGACACCGTGATCTTCAACGTGATTGGAGCCAACGTGCTCCGCGTGAAGGGCGCGGGGGAAGACCACAATCTAACCGGCGACCTGGACGTCCGGTCCACCATCGACATCGTCGGGTGCGGCACGACCATCATCG
The DNA here is from genome assembly GCA_045106515.1 of Myxococcota bacterium. GTDB lineage: Bacteria > Myxococcota_A > UBA796 > UBA796 > REDI01. The sequence goes on from JBGCER010000471.1 coordinate 3,500, forward strand.
ACGGCAACGCCATGGACAGGGTCTTCCACGTCCATGAGCAAGGCGACCTGCGTCTCGATGGTGTGACGGTTCAAAACGGACTGTCGTCGGGACAGCACCCGATCGGCGGCGACACCATTGACTCCGGCTGGGGTGGAGGGATCGCCAGCAGCGGCGACCTGACGCTCATCGACGTACAGGTGATCGACAACGAAGTCCAAGGTGGACACGGAAATGATGGCGAGCGATACCGACCGGGTCGGTTTAGCAAAAACAGTCGCTCGGGTGGCGCTGGCGGAGGCGCGGCCATGGGAGCCGGCGTGTTCATCGAACTGGGCACCCTAACGGCCAGCTCCGGCGCGCTTGAGCGGTGTGCATTTATTGGCAACCGCGCGGTGGGAGGTGACGGAGGCCGGGGGTGGCCGGTCGACAGTTACTATTCCGCGTCTGGAGGCGCTGGCGGCGGCGCATCGGGCGGCGCTGGCGGCAAGTTCCGCGAGGCGCCCGAGCCAGGCGGGTTCGGCGGCGGCGGCGGCGGCGGCGGGCCATCGTCCCCCTATATCGTCCAAGCCACGGGCCGCGGCGCCACGGGGGGCTTCGGCGGCGGCGGTGGTGGTGGTGGCGCAGAACAGCGCTTCTTCGGCAACCCGCCCTCCACTCCGGTCGTTGGCGGTTCAGGGGGCTTTGGCGGCGGCGACGGCGGCAGCGACTGCTGCACCTCGGGCACGGGCGGTGGCGGTGGAGCCGGATTCGGCGGTGGCCTCTTCGTGTTGAGCGGCACGGTGGATGTGAGCGACTGCCTCTTCGAAGCCAACGAGGTCGCGGGGGGCGCGGCGGGCCTCGCGACCGGCGGTGGGACCGACCCCCAGAGCGGCGGCGGGTTCGGTGCCGCGTGGTTCCAGTTCGACGCCTCGGAGAGCAATGCGGTGATCGAGGGAACCTACCGGAGCAATGAAGCGACCACCGATGGCGCGAACGGCTTTGTGTTTCGCCCCTAGGACACGCCCACATTTAGCCTAGTTAAATTTAGTTTTGCCCAACTCTTTGGGTGCCGAGGTTCCTATGCGACTCTTCTCCCTTACGATGCTCAGCCTCTGTGTGGCCTGCGGTTCAGAAACCGAGGTCAACGAGATCATCAACCAGGCTCCAACCGCCCCGGCCCCAGTGGTCTCACCGAGCGTCCTGCACGTCGACACCGCGGCATCATGCCAGCCCGGTGAGTCCGACGATGCCGACGGCGACGCCGTCGTTCTGACCTACTCCTGGTGGATCAATGGCGTGGTCGTGCCCGGCTTGACCAACAATGCCCTGCCCGCCGGCACCGCCCAACGCGGTGACGAGGTGTCGTGCGCAGTCGTGCCCAATGACGGCACCGCCGATGGCGAGATGGCCGTGTCCGACAGCGTGCCCCTGCTCAACCGGCTGCCCACTGCGGCGCCAGACCAGAGCCCCTTCCACGGCATGTGCCTGGCACTGAGCTCAAGCTCCGTCCTGGAGATGGCGAGCGATGAAGACGGCGATGCGCTCACTGTGACACTCATCGAAGAGCCACAGTTCGGAGACCTAGACCTCCGGCCCGACGGCACGTACACCTATGTACCCACCCAGTACGCCGAGATCGACCGGTTCACCTATGTATTGAACGATGGCTACGACGACTCTGAGCCCATCGAGGTCGTGCTGAACAACGACACCCTGGGTGCCATCGAGGTCAACACCGCCGTGGACGCGGCGAACGACGGATTCTGCTCCATCCGCGAGGCCATCGACGCCGCAAATGATGACAGCGCCGTCGACGGATGCGCCGCCGGGTCCGAGGCGGACACCCTTGTCTTTAGCGTGTTGGGTGCGAGCGTTCTCCGGGTCGAAGGCGCCGGAGAGGATGACAACCAAAGCGGAGACCTCGACATTCACTCGTCCATCGCCCTGCTGGGCTGCGGCGAGGCCGTCATCGACGGATTCGGCATCGACCGCGTCTTTCACGTGCACGAAGACGGGGCATTGCTGCTCGACGGCGTCACCGTCGAAAACGGAGCCACCACCTACGTGGGCCTGTCAGCCGGAGGCGACGAGACCAGCTGGGGCGGCGGCATCTACACTGCAGGCGAGCTGACCCTTATCGATGTGGAGATCCTCGATAATCGGGCCATTGGTGGAGACGGCGGTGCCGGATCTAGCAGCAGCTTTCCGAGCGGCGGAGGGGGTGGAGGAGCGGGCTTCGGTGGCGGCATTTTCGTGGCCGGAGGCTCACTGACGGCCCGCCCAGGTCCCCTCGAACGCTGCGCCTTCGTGGGCAATGAAGCCGTAGGAGGAGCCGGTGGACAAGGCGGCGAGACCGCGAGTACCGGGCTCTTCGCCGGCGGGGCGGGCGGCGGTGCAACCGGTGGAGTCGGGGGGCGTCTCGACTTCTTCGGTCCGGCGGTGCATGCGAGCGCTGGCGACTTTGGCGGTGGCGGCGGCGGCACTATGGGGTTGTTTTCCTTCGATCGTGGCGCGGGCGTCGGCGGCTTTGGCGGCGGCGGAGGCACCGGGCTCATCCGCGAGACAGACCCCGCGCCACGGGTCAGCGGAGGGTTCGGCGGAGGATCGGGGGACGGCTGTTGCGACGTCAGCAGCACAGACGCCGGTGATGGCGGCGGCGGCGCGGGTATGGGCGGCGGCCTCTTCGTGCGGTCCGGCACTGTCGACGTTCAGGACTGCGTCTTCGAAGCCAACCTGGCCATCGGCGGCCCAGGCGGCTCCGATACCGACGACGACCCGACTCCAGCCACCGGCAGCGGCCTCGGCGCGGCCTGGTTCCAGTTCGACAGTAGTGGCGGCACCCCCGTCACCAACGGGGTGTACTTGGATAATGACGCGAGCACGGAAGGCGCCGACGGGTACACCTACGCGCCTTAAAAACGTCTACTGGCTCTTCTTCGCCAGAACAGGCCAAAACACAGGACAACCGCCGTTTCCCTGCCAGACAACTGCGTTGTTTTGGCTCCGATCGACGACCTTCGCCTGACCGTTTGCGCAGACGGACAGCAGGCGGTCGCGCTCCTTGGCGGTCATTGGCGCC
>JBGCER010000472.1:0-5520 GCA_045106515.1 Myxococcota bacterium
CTTTCGCACCACGTCCAGCAACGTCCGGGCCACCGTCGACGACAGGCTAGAGCCCCCCTCGACCACCGACTGCAGCTGGTCCACCAGGTCGTCGAGCCCAGACGACTTGAGCAAATACCCGTCTGCACCCGCACTAATGGAATTCAGGATCGTGGCGGGCTCTTCGAAGACGGTGCACACAACGACGGCGACGCTCGGGTAGCGCTTCTTCATGAGCCGAATGCCCTCGATGCCGCTCGCCCCCGGAAGGTCCAGGTCCATGAGCACCACATCCCAGCGCGCGACCATTGCAGCTGGGGTGTTTAACGCGCCTGAAAGCTCCTCAACCGAGCCAAAGCTGCCGACGTGTTCGAGGCCCGGGCGGATCCGAAGCACCAGCTCCACGGACTCTCGGAACCTTCGGTTGTCCTCGACAATGGCGACGCGAATGCTCACGAGATGCTCTCCGGAACCACAAACCTACCGCACAACGATGGGCGACAGAGGCCACCTCCCCTGATCGTGCGAGATGAGCATGGCGGCGAACGTGTACTTTGGCACCGTTCGCCCACCGATCTTCGGATAGGACGGGTGCACGACCGCGGAGATCCCAAATGCGTCTTTGCATGACCCTATGTGTGCTCGCAGGACTCGTCGGCTGCGTGGACGTGGATGACGACGATCCGGACGACCGGCTCGACACCGAAACGGACACCGACGACACGGACACCGACGACACGGACACCGACGACACAGACACCGACACCGACGCGCCGCCCAAGTCGACCACCTTGCTCGCCGATGTTCAGACCTACGCCACCTACTACGGACGAGACCCCTCTGATCTCGCGGCATTGGACCAGGTCGATCTCGCCATCGTGCAGCCGCTGCTCACCATGGATCAGCTCGCGGTAGCGCGCACCCGAGCGCGGGTGGTGGTCTACCTCTCGATCGGCGAGATCGGGCTGTCTAATACCTACTTGGTCGACGGCGAGATCGTGCTGGGCCAGTCGATCTTAGAATCAAACCCAGAGTGGTTCCTGGGTAAAAACCCGAACTTTGATGCCCACTTTGCCGACACCAACCAAGAAGGCTGGCGCACCTTCGTTCGCACCCAAGCCAACCAGCTGATGGCGCTCGGCTACGATGGGCTGTTTTTGGACACCGTCGACACCGTCGATGTCTTTCCGGATACAAAGCCCGGCATGATCGCCCTGATCGAGGCCTTGCGCGCTGATCATGAGGGCTATCCGCTGGTGCAGAACCGCGGCATCGAGATCATCCCTGAAACCGGCCCCTCCGTCGACGCGCTGATGTTCGAGGTGTTCACCACGCGCTACGACAGCGCGGGCGGCAGCTACGTGCTCGTGGACCAAGATGCCCCTGGGTACGCGGGATTGGTCGAAAAGGCGGTGGCCTATCGGGCGGCCGGCGGGGTGGTGCTGGCCCAAGACTTCGGCGATGCCACAACCACAGACCTGGCCTGCCAAGCCCAAGCGCGCGCGCTGGACTTCGCCTTCATCCCCAGCATGTCCGATGCCTTCTTTGGCGCGCTCCCGCCCGCCTACCCGTCATCATGCCCCTGGCCCAACACCCCAACCAGCGGCTTGGATGCACAGCCCGCCATCGCGCATCTGCGCGCCGGCGAGACCGCCACCTTCGACATCTCCCATGTAGGCAGCGGTGGGTGGGACGAGGAATTCTGGATCACCGCGGAACAGGCCGGACCCGGCTTGAGTGTGGCCACCCCTGGGCCCACAGTCAAAATCGGCGTACCCGGGCAAGTCTCGGTCACGAACGACGCCGCATCCCCCGGTCGCTTCGAGCTGCAGCTCATGGCCGAGGCCCCCGTTCGCGAGCGCCTGTACCGCCCGCCCGTGGTGGTGCACGAAGAGAGTCTCATTTGGACCAACGCCGGCATATCCAAGATCGTGATGGTGGATGAGCCGGCCACGTGGCAGCAACCTGGTCGGATCGACCGCCGCTCCGAGGCCGTGCTGGAGCAGCCTTATGATGTGACCTGGCTCGACGATGGGCGCGTGGTCGTGGCCGAAAACGTGGGCGACCCGGACGCGGATCAGCCTGCGGGTGCATTGGCGATCCTGGCTCCCTTCGAGCTCGACGGCGAGATCCAGCGCATCGAAGAGGGGCTCAACTACCCCACCTCGGTGCGCACCCATGCCGACGGCACCGTGTGGATCGTCAACAGCGCCCTAGACTTCACCGGCACGCCTCGTGGAGAGCCCAATATCGCGTCGTGGACGTCCGGAGAGACCACCGCCAAGCCCATGATCACGTTCGCCGGTGGCACCTCCCCCACCCTAGGCTTTGCCCGTTCGGTGGCCTTCGATGGCTCTGACCGAGTGTGGGTGAGCACCAGCTTTGGGCTTATCGTAGCGTTTGAAGGACCCTTTGATGGGAGCGCCCCATCGCCAGTTTCGGTCCTCGCAGGGGCGGCCAACGGGCTCTTCGACACGGTCTTCGACCTCGAGTTTGATGGAGACGGCGATCTCTGGATGAGCGGCTCGATGACCGGTCAGGCCCGCATCGTCGAGATCGCCGCTGGAAGTTGGACGACCGACGGACTCACCACCAACTTGGCGTCCAGTGCGGCCAAGACGATCCTGACCGAGGGGCTGCACGCCCCGTGGGGCCTGGGCTTCGACTCCGAAGGCGGCTTGTGGGTCATCAACCGGACCGATGCCCTCGACACGGCTTCGAGCCGAGGATCCGCCGTTCGCTTCGATCCCACCTCTCTCAAGACCGGCGCCACACCCGATCGGATCATCGGCCTAGAGAGTCGCTCTGCGATTGGGCTGGGCATCGCGGCCCCCTAGGAGCTGACCATCTCCATGGGCATCGCGCGGGTACCGGCTGCCTTCGCCCCCGAACGCAGCCGATCGAACCAGCCGGCCTCAGTCCCGCCTTCCGGGAATCGCCAGGCCTGGGTGAACTCCATGCTGCGCCGCAGCACGTCGATCGCCACTTGTGAGCGCGATCCCAGCTGATCCGTCACCATCCGCGCCGCGCCGAGCTGCTTGCCCATGCCCAGTCGAAACACGTCGCGGATCTCGCACCCCAGCACGGCGATGTGGGGTTCGAGCTGCTGGAGCCCGGCGATCTCAAGTTGGAATAAGCGCCCTTGGTAGGCCCAATAGTCTAGAGCTTCGACGGCACCCATCTCACGGATGAGCGAGGGCAGCAGGTGGGTCCCCACGTTCACGTGGCGCGCCTCATCTTGCTCTAGGTACGGCAGCAGTTCGGACAGAACCGGGCATACCTCGCTGCGGCGCATCACGGTAAACAGCGTGAGCGCCACGGGCTCCACGAGCAGCTGCATCCCCACCAGCTTCTTGGCCAGGGAGTCCGCGTCGATCACCTTCTCCAGAACGCGCCGCGCGGGCTTTGGCGCCAAGGTCGGCTCCCCGCCCAGCAGCTGAAGGTAGTCGTAGAGCACGAAGAAGTGCCGCGCTTCGTCGTGCGCTTGGGACGTGGCCGCCAGCCGCCCTTCGTGGAAGTCCAGGGAGGCCGCCAACGCAGAAGAAACCTTCCACGCCGCCAACTCACCCCAGACCATGGCGGAGAGCACCGCGTGCAGAGACGAACGATACGGCTCCTCGACGTTCACGCCACCGTGTTTGGCCACCAGCTCCGCCAGTACGGTCTTGCCGTCCCAGATCCGATCTTGGCCGGTGTGATAGACCCGCTCAAGACTCCGGGCAATCCTTGCCTCTCGGCCCAATCGGGCTTGGCCCAAGCCCCCTAGATCGGTGAGCCTCGTCTTGCGCTGCAGGGGCTTCACACAAGCCCCAGCGAGGACGGCGAGCGGGTTTCGACGAGTCATGGCTGCCTCCAAGGTCTGTCGCTCGCTCCTGGAGTTCCAAGGCGCGAGATCGACACACACCTATATAGAAGTGTGCGGGCTCTCCCGTTCTCATCAAAAGCTCACCGCTGGCCGCCGCTGCACTCGTCGAGGTCCTTTCGAAAGCCGCGCTCTTGCACACCGATGCTACTCTGGCCGTCAAACCTGGAAGGTCTTGTGCGAATCCTCCCCCTCTGGGGCCTGAGCCTCGCCTGTAGCGAGACCGGCGTCAGCGCCCTCGACAACACCCAGGTCCCCCCGGACGAAGAGGCCTTGCGCCCGGCCATCCAGGTCGAGCCCGCGCAGATCACCTTCGACGCCGTCGCGGCGGGCGACCGTGCCACAGAGCTGTTCACCGTCACCAACGTGGGCGAAGCGCCGCTCGATGTGCTTCGGGTCGTACTGCAAGAAGGGCCATCGACCTTCTCGTTCCAAGCACTCGACGGCACCCTCTTGGAGCCGGGAGACACGTCGAGCTGGTCGGTCTCATTCGCCCCGACCGAGATGACGACCGAAGTCGAGCAAGCCAAAATCGGCATTCGAAGCAATGACCCGGACAGGGCCACCGTGTCCGTCGACCTGGAAGGCAGCCTGCTCTTGCCCGAGTTCGTCCTGGAGCCGGCGAGTCATGACTTTGGGGTCGTCAACGCCGGAGATCGCGCCTCCACCGACTTCGTCGTGCGCAACGTGGGCGACGCCGTCGGCACCATCAGCGGCCTCGAATTCACCGCGTCCTCCCCGGAGCTCGTCTTCGCCAACCCGGCTCTGCAAGACGCGCTGCCCACCTACATCGAGCCTGGGGCCGAGCTGTCGATCCCCATCGACTACGCCCCCATCGACGCCCTCCGGGACGAAGGCACGCTGGTGGTACTGTCCGACGCGCCCACGACACCGAGCCTGAACGCGGTGGTGCAAGGCGAAGGCTTTGCGCCCGATCGAGACATCGAACTCTTCCTCACCGCCGATGATGCCTGGACCGGCTTCATCGATGGCACAGAGTACACGGCGACCCACCAAAACGACTGGCAGCGCGGAGACACCCTCACCGCCACCGTCCCCGCCGGCCAGACCGTCATCGCCATCCAGGCCACCGACGTGGGATCGGTCATCTCGGGCTTCATCGCCGTGGTGAAGGTCGACGGCACCATCGTCTCGCGCACGGGCGAGGGCGACTGGCTCATGACCTCCACCGACCCTGGCCCCGGCTGGCAAGATGCCAGCTTCGACGACTCTTCTTGGTCACCGGCCGTCAAGTGCACGAGCTCGGCGGTGTGGGGCACCTACTGGCCCAAGCCGTTTTATGATGAGGGAGCCGAGTGGGTGTGGTGGACCGCCACGTGCAGGGATCTACGGCAAGCATGGTTCAGGTTGAAGCTGGAGACCTAAGCCGGGTCGTTTGGGCTGATCCACAGGGGGCCCCCAGGCCAGTCCGCTTCATCCACACCCACGCTGCCCGCCATCACATGAGCCGTGGGCCGCACGCCGAGCTGGTCGATCAACCCTGGGTTTCCGCCGGCTCGAATCCGTTGGTGGTGCGGACAGCTTGGGTCGACAAAGGCCATGCCCGCGAACGTGCCGGTCGCCGCAAAGACCGCCGATATCCGGTCGTAGAACACCGACTCTTCGCCGGGTGCGGTCCACACGTGCGCGAGTCGCAAAAAGCGGAGCGGCGTGCCATC
>JBGCER010000473.1:0-3543 GCA_045106515.1 Myxococcota bacterium
TCGACGACCGACATGGAGACGTACCCCGGACCCAACTACGGCCCGTTGGCTCCAGGCGAGTCTGTGGAGATCTCGCTCATGGGCGTTGGAGACTACACCTAAATCATCAGCGATGCAACGGATAGCGTCGTGTCGAGCACCTACGAAATCCCAGGACGTGCGGGGACGGATGTGACGGTGGAGTTGAGCTTGTAGGTGGGGTCTGGGGCCAGTTCAACGTGGGCCCCGAGACCTTTGGGCCAGCCGTACAGCGTCATCCGGTAGAGTTCCCCCATCCGATTGGGGGGACATATGTCCAACGACAAGCACGCCGCCGGACTCTATGAGGCACTCGTTACGATGGCGCTGCAGGCCGACCTGTCCGCCCAAGCCCAGACCCGCGCGCTTGGTCCGAGCGAGTCCGCAAGACGGCTGGCCGACCACTTCAGCGATCACCTGAAACGCGCCCTTTCTTCCCTGCCCGCTAACGAGCGTCCCCAGTCGCAGATCCGCCTGGTCAACCAACTGCTCACCGTCATCGAGAGCCACACAAAGGGCTTCGACGCTAGCGAAGACAACCTCACCGATCAGCTCCTCACCGCCATCGGGGCACAGCCCCCGCCGCGGCCGCAACTGCCCCTCTCGGAGTCCGGTCTCTACGTCAACGCCAACCGCGAGCGCTCCCTGGACGTAGCGCTGCGTCTGGAGGCCGCATCCGCAGACCGTATCGACCTGATCTGCGCCTTTTTGTTTTGGCAGGGCTATCGTCACCTTCGCCCCGTTCTGCACCGCCACTTGGACGCGGGCAAGTCTCTGCGGGTCCTGACCACGACGTACAGCGGCATGACCCAAGCCAAGGTCCTGGACGACCTTGTTGAGCGCGGCGCCGAGGTCCGGGTCTCCTATGAGAGTGGAGGGACTCGGCTGCATGCCAAATCATGGATCTTCCACCGGAATTCCGGGTATAGCACAGCTTTCGTTGGTTCCTCCAACCTGTCCCACACCGCCCTCACCGCCGGTCGGGAGTGGAATGTCCGCCTGTCCCAGATCGAGAATCGCGCGGTTTTGGGGCAGCTCCAAGCGGCGTTCGACAACCACTGGAGTGAGGAGGACTTCGAGGTCTATGACCCGCATATCTTCCGCGAAACCCTCCACGCCGAACGGCCCAGAGGCGTGCTCAACGCCGTGTTCAAGCTCCGCCCGCGCACCTTCCAAAAGGTCATCCTAGAGCGCGTGAACACCGAACGTGTGGCCCATGATCGGCATCGCAACTTGGTCGTCGCAGCAACCGGCACGGGAAAAACGGTCGTCGCGGCCTTGGACTACGCCCGGTTGTGTGCGGCAGCTGGTAGGCGTTTGAAGCTACTTTTCGTGGCTCACCGCAAAGAGATCCTCACCCAGTCCCGCGACACCTTTCGGCACGCTGTATCGGACGGCTCCTTCGCGGAGCTCTATGTGGACGGGATGCGGCCCCTCGACTGGACCCATGTGTTCGCCTCCGTGCAGTCGCTGCGCCACGTCGACCTCGCCGACTGGGATCCCGCGCACTTCGATGTGATCATCGTCGACGAGTTCCACCACGCCGCCGCCGACACATACCGGAGGTTGCTAGACTACTTTAAGCCTCAAGAGCTTCTAGGTCTGACCGCCACACCCGAGCGCGCAGATGGCCGCTCGGTGCTGGAGTGGTTCGACGGTCGCATCGCGAGCGAGCTGCGCATCTGGGACGCCATTGACCGGGGTTTATTGGCTCCCTTCCAATATTTTGCAGTCGCCGACAACACGGACCTACGCGAAGTTTGGAAACGCGGCAAGTACGACCTCAGTGCGTTGCAAGACCTGTACACAGGCCACGACATCCGGGCCCACCTGGTGGTCGAGGCCTTGCGCAAGCACGTCTATGACCCCACCCAGATGCGGGCGCTCGCCTTCTGCGTTGGGGTCGACCACGCGGCCTTCATGTGCGAGGTGTTCACCAAGGCTGGCATCCCCAGCGCGACCATCACGGGGGCCACCAAGCCGGTCGAGCGCGCCCGCTTCCTTCGTCAGCTACGCGATGGTGATCTCGCCTGCCTGCTCACCGTCGATGTCTTCAACGAGGGCGTCGACATCCCCGAGATCGACACCGTGCTCTTCCTGCGACCCACGGAGAGCTCGACGGTGTTCCTCCAGCAGCTCGGACGGGGTCTGCGGCACCACGAGGGCAAGCGCTGCGTGACCGTGCTCGACTTTGTCGGCGTCGCCCACGAGCGCTTCCGCTACGTCGACCGGTTCCGCGCCATCGTCGGTCCCATCGGACGTCGGGCCCTGGCCAAGCAGGTCGAAGAGGACTTCCCCTTCCTCCCTTCGGGCTGCATCATCCAGCTCGACCGAGTCAGCAAGGAGATTATCCTCAATAATATCGCCTCCCGGATGAAGCTCGATCGGCGCTCCCTCGCTGCGGAGCTTCGGGACTCTGGTGAGACGACTCTGGCTGGGTTTTTGCGGTCGGCAGAGATCGAGCCTGTAGAACTATACCGCTCAGGTCGTACCTTTTCAGAGCTGAAGCGCATCGCTGGACTGCCTTGCGACCAAGCGGGGCCTGAGGAGGCGCAGATCTCCCGCGGCATCGGCCGGCTGCTGCATGTGGACGACCCCGTTCGACTAAACGGGTGGCGCGGCTGGCTGGACGGTGATGACCTCTCATCCGCTCTAAAACGAATGCTCTTGGCCACGCTGCTGGGCGGAGAGGCGATGGACCTTGGCGCAGCAGAACGGTGTCTGCGCGAACACACCGCACTATTGCACGAGCTTCGACAGCTCCTGGATTGGCTGGCGGACCGGGTCACCCACATGACCCTTCCCTTTGTACATCCCGCCAAACTCGCGTTGCAGGTGCACGGTACCTACCGACTCAACGAGATCATGGCGGCCCTCGGCGACGTCAGAAAGGGGCGGCTCTACATCCCGCGCGAAGGGGTTCACTTCGACAAATACTCCAGGTGCAACCTTCTCTTCGTGACGCTCCAAAAGGATGAGGAGGACTACTCCCCTACCACCATGTACGCCGATTACGCGATTGGACCGGACCGCTTTCACTGGCAGTCGCAGTCTGGCACCCGAGCGAAGGATGTGAAGGGACAGCGGCATGTTCGCCACGTGGAAGAGGCGATTACACCCCTGCTATTCGTGCGCGAACGCAAGAAAGACGACCGGAACGAGACGATGCCCTACACGTTCCTGGGCCCAGTTCAGTGCACGACTTGGGAGGGCGAGCGCCCGATGAATATCGAGTGGACGCTGGAGCACGAGATGCCGGCGGAGACACTGCGAATGGCCAAGGTCATTGCGTGATCAGCCTTCACACCCTACTCCCCCACTGAGTACCCCTCAGGCAGTCGCGCTTCGACGTAGACTCTGGGGTCCCCCTTTCGAGTGCCGCTGACCTTGACCCCGTCCAGAAGTCGCGGATCTCCGGCAAACTCACTTCGTTTTCGCTCGACCATCCGCTCGGTGATGTCTAGGAGGCCTGGCTCGTGAGCCACAGGCTCTAGGAGGTCGTCTAGGAACCAAGGTTTTCGACCA